>JAKLLO010000059.1 GCA_023150095.1 Zoogloea sp. | reverse complement strand
CTTCACCAAGATGGGCGGCGGCAAGAAGTAATCTTCGCTTGCCAGCAGTTTGAAGACGGCACCTTCGGGTGCCGTTTTTGTTTGGGGCCACAGACCGGACGCGCTGCCTCGATCAACCCGATGGCGCATCGGTCGATTTCTCGCCCTGGTCTGCGCCACAGCGAACGGCCCCCCGCCCGCCAACCACACAGATGATCCATCTGACTGCATCAGCTGATGTGTCCAGGACCACACCGTCCGACACGGAGCGGATCTCACGCATTCCAGCCAAGACGCTGAACATCTTCGCTGTTCAAACGCAGCACCCAAAGTTTTGATGTTCCGCGCCGCATGAGGGAAGCTGGAGACACGCGGTTGCATCACCGACGTCGCAAACCGTAGAACCGGTGACGGCGATCTGGCCGGGGAAGCCAGCACCATCGATCCGGGGCATTGGGGGGACATCGCACGTTAATCAGCTTGTCACGTCGACGACGCAAGATTCAGGCCTTGATCGCAGCCCCACTGGAGATTTGTACCCATGAGCACGAAGCCTGTCACCGCCCCGACACCGATGAATGATGGCGAAAGCACCAACACATCCCTCAACGCCCATATCGACGACATCATCGCGGTTCGCCTGAGCCGTCGCGGGGTGCTCAAGGGCGGAATTGCAGCGACCACATCCGCGCTCTTTGGCAGCCTTGGCCTCAGCGCCTGCGGCGGCAGCAGTTCCACGTCTGGCGACTCCACGCTGAGTCTCGGCTTCGAGGCGGTCGCCAAGAACAAGAACGACGTGGTCACCCTGCCGGCCGGCTACGAGGTCAGCATCCTTCATGCCCTCGGCGATCCCCTGACCGCTACCGATGCTGATTGGGCCAACAATGGCTCCGAGACGGCCGACTCCTACAATCGTCGGATCGGTGACGGCCACGACGGCATGCACTACTTTGGTCTGTCGGATGCGGGCGCCTATCAGGCCGACCGCTCGGATCGTGGTCTGCTGTGCGTAAACCACGAATACGTGGTCGGCCCCTTCGTGCTTCACCCGAGCGGCCGCACTGCCGGCGCCAATCGCACCGCTTCCGAAGTGGACAAGGAGATCAACGCCCACGGCGTGAGCGTCTGCGAGATCCGGCGTGGCAGCAGCGGCAACGCCATGACTGTCGTCAGGACTTCGACCTACAACCGCCGCATCACGTCGGCCACGCCGATGAATTTCGGCGGCGCGGCGCGGGCTTCCAGCCTGCTGAAGACCAAATACTCGGCCGACGGCACCGCTACCCGTGGCACCAACAACAACTGCGCCAACGGCTACACCCCGTGGGGAACCTATCTCACCTGCGAAGAGAACTTCACCAACGTCATCAGCCGCGCCACCGGCGACAATGCCAGCCGCAGCGCCAAGGAAATCACCGGCCTCAACCGCTATGGCATGACCCAGGGGCGCAAGAGCCCGTACTTCTGGGAAACTGCTGGCACGGACGACCTGTACGTCCGCTGGAGCGCCTCGGTGACCGGTGCCACCGCCGCCGACGACTATCGGAATGTCTTCAACACCTTCGGCTGGGTTGTGGAAATTGATCCGTTCAACCCGACCTCCACGCCTGTCAAGCACACTGCACTGGGCCGCTTCGCCCACGAAGGCTGCTGGCCGTGCAACGCGGTGGCGGGCAAGCCTGTCGTCTTCTACATGGGCGACGACTCCCGTAACGAGTACATCTACAAGTTCGTCTCGAAGGCCCTGTGGGACACCGCCGACGTGGGCAAGGGCATGACAGCCGGCGCCAAGTACATGGACGAAGGCACCCTCTACGTCGCCCGGTTCAACGCCGACGGCACTGGCAACTGGATCGAACTCACCTACGGCAAGAACGGCCTGGACGCCAGCAATGCAACCTACGCCTTCGCCGACCAGGCTGACGTACTGGTTCATGCGCGTCTGGCGGGTGACTCGGTTGGTGCCACCAAGATGGACCGTCCCGAGTGGGGCGCAGTCAATCCGGTCAATGGCGAGGTCTACATGACCCTCACCAACAACAGCAACCGGGTGGCCCCCACCGCCACACCCAGCGGTAGCCAGCTCAAGCCGGACACCGCCAACCCCCGTTACTACGAGGATCTGAAGAACGGCACCACCTCTCAGAAGGGCAACCCCAACGGGCACATCATCCGTTGGCGCGAAGCCGGCGCCGATCCCGCCGCAACCACCTTTGCCTGGGACATCTACCTGTTTGGCGCTGAAGCAGCGGCCGCTGCCGATGTGAACCTCTCGGGCCTCACCGACATCAACGACTTCTCCAGCCCGGACGGCCTGTGGTTCGACCGCAACGGCATGCTGTGGATCCAAACCGATGATGGCGCCTACACCGATGTCACCAACTGCATGATGCTGGCGGCGATTCCCGGCAAGGTGGGCGATGGCACTGCAGCGGTCGCTGCCGGCGGCACTGCCACCATCAAGGGAGCCAACGCGAGCAGTGCAACGCTCCGCCGCTTCCTGGTCGGCCCGAAGGAGTGCGAGATCACCGGCATCGCAATGACTCCGGACCGCAAGACGATGTTCGTCAATATCCAGCACCCTGGCGAGGAAGGCAGCATCACGACACCGACCAGCGCCTGGCCCTCAAGCCAGACCGACGCAAGCTCGACCCGCCGCCCCCGCTCCGCGACCATCGTGATCACGCGTACCAACGGTGGTGAGATCGCCGTCTGAGGTGTTCAGTATGCAAGACTGATCCACAACACAGCACGCACCATCTTCAACCTCCTGCCTCGGCAGGAGGTTTTTTTTGTCCGGCAAGAAACCCCCATCCCCGCATGCCGTTAATCCCTGCCACCCGGCGATCTCGTGCCTATTGCAGTTCTCGCGGCCAAAAAAAATGCTTGCCGACCAATCAGGTCGACAAGCATCGTCTGTCGTAATGTGCGAGGCCTGTTGATGGATGCTCGGCAGACCAGCAACAGGTATTGAATCAGCGCTCCTTCGCCGCCTCCAGCGCCTCGGTGTTCACCTTGACGTTGTAGCGCTTGCGCAGCATGGCCACGTAGGCACCGAAATCCTGCTCTGCCATCACGCGGGCGTATTGCTGCTTGATGGCAGCCAGGCGCGGATCATCCTGGCTGGGCGCGGCCGGGCGGCTCACCTTTTCGATGCGGAACAGGGAGTAACCGGCGTTGGGGAGCTTCACGCCCACGTAGCTAGGCAGCTTGTCGCTCGGGGCGCGATACACCGCCCGCATGATCTCCGGCGGCACGCCCTGCATCGTGCGCTGGACGGTACGCGCCGGGCTCCACTGGAGCTCGACCGCTTCGCCCTTGGTCAGCTGGGCAAGCTTGGCTTCGCCATCTTTCTCCGCAAGCTTGACTGCCTCATCGATGGACAGGCCCTTCTCGATTGCGGGCTTCACTTCTTCGAAGGCCTGCAGCGACGCCGGCTTGAACTCGGCCACCCGGGCGGCGACCAGCATGCCGTTGCCCACATCCACCGCGTTGGTGTTGCGCTTGTTTTTTACCGCGTCGTCAGAGAACAGTTCACCCAGCAGCTTCTCGTTGTCGAACGGCGCTGCTGACTTACCGTTACGAGCAACCCAGTCGGTCGTCTTGATGGCCAGCTTGAACTTGTCTGCCGCCGGCTTGAGGCTGTCCGCCTGCTCATAAACGGTGTTGCTGAAACCTTCTACCAGCTCGGCAAACTTCTTGGCAGCCTCGGTGCGCTTGAGTTCGGCGGCGATCTCACCCTTCACTTCATCGAATGCGCGCACCTTCTCGGCCTTCACGCCGGTGAGCTTGATGATGTGAAAACCGAAGTCGGACTGCACGACACCCGACACTTCGCCTTCCTTGGACATGCTGAAGACGGCATCCTCAAAGGGCTTCACCATCGAGCCGCGGGCGAAGAAGCCGAGATCCCCACCCTTCTCCGCCGAGCCAGGATCCTGCGAGTTGGCCTTGGCCAGCTTCTCGAAATCCGCCGGATTGGCCTTGATCTGCTTGAGCAGGCCTTCCGCCTTCTCCCGCGCAGCCTTGGCCACATCAGCCGCCGCGTCCTTGTCGGCCTGGATCAGGATGTGACTGGCCCGACGCTCGCCGCCCTGGCGGAACTTGTCCTGGTGGGCATCGTATTCCTTGCGGATGTCGGCATCGGTGATCGCCAGCTGATCAGCCACGGCATCACGACTCAACACGATGTACTCAGCACGCAGCTGGGCCGGCACCTCGAACTGCTTGCGGTTGGCGTCGTAGTATTTCTGCGCAGCGTCATCGGCGAGCTTCACGGCCGAAACGTACTGCGGCGCGGCGAACCGGCTTTCGCTGACCACGCGCTCTTCCAGCTGCACCGCAAACACCTGCTCGGTGGACGCCCGGGGCACCATCACGCCCTCCGCCACTGCACCCAGCACCTGTTGCAGCACCAGATCATGACGCAGGCGCGATTCAAAGACTGCCTGGGTCATGCCCTGCGCCTTCAGCATCGCCTCGTAGCGCGGCAGCGAGAAATGCCCGTTCTCCTGAAAGGCGGGAATGCCGGCGATGGTGCTGCGCACACGCTCGTCCGGAACCCGCAGGCGCATCTTCGCTGCGTCGAGTGCGAGCAGGCGCTGATTGACGAGGTTGTCGAGAACCGCCCGCTTGGCCTCCGGCGTTTCCATCATCGCGGGGTTGAAGTTTGCGCCGAGCGCACCGCGCATCCGTTCCTGCTGTTCACGTTGCGCCTGCTGGAATTCGGCCGGGGTGATCGCCACACCACCAACCGACGCCAGTTCGCCACCGTGCCCCGCGTTTTTCACATAGGAATCAACGCCCCAGAAAGCAAACGGGAGCGTGATCAGTAAGAGGAACACCTGAACGATTTTCTTGTTGTTGCGTACGGCGTCAAACATGCTGAATCCTCGGAGGCTGCTGACAATGCGGGAGTTACGCGACGAAGCGACTTGAAATCGAAACGAAAAAAGCCACACACGTGGCTTTTTTCGTTCATCACACCTTGCGGCAGTGACAAATATGGCGGAGTGGACGGGACTCGAACCCGCGACCCCCGGCGTGACAGGCCGGTATTCTAACCAACTGAACTACCACTCCAAATCTGGGCAGGCCATCCGGGTTGGATGGTGGGTGCTGACGGGGTCGAACCGCCGACATTCGCCTTGTAAGGGCGACGCTCTACCAACTGAGCTAAGCACCCGCTCAATCGCTGCAAAGCCAGCGATAGCAACAGCCCATCAGTTTAGCGCATCCTTCAGTGCTTTGCCAGGCCTAAATTTGGGAATCTTGGCGGACTTGATCTTGATGCTCGCTCCGGTACGCGGGTTTCGTCCGGTACGAGCGGCGCGCTTGCCCACATGGAAAGTGCCGAACCCGACGAGGGTCACACTCCCGCCCTTCTTGAGCGCCTGCTTGACTGCGGCGATCGTGGCATCGAGTGCCCGACCTGCCGTCGCCTTCGGAATATCTGCGCTCTCAGCAATCTGATCAATCAATTCGGATTTGTTCACATCAGCCCCCTCGTTATACAATTTAACAAACAGGAAACTCTGACATCGAATGCTGGCGCGATATTCGGCTCTCGCACGAGCGCCCAAGTTGTGGCAGTTATATAACGCGCGAAAAAACGCGGTGTCAAGGGACAAACCAGCGTAAATGCGTCATCTGGCGTTCGTCAGTGTCTAGTTTGATGTTTCGCAAGGCGCCCGGGGGTTGAAGGTTGTTCGGCGTAGCCAAAACAAAAAGGACCGCTAATGCGGTCCTTTTTGTTTTGGCAAACTGCCGCACCTGGCGGCAGCAAGCTCACGCGAACTTAAGCAGCAGCAACTGCGCCCATCGCCTTGACGGCGGCGGACAGGCGGCTCTTGTGACGAGCGGCCTTGTTCTTGTGAATGATCTTCTTGTCAGCGATGCTGTCGATCGTGCGCTGGGAAGCGACGAACACTTGCTGAGCAGCTTGCTTGTCACCGCCGAGGACCGCCTTGCGGACAGCCTTGATGGCAGTGCGCAGACGCGAACGCAGGCTCATGTTGAGGGCGCGGGCCTTGACAGCTTGACGGGCGCGCTTACGGGCTTGTGCCGAATTGGCCATCTTTTAGTAATCCTGAAAGAAATGCAGTAAAGCCATGGATTGTATGGGAAACCCCGATGGCTTGACAAGCATTTTGCTTGCTATTTGTACAACTTTCTTGAAACAACAAGGCCCCACCTTGCGGCAGGGCCTCGAGGGCAGCTATTCCGAAGCGTTTAGACGCGTTCGAAAATGGTCGCGATACCCTGACCACCGCCGATACACATCGTCACCAGGGCGTAACGACCGCCGGTGCGCTGCAGTTCGTAGAGCGCCTTGGTGGCGATGAAGGCACCGGAACAGCCGACCGGGTGACCGAGGGCGATCGCGCCGCCGTTCGGGTTGGTCTTGGCCGGATCGAGGCCGAGCACCTTGGACACAGCCAGGGCTTGCGCGGCAAAGGCTTCGTTGGACTCGATGACGTCCATCTGGTCGAGGGTCAGGCCAGCCTTCTTGAGCGCCAGCTTGGTGGCCGGGATCGGGCCTTCGCCCATGATGTCGTTCGGCACGCCGGCAACGGCGTAAGAAACGAGGCGAGCCATCGGCTTGTAGCCAGCGTTGGCAGCGGCGGCGGCATCGGCCAGCACGAAGAAGGCGGCGCCATCATTGATGCCGGAAGCGTTACCAGCGGTGACGGTGCCATCCTTCTTGAAGGCGGGCTTCATCTTGGTCAGCGATTCCATGGTCGTGCCACGCTTCACGTGCTCGTCGGTGTCGAACACCACTTCGCCCTTGCGGGTCTGCTTGACGATGGGAACGATCTGGGACTTGAAGCGGCCTTCGTCGATGGCAGCGGCAGCGCGACGCTGGGACTCGACGGCAAACGCATCCTGCTCTTCGCGGGAGATGTTGTGCTTGGTCGCCAGGTTTTCAGCGGTGATGCCCATATGGCCAACGCCGAACGGATCGGTCAGCACGGCAACCATGGAGTCGATGGCCTTGGTGTCACCCATGCGGGCGCCGGAACGCAGCGCGGGCATCAGGTAGGCAGCCTTGGACATGACTTCGACGCCGCCGCCGATACCGAAATCGGCATCACCGAGCAGGATGTTCTGGGCGGTGGTGACGATGCCCTGGAGGCCGGAGGCACACAGGCGGCTGACCTGCATGGCAACGGAGTCCATCGACAGGCCGGCCTGGATGGAGGCGACGCGGGAAGCGTAAGCGTAACGGGAGTCGGTGGGCATGGTGGTGCCCACGGTGACGTAGTTGATCAGCTGGGGATCAACGGCGGAGCGGGCAACCGCTTCCTTCATCACGATGCCGGCGAGTTCGCTGGTATCGAAGTCAGCGAGCGCGCCACCGAAGGCACCGATGGCAGAACGGACAGCGCTCAGAACCACAACTTCACGATTAGCCATATTTATTCCTCCTCTCAATTACTACGGGAAATTACCAACCCATCCTTGCCACGCTCAGCAGTGCCAGCACAAGAAACACCAGCACAAGCGTTCTCCAGACCAAGCCGATAGTGCTTTGCATGAAATCGGCGTCCGCATCATCGCCGATTCCCATTTCAGGACGTTCAACTACTTCGCCGGATTCGAAGATCGGCATGCCGAGGCGGACGCCAAGCGCCCCTCCCCCGCTGGAAAGCAGTATACCGGAAGCCTTGTCCTTCCATTGACTGGCCTGCGCGCGCCAGCAATAGACGCCATCTTCGAAGTCACCGACGATCGAGAACGCCGCGGCGGAGAGGCGCACGGGCAGCCAGTCGAGGGTGGCACAGGCCTTTCGGGAGAACTCGCCGAAGTCGCCGAAATCAAGCCCACCACTGCGACAGCCCCACTCCTGATCGAAGAAGCGCGCCAGGCGATAGAGCAAGGCGCCGCTCGGGCCAGGCAGGAGAATGAACCAGAAGATCACGCCGAAGACATTGCGGTGAGACGCGATCAGCGCCTCTTCGATGGCCAGCCGGGCGACTTCGCTGGAGCTGGATTCGTCGTGAGAGCGGCCACGCCACTCGCTGATCAGCTGTCGTGCGCGGGGCAGCTCGCCCATCCGTAGCGCCAGCTGGATGTCGGTGAAATAGTGGCTGACGTGCCGGAAGCCCATCGTCAGGTACAGCACGACCACATTGAAGGCCAGCGCCAGGACGAAATGGACGTTCCACAGCACGAAGTAAACCAGCGCCGAGGCGAAACAGACGGAGAGGATCGCGACCCACCACGCCACGGCACCGTGGCGGGCTTCACCGTCGTTGAAACGGTCTTCAAGAAAACGCGCAAAAGCCTTGAGGGGCGCCTGGACGAAACGCTCGACGGAGAGCGGACGAAGTTGCTCGATGAGCAGGGCGACGATCAGCGAAAACAGGGTCATGCGGCGGGGGGCTTTTTGAAAGCCCTCGAAGTTCAGGCCTATTGGGGGTTGCTCAAGATACCACCAAACGCACCCAACACAAATGCCGTTCGCTCAACGGTGGAAGAATCGATACAGACTGACGATCATCCCTGCCGTCGCACCCCAGATGAAGTAATCGCCATAGGGCATGGCGTAGTACTCGCGCAGCTTGCCGCGCACCTCCACCCGATGCAGGTGGTGATTGGCCTCGTCGAGGAGAAACGACAGCGGCACCTCGAACACCTCGGCGACCTCGAAGGCATCGGGTGACAGTTCGAAGGGCGGCGTGACGAGCCCGACCACGGGCGTCACGTCGAAGCCCGTGCCGGTACGGTATTGAGGCAAGCAGCCGAGCAGCTCGACATGGCGCCGGGCGAGGCTGATCTCCTCTTCCGTTTCGCGCAGGGCGGTTTCTATCGGCGAGGTGTCCTGCTCCTCGACACGCCCGCCCGGAAAGCTCACCTGCCCCGGGTGATGGTGCAGATGATCGGTGCGGCGGGTGAGGAGCAGCGTGGGTTCCGGCTCGCGGAGCACGATGGGCACCAGCACTGCAGCCGGACGCAACGGGCCGGACGGAATCCCCTCCTCCTCCGGCGAATCGAACCCCTTGTCGTCGGCAAAGCGGTGGCGCAGCCAGTCGGCAGAGAACTGCGGGGGGGATTTCAGACCACTCATGAGATCAGACCATCAGTAACGCTGACGCAGCTGGAGCGCGGGGCCGTCCCGCCGCATCTCCATGCGATTGAGAAAACTCATGCCGAGGAGCGCGAAAGGCAACTCGCCCGAATGCACGACACCATCGACGTTGCGCAGGGTCACGTCGCCCACGCGAACCGTATCCAGCACGACCCGCCAGGCCCGCGCGGTGCCGTTGGCGGTCTGCATCAGCGCGGGCTCGCCCTTGGTGAAATCGATCCCGGCCTTGAGGGCGTCACTGCGCCCGAGGGAGACGAAGGTCGCGCCGGTATCCACAATGAAGCGCACCTGGGCGCCGTTGATCGAACCCGGTGTATGAAACTGCCCCCCGCTGTCGGCCTGGATGACCACGTTCGGCGCCCGACCGACCGCCCCGGCTCCGCTGACATGCACCGCCCGCTGACCGATCACCAGCCGATGCCGCCCGCCGTCGAACTCAAGCGTCGCTCCATCGGAATCGACGCTGATGACCCGCACGCCGTCAGGCGAGTTCGTGCCCACGCCCACCGACCGGGGCGCACCGCCATTCACGACGATCAGCGCCTTGCCCGGAAAAACGCCGGCCAGCGCCACATCCGTTGCTTCTGCGGGCACGCTCGCCAGCGCTGCAACGAAGACGCCCAGCAAGGCTGGACACCGGATTTTCATTTGCCGAAGTGATTCGATCATTTGACGATCATCACAAAAACAGATGGAAGACGCACGACCAAATCGGACCACCCTTCCCTTTTTCACGGGCCAACAAAAAAGAAACCAGCCCGGAGGCTGGTTTCAATTATGCCGCGAGAACGTTTCACGCGTAGGTGTTGATGCGTCCGCCGATTGTTGCCGTCGGATCCGGCGCGGTGGCCGGCTGGGGCAGCGTCGCAATCAACTGGGCTGCATTGGCCTGCTGCAGATCGAGCTGCTTGCGCAGCATGACCAGCGACACGGTGTCCTGCGGCTGAACCTGCGAGGTCGTGGCGACCGAAGCGATGTTCATGGCTGCAAATCAATCCCTGAAGTTGCCGTACTGCAAAGGATAGTCCGCAATTTCCTTGCGAACCAGGGCAATACAGTCTTGCAGGAGGTCACGCTTGGCACCACTCACCCGCACTGCTTCGCCCTGGATGCTGGCCTGAACCTTCAGCTTGCTGTCCTTGATGAGCTTGACGATCTTCTTGGACTGCTCCTGCTCGATACCGACGCGGACCGTGAGCTCCTGCTTGACCTTGTTGCCGCCCACCTTCTGCACGTCGCCATGCTTGAGGCAGCGCACGTCGATCTTCTTGGCGGTCATCTCGGGCAGCAGGATCGCCAGCATCTGTTCGAGCTGGAAATCGCTGTCGCCGTGCAGGGTGAGCAGCTTTTCGGTCTGCTCAACCCGCGCGTCGCTGCCCTTGAAGTCGTAGCGGCCGGTGATCTTGCGATTGGCGCCCTCGACGGCGTTACGCAGGGCAACCATGTCGACTTCGGAGGTGATGTCGAAGGACGGCATGATCGACTCCCGTTCAGCCGAAGTAGCAGACGTAGTGGTAGGGCTCGCCCGTCACTTCGATGTCGAAGCTGGAGTCGCCCGGCACGTTGAAGCTCTCACCAGCGGCGGAGGTCTTCCATTCAGTCTCGCCCTTCAGGCGATAACGGCAGGCGCCGGCCACGGTTTCCATGACTTCCGGAGCGCCGGTGTTGAAGGTCAGGCTGGCCGGCAGGATCACGCCGACGGTCTTCTTGCTGCCATCGGCGAACAGGACGGTGTGGCTGACGCACTTGCCGTCGAAATATACGTTGGCTTGCTTGACGACGGAAACGCCGTCGAATTGTGCAGACTGGGTCATTTTGTCACTACAAAAGTTGAGGTTATTCGATGCCGAGCAGCCGCTGGATGATGCCCTTGGCCATGAAGCCGATGAAGCCGACCCCCAACCCGACGAACATCCAGATCGCACCATACTTGCCAGCCTTGGATTCCCAGGCGAGGTGGCCGATGATGAAGACCATGTAGGCGATCAGGCCGCCGACGCAGACCTTGAGGGAGATTTCCTCGAACTCTGCGACGGTCAGCCCGAAGACGAATACGTCGTTGGGATCCATGCCGGCCGATCAGCCCCGCTTGTTCTTCGCGTTGGCCGCAATGCGCATGCGCAGCGCGTTGAGACGGATGAAGCCGTGGGCGTCCTTCTGGTTGTAGGCGCCCTGGTCGTCTTCGAAGGTGGCGATGGTCGGGTCGAACAGCGAATCGGTCTTGGAATCGCGCGCGACGACGATCACATTGCCCTTGTAGAGCTTGATGCGGACCCAGCCATTGACGGTCTGCTGGGTCTGGTCGATCAGGGCCTGCAGCGCCAGACGCTCGGGCGACCACCAGTAGCCGGTGTAGATCATGCTGGCGTAGCGCGGCATGAGGTCGTCCTTGAGGTGGGCGACTTCACGGTCGAGGGTGATGGACTCGATGGCGCGGTGGGCGCGCAGCAGGATGGTGCCGCCCGGGGTTTCGTAGCAGCCGCGGGACTTCATGCCGACGTAGCGGTTCTCGACCAGATCGAGGCGGCCGATGCCGTGCTTGCCACCCAGCTCGTTGAGCTTGGCGAGGAGTTCGTGGGCCTTCATGCGGGTGCCGTTGATGGCGACCAGATCGCCCTTCTCGAACTCGAGATCGACGTACTCGGCGGCATCCGGCGCGGCTTCCGGGGACACCGTCCAGCGCCACATGGATTCCTCGGCCTCGGCGGACGGGTCTTCCAGGTGACGGCCTTCGAAGGAGATGTGCAGCAGGTTGGCGTCCATCGAGTAGGGCGAGCCGCCCTGCTTGTGCTTCATCTCGATGGGGATGCCGTTCTTCTCGGCGTAGGCCAGCAGCTTTTCGCGGGACAGCAGATCCCATTCGCGCCACGGGGCGATGACCTTCACGCCGGGCATCAGCGCGTAGTAGCCGAGCTCGAAGCGGACCTGGTCGTTGCCCTTGCCGGTCGCGCCGTGGGAGACAGCGTCGGCGCCGGTCAGGCGGGCGATCTCAATCTGGCGCTTGGCGATCAGCGGACGGGCGATGGAGGTGCCCAGCAGGTACTCGCCTTCATAGACGGTGTTGCAGCGGAACATCGGGAAGACGAAGTCGCGGACGAACTCCTCACGCAGGTCGTCGATGAAGATGTTCTCCGGCTTGATGCCGAACTGCAGCGCCTTGGCGCGGGCGGGTTCGAGCTCTTCGCCCTGGCCGAGGTCGGCGGTGAAGGTCACCACTTCGCATTGATAGGTGTCCTGCAGCCACTTGAGGATCACCGAGGTATCCAGCCCGCCCGAGTAGGCAAGCACCACTTTATTAACGTCGCTCATGTCCTGCTTTCTGCTAATGAGTAGATGAGTCTTGAATCAATCTTGTCGTATTTCGGTGTCAGTCGTTTTCGACCTTGCCGATCATCAGGAATTCCATCAGGGCCTTCTGGGCGTGGAGGCGGTTTTCGGCCTCGTCCCACACCACCGACTGCGGGCCGTCGATGACTTCGGCCGTGACTTCCTCGCCGCGATGGGCCGGCAGGCAGTGCATGAACAGCGCGTCAGGGCTGGCCACCTGCATCATGTCGGCGTCGACCCGCCAGTCGGCGAAGTCACGCATGCGCTCGTCGTTCTCGGCCTCGAAGCCCATGCTGGTCCACACGTCGGTGGTCACCAGGTCGGCGCCACGGCAGGCGTCCATCGGATCGGCGAAGCGCACGAAGTGGTCGGAGCCCTGCACACCGGCGAGTTCGGGGCAGAACTCGTAGCCCGGCGGCGTCGAGACGTGGACCTTGAAATCCAGCAGCTCGGCCGCCTGCAGCCAGGTGTTGCACATGTTGTTGCCGTCGCCGACCCACGCCACCGTCTTGCCCTGGATCGAGCCGCGATGCTCGATGAAGGTGAAGATGTCGGCCAGGATCTGGCAGGGGTGGAATTCGTTGGTGAGGCCGTTGATCACCGGCACGCGGGAGTATTCGGCGAAGCGCTCGATGATCGACTGCTCGAAGGTGCGGATCATCACGATGTCGCTCATCCGAGAGATCACCTGGGCGGCGTCTTCGACGGGTTCGCCGCGGCCGAGCTGGGAATCACGCGTGTTGAGGTAGATGGCCGAGCCGCCGAGCTGCTGCATCCCCGCCTCGAAGGACAACCGCGTGCGCGTGCTGGCCTTCTCGAAGATCATCACCAGCGTCCGGTCGAACAGCGGGTGATGGGGTTCGTAGCGCTTGAACTTCTCCTTGATCCAGCGGGTGCGGGCAAAGAGATAGTCGTACTCGGCGCGAGTGAAATCTTTGAACTGTAGGTAGTGTCTCGGTGCGTTCATGGCACTCGTTCTTCATTATGGTGCCGTCAGGCAAGTGGGCGGGTCTGTCAGACGCTCCCGGCGAAAAGCCCGCCCGACAAAAAGGCGAAACGGCAGCTCACGCCGCCGTTTGGTATCCAGTAACAACGTATCATCCTAATTCAAAACCATCTTTTTGTATAGCCACCCCCGTTTTGCGCGCCTTTCGCCATGCCGGGCTGCCGACCCACCGCCCAGCCGGATCCGCCTGCCGCCCACGGACAAAACCGGAACGTCGGGCGGCTTTAGACCAAATCAACAAAAACGGTTACGTGAGCGTGCCAACATCATGATCATTTGCTACCCTTCGCGGGCTTTGAAATAGCGGGGACGCGCGGCATTGCACGCCGCTGCGACTGGATTCAGCCTTTCGGGCCAGATATTTTTTCCTCGGCCGACAACTTTGTCCGCGCCAGTCAAATCCGGCGAGGATAACCTTACCCGACTTCCATCAACATGCCGGTTGCCTTCCCGTTTCCAGCGACCCGAACTTACTCCGAGAGCGCAGCATATCCATGATCCGCGGCTTTATCGATTTCGACACCCTCGACCGCAACCAGAATTTTGACCGGCTCGACCTCCGGGACATCTCGCTGCCGGGCCTTCAACTTCAGCACGACGGCACCCGCGTGGCGGCTTTTGCCAATGGCGCGCAGCTGATGCTGCTGCAGGGCGAGCCGCGATTTCGTGATGCAGCCCTCGGCCGCCGTGTCGCGCAGGACGGCTGGACCGCCGCGATCGCCCAGCTCTGCGAATCGCCGGACGCCTTCATCGCTGGCCTCGAAGGGCGTTTTGCGCTGCTGTGGATCGATCTCGCCAAGGGCCACCTCGGGCTGGCTTCCGACCGCTTCAACACCTACGGCTTCTGCTACGCCAGCGAAGGCCGCCGCCTGAGCTTTGCCGACAAGGCCAACGAAGTGCCCGCGCTGCGCCGCGAGATCGATCGCCAGGGCGTGTTCGACTACCTGTACTTCCACGCGATCCCGGCGCCCGGCACCATCTTCAAGGACATCTTCCGTCTCGAGCCGGGCGCCCGCCTGAGCGCCAACAAGGAGCGCACCCAGCTCGTCGCCTGGTGGCAGCCCCGCTTCGACGAACCCGCCAGTGCGGATTTTGCCAGCAGCGCCGCCACCTTCAAGACGCTGATCAAGTCCGCCGTCGAACGCGAACTCGACGGCGCCTCGGTGGGTGCCTTCCTCTCCGGCGGCACCGACAGCTCCACCGTCGTCGGCATGCTCGCCAAGAGCGGCAACCCGGTCACCGCCTACTCCATCGGCTTCGAGGCCGAAGGCTACGACGAGATGGAGTTCGCCAAGATCGCCGCCAAGCATTTCGGCGTGAAGCACGTCCCGTACTACATCACCTCCGACGACCTGGTCGCCAACATTCCCAGCGTCGCCACGTCCTACGACCAACCCTTCGGCAACTCGTCGGTGCTGCCCGCCTACCTGTGCGCCAAGCTCGCCCACGATGACGGCCACCGCAAGATGTTCGCCGGCGACGGTGGTGACGAACTCTTCGGCGGCAACACCCGCTACGCCAAGCAGCGCGTGTTCGGCTACTACGAGAACGTGCCCGGCCTCATCAAGAGCGCGCTCCTCGAACCCGTCATCATGCAGACGCCTCTGGGCAAGCTGCCGCTGATGCGCAAGGCCGCCAGCTACATCGAGCAGGCCACCACGCCGCTGCCCGAGCGCACCGCCCAGTACAACCTGATCTACCGCCTGGGGATGGACAACGTCTTCCCGAAGGATTTCCTCGCCGGCGTCGACACCGACGCGCCGGTCAAGCTGCAGCGCCGCGTCTGGCAAAACACCACCGCCCATGCGCTGGTGAACAAGATGCTCAACTTCGACTGGCGCTTCACGCTGGCCGACAACGACCTGCCCAAGGTGATCGGCAGCACCCGCCTTGCGGGCATGAACGTGATCTTCCCGCTCCTCGACGACGCGCTGCTGGATTTCTCGCTTCAGCTGCCGCCCGAGTACAAACTCAAGGGCCTGCAGCTGCGCTGGTTCTTCAAGGAAGCCCTGAAGGATTTCCTGCCGCCCGAGATCATCACCAAGAAGAAACAAGGCTTCGGTCTGCCCTACGGCCACTGGGTGCTCAAGCACAAGGGCCTCGACAAGCTGGCCCGTGAATCCCTCGACGTGCTGGTCGAGCGCAACATCCTGCGCAAGGATTTCGTGAGCGAGCTGTTCTCCACCCACCTGCCGGCCTACCCGGGCTACTACGGCGAGATGGTGTGGATCTCGATGATGCTCGGCCAGTGGCTGGACAAGCACGCGCCGGCCACCCGCTGAACGTGAAAATGGCCGCTGCCTGAGCCGCGGCCATCGTCAAACCGGGGGTGAGCAAACGTCGGAATATCGACGCTTGCCCGCCCCCGGGGCGTTTCAGGCTTTCTGTTTCCTGAGCTGGGCCAGCTCCGCCAGCGCTTCGGCGAGATTGGCCTCGGCCCGCTGGGCGCGGGCCGTCTCGGCAAGCCGCACTTCCTCGACTGCCCTCGCCCGGGCTTCCGCCGCAGCCACGGCGGATTCCTTGCCATGGGCCGCCTCGCTGGCGGTCTTGAGCTGGGCCTGCAGGCGCTCGATCCGCCCTTCGGCGGCAGCCAGCGAAGTTTCGATCTGGCGGGTCTTCGACACCGCTTCGCGCAGGGCCGCCTTGGCTTCCTCGGTCTGCTCGCGCTGGCGCGCCTCCCGGTCTTCGCGATTGGCGATCTGCTGGCGCATCGCCATCAGATCGGCCACCTTTTCCTGGCGGGCCGTCTCGATCTGCTTGAGCAGCAGCTCCCGCTCCTGGGCGCCCCGCTCCTGCTCATCCTTCAGGGACGCGCTGTAGCGATCCCGGTCGGACTGGAGCAGGCGCACCATCCGCTCGGACTCTGCGGTGAATTTCTGTTCCCTCGCCTCGGCGGCTTCTTCGAGCTGGCGCACGCGGTTTTCAAGCCCTTCACGCTGGCGAAGAAACTCCAGCGCCTGGCTGCGCAGGTCGCTGATCGTGCTGTCGCGGCTACCCACCTCCTGCTCCAGCAGCGCGATCTGCCGGGACGCAGTGGCACCCACGGCTTCGAGCTGGCGGATGCGGTCATCGGCTTCCTGGAAGCGCTGGCGCAGGGCTTCGCGCTCCTGCTCCAGATCCTGGCGCTGGGCGGCCAGAATCTGGTCGGCCTGCTGAAGCGACAGCGACCACATCTTGCTCATGAACGAATCCGTCGCCGAGATCAGCTCGTCGGGCATCCCCGGAATGCTGCGCTGACGAAAGAAGGCGGCACCCGTCTCGCGACGCCACTGGTCGATGTAGCGCTGGACGATCTCGCTCGAGCCCTTGTTGCCGAGCTCGGCATAGACGAGGTTGAACGACGGGTTCTCTCCTTGCGAGAGCAACTGAAAACAGATCTGCTCGACCGCCTCGAACGTGACACTACTGCTGCGGGCCATGGTTCGTTCCCTTGTTTCGAAAATGCAAATTAGTGCAACACAGGAACATTACCATACGTATACGTCCGGAAAACGTAATCTTCATGACGATTCGTCAACCACGCCACAGCAGCCCCGGAAATCCTCAAAGCCTTATGTCACCTTCAGGGCCAACGGGCTAATCCGGCTTCCCGCCAGCCCACGGCAGGCGCTGCTTCTGCGCTTCGTCGTGCCAGCGCTCCTCTTCCTCGTGGATGTAGCGCTGGGTCGTCCGGGCGTCCGTGTGCCGCACATCCTTCTGCACATAGCGCTCGTCGATGCCGCTGTCGAGCTTGGCCGTGATCCCCGTGTGGCGCCCCCAGTGGGCCGATGCCGCGCGGAGCTTCTCCTTCTTGTGCTCCGCATCAGCCGGGAGCAGATCGGCCGCGGCGCTGAATATCTTCTTCAGGATCTGATTGAGGCGCCGCGCAGTGATCGGGCTACCGTCCTTCACCGACACCAGGATCGGCGTGGCGTCGTCCCGCCGGGGCACTGCGCTCAGACCGAGGTATTTGCGGTAACGGATCAGCGCCTGGAGCGGATCAGCGCCTGGAGCATGTCGTCAGCCACCGGCACCTTCGCCTTCTTGCCGCCCTTCCCCACCACGTGCCACCACCACAGCCCCCGCTCTTCGCGGAAGCTGTTCATCCGGTGACTTTCGAGTTCCCCAGCGCGGGGCGCCAGCATGTAGAGCGTGGCCGCAAGAAAACGTGCCCGTTCGTATTCGTCACGGCCCCGCTCCGAATCGCGCGGCATTGCCTCGATGGCAGCCGTCACCGCCTGCCACATCTGGGCATCGAGAAAACGTTCGATCTTCTCGACCTCGTCGGTGCTCGCCACCGCCCGCAGCGGCCCGGCCGCCTCGGCGGACATCTTGCGACGGCGCTGCCGGATGAGCCCGAGGGGGTTGCCCGCCAGATAACCGGCATCGACCAGATAGCGCATCAACGAATTGATCGCCGCAATCGCGGTGAGCACCGCGCTTTCAGACAGCGGCCCGACAAACGGGCGCCACTTCTCGGTGCGCCGGTCGGCCTTGGGCCCGCACCAGAGCTGCGCGGGCTGTGGGTCGGCCAGGAAGTTCAGATAGCCCTCGAAATCCTGCCGGTTGAGGCTGGAGATCGGCTTGCCGCAATCGTTGAGCGACCACAACAGCAGCCGCTCGCACTCCCGCTGATAAATGCGCAGCGTGCCGAGGGACCGATCGTACTCGGCCAGGAAACAGCGGATCGCGTCCGCGTCGTTGTCGGCATTGATCTGCAGTCGGGCCGGGTCGGCCCGGTTAACGCCTTGCCGGCCATTGAGATCGGCGGGGATCTCGATCTCGTCGAGCGGGCGGATCGGAACAAGCGGAGGCGCGACGGGGTGGGAAGCCTCGGAAACAGGCGCGGTCTTCTTTTTCATGGGCTCAAGTTTAGCCCGAGTCCGCGCTCATGACCGAAGACGCGGGCGCGCACACGACGCGCTTGCAGAAATCCGATAGCTGTATATACTTACAGCTATCGGATGCGTAACCAGTTATCGGGCTTTATAGCTCCGGCAAGGTCTGCGCATCTCACCTCAATGCCCCTGCGGGGCACCTGTCATGCTGAAAGGAGACTTCGATGGAAACCTTGATCTGCCGGATTCTGATGGTGAGCGGCGTAATCGTTGGCGTTCTGCTGGCCGGCGGCCAGGGCGACCATGCCCTGGTGCCTGCCCTGCTCGCCGTGATCATCGCTGGTGTACTGCGCCGGGTGGCACCGTCTCTCCCCTGGCGCCTCGGGCACGGCCGATATTGATGGCTGCGGGCAGGCAAGGCGTGGGGCCTGCTCGTAGGCCTTATTTGGCGCGGCCAGCCCGAGCCTTGCGTTCGGTCTGGATCAGCTCGGCGATATCGGTGTTGCGATACTTGGTTGCCCAGCTGTCGGCGGTTTCGTTCTGGTCGTTTTTCAGGTCGACATTCGCGCCAGCCTTGAGCAGACGAACAACCACATCCTCATGACCATTGCGGGCCGCAAACATCAGCGGCGTGCTGCGGTTGGGCGCCAGCGCATCGGGGTTGGCACCCTTTGCCAGCAGCATCTCGACGATACTCACGCGGCCTTCAAAGGCGGCGTAGAGCAGCGGGTTCCAACCGTCGTGGTTGAACTGGGCGCCAGCTTTCAGCAGCAGGTCGACCACCTCGGTATAACCCCGCAAGCTGGCCAGCATCAGGGCCGAATCGCCCGCAGCATTGCGGGCGTCGAGCTTGATGCCGCGTTGCTTGATCAGTTCGGCCACCACCTTGGGCTGCTCCTCCCGGGCTGCGATGATCAGCAGCGTGTTGCCGGCGGCGTCGGCCAGGTTGGGGTCGGCACCGCGAGCAACCTCCTGGGCGATTTCCTTCGCATCGCCGAGCTTGGCAGCGTTGAACAAATCATCCTGCGAAGCCGCGAACGCGGGCATCGACAGTTGCAGGCCAAGGATCAGGGCGCCGACGGCCTTGGCGCGCAGGGAACGAAGGGGGAGGCGGCGGGATACGAGGGAGGCTGTTTTCATGACGGTCTGGCGTGCTTGAAAAGCTGGAAGAAGTTACGCGTGGTCGCTTCAGCCACGGCCTGGAGCGTTTCTCCCCGGGCGGTGGCCACGGCTTCGGCCACGTGGCGGACGTAAGCCGGCTGGTTGGTCTTGCCCCGGAACGGCACCGGCGCGAGGTAAGGCGCATCGGTTTCCACGAGCAGTCGATCAGCCGGAACGTAGCGTGCCACATCCCGAAGGGATTCGGCAGTCTTGAAGCTGACGATACCCGAAAATGAAATATAGAAGCCCAGATCAAGCGCCTGCTCGGCAACTTCACGGGTCTCTGTAAAACAGTGCATCACGCCACCGGCTTCGCCTGCGGATTCCTCCCGCATCAGGCGAAGGGTGTCCGCCGCCGAGTCGCGGGTGTGGATGATCAGCGGCTTGCCGCAGGCCCGGGCCGCCCGGATGTGCGTCCGGAAACGGTCGCGCTGCCACTCCGGGGCGTCCTTGTGCCAGTAATAGTCGAGCCCGGTCTCGCCGATCGCCACAACTTTGGGGTGGGCCGCGAGTTCGAGCAGCCGGGCGGTGTCGGGTTCGTCACAGTCGGCGTTGTCGGGATGCACACCAACCGAAGCAAAGATGTTCGCGTGGCGCTCGGCAAGGCCGATCACGCCTGACAGCGTCTCGAGTTTGACGGCCACGCAAAGGGCGTGGGTGACGCCGTTTTCGGCCATCCGCTCGAGCAGCGCGGCCTCGTTCTCGATGAGGTCAGGAAAATCCAGGTGACAGTGGGAATCGACAAGCATGAGGATGCGAAGTGCTACGAGCGGCTTCGTTGAAGAATCGAACGGGGTGAATGCAGGGCTGAGCGCGACAAGGGCGTCAGAGGGTATGCGTTGGGCGCGATGAACCGAGATGGCCGGCGAGGATCTGCTCGATCCGGTTGCGCAGCACCTGCCCGGCATCGTCACCGGCAAACTGGACACCAATCCCCTGCGTCTTGTTGCCCTGGGCGCCGGCCGGGGTGATCCACGCGATGGTGCCGGCAACGGGGTGCTTGGTCTGATCGTCCATGATCTGCAGGAGCATGAAGATCTCGTCGCCCAGCTTGTACTCGCGGGTGGTTGGCACGAAGATTCCGCCGTTCTTGATGAACGGCATGTACGCCGCATACAGCGCCGACTTGGAGCTGATATTGAGCGACAGGACGCTGGGGCGCGGCTGGAAGGGGCGCTTCAGGGAATCGTTCATCTGCGCATGGCTGGCGCGGCGGCCTGGAGACTCCGGGCGTACCGCAAAAGCATGTCCTCAAGAAAAAGCCTGGCGTTCAGCGGATGCTGCGAAACCCGGCGGGACTGGGTGATTTCATTGTAGCAGCCGAGTGCGGAGTCGATGCTCAGCCGACCGGACAGGCTGTGCAGGATGTCATATTGCGCCGGAAAGAAGCGCACCGGCCCGCCAAGGCGCAGGCTGACCAGATCGGCAACCCAGCGCTGCAGCCAACCGACCAGCGTCGGCATGTCGAAGCCGCAGGCAGCGGCGTCCTTGCTCTTCAGCCAGCTCTCCCACTCACCTGCCAGTCGCAGCGGCGCCTTGCGCGGCAGGCTGGCGATGTCATCGACGAAGCGCTTGCGCGCGGCGGCGGCACCGCCTTCGGCCATCTCGGCCGCCGCGAGCGGCATGCCGCCGGAGAAGGCCAGCAACGCGGCGGCGTCCGGCACCTTTCTCTCGGCCAGCCAGCGAGTGGCCATCTCGGCGGGCGGGCGCGGGAAGGCCCACGTCTGGCAGCGACTGCGGATCGTCGGCAGAAGGCGCTTGGGCGAGGAGGAAACCAGAATGAACAAGGCGTTGGTCGTCGGTTCTTCGAGCAGTTTGAGCAGCGCGTTGGCGGTAAACAGGTTCATGGCCTCGGGCGGATCGATGATCACCACCCGACGCCCGCCCCGATGGCCGCCGGTGGTCAGCGCCTGCTGGAGATCACGGATCTGTTCGATCACGATCTGACGGCTGGCCGCCTTGCCACCTTCGGGCTTTTCGGCTGCCGCGTCAGCGCGGTCTTCCTGATCGGCCTCGGGGATCACGCGCATGAGATCCGGGTGGTTGCCGGACAGGCGCCAGAGGCAGTCTTCGCAGACACCGCAGGCATGCCCATCGACCCCATTTTGGGCGCAGAGTTCCCGCGCAGCCAAGGCTTCGGCAAACATCCGCTTGCCGCCGCCGGCCGGGCCGGCAAATAGCAGTGCGTGCGGCATGCGGTCGGCACTGTCGAGCACGCGCTGCCACAGGGCGGCCTGCCATTCGAAAATCATCGGAAACACGCCTCGCCGACGACGGCCTCGACCTGCCGCCGGATCTCGTCCGGTGTATGGCTGGCGTCGATCACCCGGACCCGCTGCGGATCAGCTGCCGCCCGGCGCAGATACGCCGACCGGACCCGCTCGAAGAAATCGGTCTTCTCCCGCTCGAAACGGTCGGGCGCCACGCCGGTGCCGGCCAGGCGACGGGCCGCAACTGCCGGATCCAGATCGAAGATCAGTGTGAGGTCGGGCTGCAGATGGGGATGAACCCACTGCTCCAGCGCCGCAAAGCGGGTTTCGTCCAGCCCGCGCCCGCCCACCTGATAGGCGTAGGTGGCGTCGGTGAAGCGGTCGGAGACCACCCATTTGCCGGCGGCGAGCGACGGCTCGATGAGCGCAGCGAGGTGTTCGCGGCGGGCGGCGAACATCAGCATGGCTTCGGTTTCCAGGTGCATGGGCTCGTGCAGCAGCAGTTCGCGCAGCTTTTCGCCGAGGGGCGTGCCGCCCGGTTCGCGGGTCTGGACGACGTGGATGCCGCGGGATTCGATCAGCGCCACGACGGCGGCGATCTGGCTGCTCTTGCCGGCGCCGTCGATGCCTTCAAAGGTGATGAAGCGGGATTTCACTGGCTGCGTTTCCGGATGTAGCGGGCCACGGCCCGGTTGTGTTCGTCGAGGCTACGGGAGAACTCGCTGGAGCCGTCGCCGCGGGCCACGAAGTATAGGTAATCGGTGGCCGGCGGGTTGAGGGCCGCCCGCAGCGCGGCGGTGCCGGGCATGGCGATCGGCGTGGGTGGCAGGCCCGTGCGGGTGTAGGTGTTGTAGGGCGTGTCGGCAAGCAGGTCGCGCTTCTTCAGGTTGCCGTCAAAATCCGCGCCAAGGCCGTAGATCACCGTCGGATCGGTCTGGAGCAGCATGCCGGCGCGCAGCCGGTTGATGAACACCGAGGCCACCATCGGCCGGTCGGCGGCCTGCCCGGTTTCCTTCTCGACGATGGACGCCATGATCAACGCCTCGTAGGGCGTCTTGTACGGCAGGCCGTCGGCACGGCGTTGCCACTCGCGCTCCAGCATCTTTTGCTGGTTGGCGTGGGCCCGGCGCAGCACATCGAGATCGCTGGAGCGACGGGCAAAGAGATAGGTGTCCGGGAAGAACAGGCCTTCAGGATGCCGCGCGTCCATTCCGAGCTTTCCGAGGATCTCGGCGTCTGACAGCCCCGCGGTGTCGTGGCGCAGATCGGGGTGACGATCGAGCGCGGCGCGGAGCTGACGGAAGTTCCAGCCCTCAATCACCGGCAGCTCGGCCTGGCTCACGTCGCCACGGCTGAGCTTGCTCAGCAGTTGCAGCGGGGTGACGCCCGCCTCCACTTCATAGCTGCCGGCCTTGATCGCGTTGGCCTGACGCGTGATGCGGGCCAGGGTGACGATAGCGAGCGGCGGCATGTCGAAACCAGCGTCAACAAGCTGGCGCGCCACTTGCTTCATCGAAGAGCCGGGCTCGACGGTGAAATCCAGCGGCGTCTGGCGCAGCGGCAGCGGGCGGTAGGCAAACCACGCGAGCGCCCCGGCAATGCAAGCCAATCCGATGAGCGCGAGCACGAATAAACGGGAAATCAGGCGCTTCATCTGGGAACTTGGCGCGTGGGAAACAAACGAATGAGGTGAGCAAAGAAGTGGGCGCCGCAAGCCGGCCCGGACATGGACAACTTTCTTGAGGACTTGCCCGCCGGCACGACAAAGACCGCAGACAGGCCGAAGCCTGCGCGGTCAGGCCTCTATAATAGCGCAAACCGCTTTTGGACTCGTTTCAACTCAGGACCCCGACCACCGATGAACGCAACCTGGCAAACCTTTCTCGCCAACCAAGGCGCCCAGTTCGCCGGCGACAACGCCGTGCAGTTTTCCGAAGACGCCCGGCAGGACGTAAACCGCGCGGCCCAGGGCACGATTGTCGTGCCGATGATCCACCTTGGTGCGATCCGCGCCAGCGGTGAAGACGCCTGCGCCTTCCTGCACAACCTGTTCTCCAACGACGTCAAGAAACTGGGCCCCAACGAAGCCCAGTTCACCAGCTTCAACAGCCCCAAGGGCCGGATGCTCGCCAGCATCGTGCTGTGGCGCGAGGGTGGCGACTACCTCCTCACCCTGTCGGCCGACATCCACGCCGCGATGCTCAAGAAGCTGTCGATGTACATCCTGCGCTCCAAGGTGCGGCTGATGGACGACGGCGGCGATACCGCGCTGATCGGCCTGGCTGGCCCGCAAGCTGGCGCAGCTCTCGAGGCCGCCGGCCTCGGCATTCCCGGCGCCGAGCTCGCCACCGCGTCGGGCCTGGCCACCGTGGTGCGCCTTGATGACGCCCGCTTCATCGTGTCGGCGCCGATCTCCGAAGCGCCCAACCTGTGGGCAAAGTTCGTTGCCGCAGGCGCCCAGCCGGCGGGCAGCGCCGCCTGGCAGTGGCTCGACATCCGCGCCGGTCAGCCGGTGGTCACCCAGCCGGTGCAGGAGGAGTTCGTGGTGCAGATGGTCAACTACGACCTCATCGGCGGCGTGAGCTTCAACAAGGGCTGCTACCCCGGCCAGGAAATCGTGGCCCGCACCCATTACCTGGGCAAGCTCAAGAAGCGCATGTACCGCATCCACGCCGACGTTCCCGCCCTCGCGGCCGGCACCGATCTGTACGCCCCGGACTTCGGCGATCAATCCGCCGGCAAGGTGGTGAGCGCGGCCCCCGCGCCGGAAGGCGGCTTTGACGCCCTGGTGGTGCTGCAGACGGCCAGCGCCGAAGGCGGCAAGGCCACGATCGGCGCCCCGGACGGCCCGGCGGTAGCGTTCGTGCCCCTGCCCTACGCGCTTCCCTGAAGGTTCGCTGTGACGACCGCGACCCATTACTACATCTACTACCCCGTCCGCATCGGTGTGGAGGGGGATCTCGCCCGCACGCTGTACAACCTGCAGGACGAGCTACGCAGCCAGACGGGCGTGGCCGGGCGCTTCCTGCGCAAGGCCGACGATCCGTGGACGTGGATGGAGATCTACGAAAACGTGATGGACCCGACGGCCTTCGACGACGCCCTCGCCCAGGGACTCGACCGGCACGGCATCGAGCGCTTCATCGATGACGGCGGCCGTCGCCACACCGAGCGCTTCGTCGCATGTGCCTGATCCTCGTTGCCTGGCACGCCCACCCGGATTACCCGCTGGTGGTCGCCGCCAACCGCGACGAGTTCTTCGCCCGCCCGGCGGCTGCCGCGGCCTGGTGGGCGGGGGGCGGCATTTTCGCGGGACGGGATCTCGAAGCCGGCGGCACGTGGCTTGGGCTTGGCCGCTCGGGCCGCTTTGCCGGCCTCACCAATTTTCGCGATCCGGCCCGGATGCGCAGCGGCACCCCGTCCCGCGGCGCGCTGGTGGCGGATTTCCTGGCTGGCGACGAATCCACCGCCGCCGCCCTCGCCCGCCTGAAGGACGAAGGCCCGCGCTACAACGCCTTCAACATCCTGATCTCCGACGGCGAGACGCTGGGCATTTACGAGAGCGAGAGCTGCGCCACGCAGCTGCTGGAGCCCGGCGTCCATGCCCTCTCCAACCACCTGCTCGACACCCCGTGGCCCAAGGTGAAGGCCGGCAAATCGCGCCTGTCCCGCGCCCTCGCCGCCCTGCCGGACGACACGCCCCTGCGCGAACTGCTCCGCGACGACCGTCCGGCGCCCGACGCCGAGCTTCCCCGCACCGGCGTGAGCCTCGCCTGGGAGCGCATGCTCTCCAGCGCCTTCATCCGCGCGCCGGGCTACGGGACACGCTGCTCCACCGTCATCACCCGCGACCGCCACGGCTGGGCGCGCTTCACCGAATCCACCTGGAACGAGGTCGGCATCGAAACCGGCCGCGTCGTCGAAACCTTCCAGATCGACCGGGCCTGAGCGCCGCCGCCGTATAATCCGCCGCCTGGTTTGTCTTTCCGCAGCACCCTCCGCATGACCGCCTCCCGACCGCTCGCCCGCCTGCTCCCGTCCCTCGACACCTTCAACCAGGCCAAGCCTGGCCAGCGCCTCGACCTGCCTTCGCTGGCCGGTTCGAGCGACGCCCTCGCCATCGCCCGGCTGGCCGACGGCAAGCGGATGCTGGTGGTGGTCACCGCCAATCCGCTGGACGCCCAGCGCCTGTCGGACGAGATCGCGTGGCTCGCGCCCGATCTGCGCACCCACCTGCTGCCAGACTGGGAAACCCTGCCCTACGACAGCTTCTCGCCCCACCAGGACCTGATCTCCGAGCGGCTCTCCACGCTCTACGCGATCACCCGCGGCGAGGCCGACATCGCCCTGGTTCCGGCGTCCACCGCCCTGTACCGGCTCGCGCCGCCGGCCTTCCTCGCGGCCTACACCTTCTTCCTCAAGCAGGGCGCAAGGCTCGATGTAGACGGCCTGCGCAACCAGATGACCATCGGCGGCTACGCCCACGTCACCCAGGTGGTGTCGCCGGGCGAGTTCAGCGTGCGCGGCGGGCTGGTCGATCTGTTCCCGATGGGCGCCGCCCTGCCCTACCGCATCGACCTCTTCGACGACGAGATCGAGAGCATCAAGACCTTCGACCCGGACACCCAGCGCACCGTCTATCCGGTGAAGGAAGTGCGCCTGCTGCCGGCGCGGGAGTTCCCCATGGACGAACCCGGCCGCACGCACTTCCGCGGCCGCTTCCGCGAAACTTTCGAGGGCGACCCGTCCCGCTGCGCGGTGTACAAGGATGTCTCCAACGGCATCGCCCCGGCGGGCATCGAGTATTACCTGCCGCTGTTCTTCGACGAGACCGCGACGCTCTTCGACTACCTGCCGGACCACAGCCGCATCCTGCTGCACCGGGACGTGCCCGGCGCCATCGAGGCCTTCTGGAAGGACGCCCGCAGCCGCCACCAGCTCCTCGGCGGCGACAAGACCCGGCCGATCATGGCGCCGGACCAGCTCTTCCTGTCGGAAGAAGCCTTCTTCGTCGCCCTCAAGGAGCGCACCCGCCTGGCCCTGCCGGCCGGCGCCGGCGACGGGCCTTCCGCCACGCTTCCCGACATCTCCGTCGAGCGCAAGGCCAACGATCCGCTGCACCGCTTCAAGGCCTTCTGTGCGGGCTTCGACGGCCGCGTGCTGGTGCTCGCCGAATCCGCCGGCCGCCAGCAGACCATCGCCGAATACTTTGCCGAATACGGCCTGAAGCCCGACCCCTCGGCCGACTTCGACGCCTTCCTGGCCGGCGACGCCAAGCTCGCCCTCGGCACCGGCCCGCTCGCCGCCGGCTTCGTGCTGCCGGACGCCGGCGTCGCGGTCGTCACCGAATCCGAGCTCTACGCCGCCACCGCCCGCACCCGAACCCGCCGCGACAGCCGCAAGGCCGCGACGATGGAAGGCTGGCTGCGGGATCTGTCCGAGCTCAAGCCGGGCGACCCGGTGGTGCACTCCAGCCACGGCATCGGCCGCTACATGGGCCTGGTGCACATGGATCTGGGCGAAGGCCAGACCGAATTCCTGCACCTCGAATACGCCAACGGCGACAAGCTCTACGTGCCGGTGTCGCAGCTCCACGTGATCACCCGCTACGCCGGCGCCGACCCGGAGGCCGTGCATCTGCACACCCTGGGCTCGGGCCAGTGGGAAAAGGCCAAGAAGAAGGCCGCCCAGCAGGTGCGCGACACCGCCGCCGAGCTGCTCTCGCTCTACGCCCAGCGTGCCGCGCGCAAGGGCCACCAGTTCGACTTCAAGCAGCACGATCTCGAGGCGTTTGCCGACGGTTTCGGCTTCGAGGAAACCCCGGACCAGCTCGCCGCCATCGAGGCCGTCGTGGCCGACATGAAATCCGGCCGGCCGATGGACCGCCTGGTGTGCGGCGACGTGGGCTTCGGCAAGACCGAAGTTGCCCTGCGCGCCGCCTTCATCGCGGTGGCCGACGGCAAGCAGGTGGTCGTGCTGTGCCCCACCACGCTGCTCGCCGAGCAGCACTACCAGACCTTCGCCGACCGCTTCGCCGACTGGCCGATCAAGGTGGCCGAGCTGTCCCGTTTCAAGAGCGCCAAGGAACAGGCCGAGGCCATCAAGCAGCTGGGCGAAGGCAAGGTGGACATCCTCATCGGCACCCACCGGCTGCTCCAGAAGGACGTCACCTTCAAGCGCCTGGGCCTCGTCATCATCGACGAGGAACACCGTTTTGGCGTGCGTCAGAAGGAGGCCCTCAAGGCCCTGCGCAGCGAGGTGGACATCCTCACCCTCACCGCCACGCCAATCCCGCGCACCCTGGGGCTCGCGCTCGAAGGCCTGCGGGAGTTCTCGGTGATCGCCACCGCGCCGCAAAAGCGCCTGGCCATCAAGACCTTTGTGCAGCGCCACAGCAAGGGCATCATCCGCGAGGCGGTGATCCGGGAGTTCAAGCGCGGCGGGCAGGTGTACTTCCTGCACAACGAGGTCGAGACCATCGAGAACGTCCGCGAGTCGCTGGAAGAACTGCTGCCGGAAGCGCGCATCGTCATCGGCCACGGCCAGCTGCCCGAGCGCGAGCTCGAACGCGTGATGCGCGACTTCACCACGCAGAAGGCCAACCTGCTGCTGTGCACCACCATCATCGAGACCGGCATCAACATCCCGACGGCCAACACCATCATCATCAACCGGGCCGATCGCTTCGGCCTCGCCCAGCTCCACCAGCTGCGCGGCCGCGTCGGCCGGTCGCACCACCAGGCCTACGCCTACCTCCTCACCGACGCCCACGCCAAGCCCACTGCCCAGGCCCAGAAGCGCCTGGAGGCCATCACGATGATGGAAGAGCTGGGTTCCGGCTTCTATCTGGCGATGCAGGATCTGGAAATCCGCGGCGCCGGCGAGGTGCTCGGCGAGAATCAATCCGGCGAAATCCAGCAGGTCGGCGTCAGCCTCTACACCGAGATGCTCAAGCGCGCCGTGCGCGACCTGCAGCAAGGCAAGGAGCCGGACCTCACCCAGCCGCTGGAGGTCGTCTCCGAGATCAACCTCCACGCCCCGGCGCTGCTCCCCAACGATTACTGCAGCGACGTGCAGGAGCGCCTCACGCTGTACAAGCGCCTCGCCAACTGTGACACCGAGGACGACCTGCAGGCCCTGCAGGAAGAGCTCATCGACCGCTTCGGCGAGATGCCGCCGCAGACCCGCACCCTGCTCGAGACCCACCGCCTGCGCATGCTGGTCAAACCCTTCGGCGTGGCCAAGATGGACGCGTCGGAGAGCCAGATCAGCATCCAGTTCGGCCAGCACGCACCGATCGATCCGGTGAAGGTCATCATGCTGATCCAGAAGGACAAGACGATCAAAATGTCCGGCCCGGACAAGCTGATCCGCAAGGTCTCCACGCCGGATCTCAAGCAGCGGGTCGCCGCGGTGAAAGCCCTGCTCGAAGCCGTGAAGGCCTGAAATCAATCTGGCTGTTTTCGGCAACAATCCATCGTCGATTGTTGTCGAAAACAGCCAGATACATCACCACTCTTCAGGTTTCCGGGCCAGACCGCCGGCCCGGCTGAAGCTCAGCCCCCCAGCATCCGCCCCAGCAGCCCGCGCACCACCGACGGCTCGAAGGGCTTGTCGCAGATGCCGGACACGCCGGCCTCCTCCACCGCCGCCAGCCGGCCTTCGTTGGATTCGCTGGTCACCATCAGGATCGGCACGGTGCGCTGCCAGCTCTGGTTGCGCACGTATTTCACAAACTCGCGCCCATCCATCTCGGGCATGTTGTAATCGGTCACGATCAGATCGACCATCGTGTCATCCAGGATCGCCGCGCCCTCCTTCCCGTCGCCCGCTTCGACGATGTGCTGGATGCCCAGGTTCTCCAGCACCCTGCGCATGAATCTGCGCGCGTTGGGGCTGTCGTCCACCAGCAGCACGCGTACCGCCTCCAGATCGAAGGCGTTGTCGAAGCTGTAATTTGGGGTCAGGTAATCCAGCGTTGCATTGAGCGCCAGCGCCAGCTGGCTGGCCGTGAACGGCTTGGGCAGGATGCCGCACACGCCCGACTGGCGTACGGCATCCAGCGCTTTCGGGCTGGTCTCGCTGGAGATCAGGATGAAGGCCACTGACGCCCATTCGGGATCGGCCCGCAATGCCGTCACCAGACCGGTGCCCGAGCCATCGGGCAGATAGAGCGCCGACAGCACAACATCCGGGCGAACCCGGCGCATGGCGCCCAGCGCATCGGTTGCACTTCCCACCACTTCCATCCGCGTCAGGCCAATCTCGTCGCAACACTTGCGGATGATTTTCGCCTGCATGACGGATGGCTCCACCAGGAGCGCCTGAAGCTGCCCGAGCTTGCCTGTCGACATCGTGAATACCCTGTACGAAATGCGGTGACTCACTGATTAGCGAACAAAGCCGGCAAACCTTGAGCGCTCGTGGAATATGCCTTCAGGAAATGACATAAAAATTCGCCGAAAACAATAAAGAAAATATTTGCGACGCCGTTATGTCTTCCCGAGTTCGGGGGCAGACCCGCCACACGGCACGGGGGACGACAACAAGCGCAACAAGAAGCGCGAGTCCTCCCCCCGTCCGCAGGTTAGCCCTGACATTGAACCTCACGAACACTGTGCCAACGCCACACTTTTTCGCTCTCAGGGGGAATCATGAACAAGTTGAATAGCACCCGCGCTGTATCCGGCGGTCGTCTGGTTGGCGCTTGCAGCGTCCTGTTGGCCGCGCTGCTCGCGGGTTGCTCGACCTTGCCCACGCCGTTTGCCACCGAAGACCAGAAGCAGATCGCCGCCGCCGACCGCAAGGCAGCCGCCGCGGATGTGGAGCCCCTCACCGACAAGCTCACCCTCGCCGACGCCATCGCCCGCGGCATCAAGTACAACCTCGACCACCGCAGCCGCATGATGGAAGAGGCGCTGGCCATCGGTCAGCTCGATCTCGGCCGCTACGACATGCTGCCCAAGCTGGTCGCCTCCGCAGGCTATCAGTGGCGCGACAAGGATCTCGTCACCAACAGCAAGGATTCGGTGACCGGACTGCCTTCCCTCGCCAACCCCTACATCTCGTCCGACCGCTCCCACACCCTCACCGATCTGGCCCTGTCCTGGAACGTGCTGGACTTTGGAGTCAGCTACTACAACTCCAAGCAGAACGCCGACCGCGTGCTGATCGCCACCGAGCGCCGCCGCAAGGCCATGCACAACCTGATCCAGGAAGTGCGCACCGCCTACTGGCGCGCCGCCAGCGCCGAGAAGATCGAGAAGGATCTGCGCGAGACCATCCGCCTGGCCGAATCCGCCCTCGCCGACTCCCGCAAGATCGAACAGGAGCGCATCCGCGATCCGCTTGAGGCCCTGCGCTACCAGCGCACCGTGCTCGAAAACCTGCGCATCCTCGAGAGCATCCAGCAGGAACTGGCTGCCGCGAAGATCGAGCTCGCCGCCCTGATCAACCTGCCGCCAGGCACCCAGTTCCAGCTCGCCACGCCCTCCGCCGCCGAACTCAAGCCCGCCGCGCTGCCGCTGCCCATCGAGCAGATGGAAGACATCGCCATCGCCCGCAACGCCGACCTGCGCGAGCAGTTCTACAACGTGCGCATTGCCGTGGCCGAAACCAAGAAGTCGATGATGCGCATGTTCCCGGGCATCTCCTTCAACTACAGCCTGCGCCACGACACCAACAGCTACCTGATCCACAACTCCTGGCAGGAAGCCGGTGCCCAGATCAGCTGGAACCTCTTCACGCTGCTGTCCGCGCCCGCCGCGATCAAGTTCAACGAGTCCAACGAAAAGCTCGCCGAGCATCGCCGCATGGCCACCCAGATGGCCGTGCTGGCCCAGGTTCACCTGGCGCGCCAGCAGTACGAGAACGCCTACAGGCTGCTCGACCGCGCCGACTCCATCTACACCGTCGACCAGCGCATCTTCGAGCACAGCAAGAGCCGCGAGGATGCCGCCACCAAGGGCCGCCTCGACCTGATCTTCAGCAACACCTCGGCCATCGTCAGCCTGCTGCGCCGCTACCAGGCCCTCAGCCAGCTCTACGCAGCCAGCAGCCGCATCCAGTCCACCCTCGGCCTCGAGCCGGAAATCGGCAGCCTCAACGACACCTCCCTGTCCGACCTGCGCAAGAACGTCGAGAACGCCATGGACCAGTGGAACCGCGGTGAGGCGCTGAAGGCACCGGTCGCCGCACCGGCGCCCAAGGCCGAAGCCACTCCCGAAGGCGAACGCACCGCGGCAGTCAGCGCGCCGGTCGAGGCCCGCGGCTTTGCCTGGTCGAACATCTCGGCAGCGCAAGGCATCGGCGAGCCCAAGGTCACCGGCGCCGCCTTCTCCATCGCCGACATCCATGAGCGTTCGATGGCGCAAGCGCAGCGCGTCGCCCTCGCCGCCCCGGCCACGACCGCTCCCTGACGAGGTTCTCCATGTTCCGTTCCATGCTTGCCATCGCCCTCGGAGCCACCGTGATCGGCGCCTGGGCTCAGGTGCCGCAGCGCGGCAACCCGCCGCCCCCGCCGCCGGGCGCAGCTGCCGCGCCGGCGCTCGATCGTCAGGACATCCGCGCCCAGCTGTCGCCCCGGCGCTTCACCACCCTGGCCGCCGAAGTGGGCGCCAAGGTCAATCGCATTGCGGTACGCGAAGGTGAACGCTTCAAGGCCGGCCAGGTGCTGATCGTCCTTGACTGCACGCTGCAGGCGGCCCAGCTCAACAAGGCGAAGGCCACCCTGACAGCCGCCGAGAAGACTTACGCAGCCAACAACCGGCTGGCGGAGCTCAACTCGGTCGGCAAGCTGGAACTGGAAACCTCCCAGTCGGAAGTCGCCAAGGCCAAGGCCGACGTCTCGCTGATGAACGCCACCCTCTCCAAGTGCCAGATCTCCGCGCCCTTCTCGGGCCGCGTCTCCGAGCAGAAGGTGCGCGAGCAGCAGTTCGCCCAGCCCGGCCAGGGCATCCTCGAAATCATCGACGACAGCGCCCTCGAGCTGGAATTCATCGTCCCGTCGCGCTGGATGGCGTGGCTCAAGGACGGCTACCGCTTCCAGGTCAAGATCGACGAAACCGGCGGCACCTACCCGGCCAAGGTCATCCGCCTGGGCGCCAAGGTCGACCCGGTCAGCCAGTCCGTCAAGACCATCGCCGTCATCGACGGCCAGTTCCCCGATCTGATCGCCGGCATGAGCGGGCGCGTGCAGCTTGCACCGCCTGCCTCCACGCCCGCCTCGCCGAAATAACGCCAAATCAGAATTAGCAGGAGCCACACGATGCCCTCGAACCCGACCCGCAGCGCCACCGGCAAACGCCGCCTCAACCGCCAGGGGCCGGCCCCGCTGGCCCTCGAACAGCGACTCGTCTTCGATGGCGCCGCAGGTGCCGAAGCCGTCGCCCAGGTTACCGACCATCCGGTGACAGCCGACGCATCCACCGACAGCTCGGTCGATCTCGTGCCGGCTGCGGTCGGCTCCTCCACGCCTGATGCGGCACCGGCCACCAGCCTCGTCTTCGTCGACGGGCAGCTGCAGAATGCCAACGTGCTCGCCAGCAACATTGACGGCAGCGCCCGGGTCATCGTGCTCGATCCGGCCGGCAACGCCCTCCAGCAGATCCAGGATGCCGTCGCCGGTCGCAACGACATCCAGTCCATCCACATCCTGTCCCACGGCAGCCAGGGCGACATCACCCTGGGCAACCTGCACATCAACCAGAGCACCCTCGCCGCCCACACCGACGCGCTGGCCGCCATCGGCTCCAGCCTCGCCGCCAACGGCGACATCCTGATCTACGGCTGCGACGTCGGCACCGGCACCGATGGCAAGGCCCTGGTGGATGAGATCGCCCGCATCACCCAGGCCGACGTGGCTGCCTCCACCGACGCCACCGGCGCCACCAAGGAAGGCGGCGACTGGACCCTCGAATACACCAATGGCGCCATCGACGCTGCTCCCCTCGCCTTCGCCGATGACGTTGATCCCTTCCTGCTCGGCGCGCCCTCGGTCAGCTCGGTGGACGACACCACTTACGTGGAAGGCAGCGGCGCGGTTGTCGTGGACAGCAACATCTCCATCACCGGTGGCAGCTCCTACGACGGCAAATACGTCCGCTTCAGCCTCACCAATGGCCAGAGCACCGACATCCTCACGCTCACCAACGCCGCCAACGTCAACGCCTCCGGCGCGATCTCGTATTCGGGCAGCTCGGTGTACATGGGCAACGGCTCCGGCCGCGACATCATCGGCAGCATCGACGCGACCGAAAATGGCACCGCCGGCAAGGCGCTGAAGATCAATTTCGTCTCCACCTTCACCAACTCGGGCTTCGAATCCGGCTCGCTCACCGGCTGGACGGCCATGAACCAGGTCATCAACCTGGGCACCACCAGCATCGCCGGCTTCACCTCGCCCAATGACGGCACCTACCCCGCCAATGCCGGCAATGACGACCCCTACCCGGCCAGTGCCGGCAGCTACAGCACCACCGTCAGCACCAGCCAGTACACCGAAGGCACCCGCTCCCTCAGCCTGCTGAGTTCCGGCATCACCACCACTTCAGGCTACGACGTGGTCCACGGCCCGGCGGTGTACAGCGACACCTTCTCGGCCAGCGCCGGCGACAAGATCTACTTCGACTGGCGCGCCTATGCCGGCTCCGACGCCTACGACGTCTTCGGCTACATCCTCAATACCACCACCGGCGCCACCACCAAGGTGCTCGACGCCACCGGTACCAGCACCGCCGGCTCGACCAACTGGGCCACCGCCAGCGCCACCATCGGCACCACCGGCACCTACCGCTTCGTGTTCGTCTCGGGCACCTACGACTTCTCCGGCGGCCGGGCTGCCGGCGCCTCGATGTACATCGACAACGTGCGCGTGTACGGCTCGAAGGTGAACGACGCCGTCGTCACCAGCATCGCCCGCCAAGTGGCCTTCAACGCCACCTCCGACAGCCCGGTCACCTCCCCGGTGCGTGTTTTCACCGTCACCGCCCAGAGCGCCACCGGTGAAACCGCATCCGACACCGGCCTGATCAACATCACGGCCACCAACGACGCCCCGGTGCTGGGCGGTACCGCCCAGACCCTGGCCTACACCGAAAACGCCGTCGCCACGCCCATCGACACGGTGATGACCATCACCGACCCCGACAGCCCGGCCAACCTCAACGGTGGCTGGCTGCAGGCGCAGATCACCACCAACGGCGCCGCCGAAGACCAGCTTTCGGTGCTCAACCAGGGCACCGGCGCAGGCCAGATCGGCGTCTCCGGCAGCAACGTCACCTACGGCGGCACGGTCATCGGCACCATCGACGCCAGCAACACCGGCGCCAATGGCGGCGCCCTGCGCATCAACTTCAACAGCAGCGCCACCCAGGCAGCGGTCCAGGCCCTTGGGCGGGTGATCTCCTACTCCAACAACTCCGACAGCCCGTCCACGCTGGCCCGCACCGTCACCTACACCGTGAACGACGGCGGCAACACCGGCACCGGCGGCGCACTCCAGGGCACCCGCACCGCCACCATCAACGTCACCGCCGTGGACGACCCCGCCGTGCTCACCCTCAGCCGCAGCAGCAGCGGCTACGACGAGAACGACGGCAGCTTCTACGTGGACAGCGCCCTTACCCTCACCGACGTGGACAGCACGACCCTCAGCAGCGCCCGGGTCGTCATCACCTCCAACCTCGTCTCGGCCGAAGACCGCCTGCAGCCTGCGTCGGGCACCGACGCCAGCGGCAAGATCACCTACGCCTACAACACCAGCACCGGCATCCTGACCCTGACCGGCACCGCCACCATCGCCGAGTACCAGGCCGCCCTGCGCGCCGTGAAGTACTACAACCTCAGCGACAACCCCACCACCACCGCCCGCACCATCAGCATGACCATCGGCGATGCGCTGGCGCTGAGCTTTGGTGGCAAGACCCACTACTACGAGTACGTCTCGGGCAGCTACAGCTGGACATCCGCCAAGACTGCCGCCGAAGGTCGCACCTTCCAGGGCATGACCGGCTACCTGGCCACCATCACCAGCCAGGAAGAAAACGACTTCATCAAGCAGAAGCTCGCCGCTGACGCCTGGATCGGCGCCTCCGACGATTACACCTACATCAACGCCGCCACCGGCGCCACCACCTTCGCCAGCCAGAGCGCCTCCGAAGGCAAGTGGTACTGGGTCACCGGCCCCGAAAAGGGCACGCTGATCTCCACCGGCAACATCAGCCCCGCCACTGCCAGCGGCGGTTACGCCTACTGGAACACTAACGAGCCCAACAACTCCGGCAGCTCCGAACACTACGGCGAGATCTACTCGTCCGGCGCCTCGCCCGGCAAGTGGAACGACCTGCCCAACAGCTCGCTGCTCCCGTATGTCGTCGAGTACAGCGACAACGGCGGCACCCCCACCTTCAGCAAGACCATCGCGATCACCCCGGTGCGCAAGAACGACGCGCCGGTGAACAACGCCCCGTCCGTCGTTCCCGCCATCCAGGAAGACGCGGTCAATAACTCTGGCTCGCTGGTGTCGAGCTTCCTGTCGTCCACCGACGTGGATGCAAGCGCCGTCGCCGGCATTGCCGTCACCGCCAACGACAACACCAACGGCAGCTGGCAATACTCCACCGACGGTGGCGCCAACTGGGTTGCCTTCGGCAGCGCGTCCGACGCGGCCGCCAGGCTGCTGCGCAGCACCGACCGCATCCGCTTCGTTCCCGCCGCCGACTATGCCGGCAGCGCCACCATCACCTATCGCGCCTGGGACCGCACCAGCGGCACCGCCGGCCTCACCGCCGATCTCTCCGCGGCCACCAGCTACGGTGCCAACAAGGCCATTGCCAACGGCGACGAGACCGCTTTCTCGGCCACCAAGCAGACGGCCACCCTCACCGTCACCGCCGTGAATGACGCGCCGGCGCTCACTGCTGCCGCGCCCAGCCTCACCGGCATCACCGAAGACGACACCACCAACGCCGGCCAGACCATCTCCAGCGTGCTCGGAACATCGGTCAGCGACGTGGACAGCGGCGCCGCGTCCGGCATCGCCGTCACCAGCCTGGCGAGCGGCAACGGTACCTGGCAGTACTCCACCAACGCCGGCTCCAGCTGGACCAACGTCGGCGCCGTCTCGGCCACCAACGCGCTGCTCCTGCGCAGCACCGACAAGCTGCGCTTCGTGCCCGACGCCAAGAACGCCACTACCGCCAGCTTCACCTACAAGGCCTGGGACCAGACCGGCGCCACCGCCGGCCAGCAGGGCACCTACGCCAGCACTGCCACCAGCGGCGGCAGCAGCCCCTACTCCACCGCCACCGACACCGCCACGATCGCCGTCACTGCGGTCAATGACGCACCGGTGCTTGGCACCCCGGCCAACTTCGCCAGCATCAGCGAAGACGCCACCAACAACGCCGGCCAGACCGTCTCCAGCCTCCTCGGCAGTGCGATGACCGACGCCGACAGCGGCGCCGTCCAGGGCGTCGCCATCACCGGCGTCACCAACGGCGGCGCCACCGGCGGCTGGCAATACTCCACCGACGGCGGCAGCACCTGGCAATCCCTGGGCACGCCCAGCGCCACCACCGCCTTGCTGCTCAAAAGCACCGACCGCGTGCGCTTCAACCCGGACGGCTTCAAGGGCGGCACACCCACCCTCAGCCTGCGCGGCTGGGATCAGACCAGCGGCACCGCCACCAGCGGCGCGACCCGTGGCGAGGCTGACGTCTCCACCAATGGTGGCATCACCGCCTTCTCGAGCAGCGAATACACCCTCAGCGCCAACGTCACCAACGTGAACGACGCGCCGCAATTCACCACCGGCGCCTCCGCTGGCGCCTTCACCGAGAACGCTGGGGCCGTCAACGTGGGTAGCGGCCTCGTGATCACCGACGACGGCGGCCAGCTGAGCCGCGCCACCGTCGCCATCAGCAGCGGCTTCACCGCTGGCGATACCCTGGCCGTCGGCACCGCTGGCGGGCTCAGCGTCAGCTACAGCAGCCAGACCGGCGTACTCACCCTGTCCGGTACGGCGTCTGTCGCCACCTATCAGGCCGCGCTCAACTCGATCACCTTCAACACCGCGTCCGAAGACCCGACCGTCAACAGCGCCACACGCACGCTCACCTGGAAGGCCACCGACACCGCTGGCGTCAGCAGTGCCGACAGCACCAGCACGATCAACGTCACGCCGCTGGCCGACGCCCCGGTGCTCTCCGGCCAGCCGGCCACCTGGAACTACACCGAAGACGACGGCGCCCGCGTCATCGCCCCCAGCCTCAGCCTCAGCGATGTGGACGACACCCAGTTGGCGGGTGCCACCGTCAGTATCACCGGCACCGGCTACCTGACCGACGGCCGCGAGACCCTCGCCGCCGTCACCACCGGCACCGGCATCACGGCGTCGTTCAATGCCGCCACTGGCGTGCTCACCCTGTCCGGCACCGACAGCGTCGCCAACTATCAGAAGGTGCTGCGCTCGGTCACCTACAGCAACACCGCCAACTACAACTCGCCCGATCCGGACAACGTCGACCTGTTCACCTCCGGCGGCAGCCAGAACAATCTGCGCACCGTCACCTGGCAGGTCACCGACGCCAACTCCGACGGCGCCGGCGCCACCAGCTCGGCCGCCCGCACCACCGACATCACCCTCAAGAACGCCAACGAGATCCCGCAGGTCACCAACATCACCGGCTCGGCCAGCGCCTCCCCGCTCGACTACGTCGAAGGTGGCGCCCCGGCCACCCTCGAAGGCGCCCTCACCGTCCTCGACGACACCGGCACCATCGGCAGCGACAACGCCATCACCGGCGCCATTGTCCGCATCACCACCGGTCTCGACGCCCAGGACGAGCTGGGCTACTTCGACGCCGGCGCCCTCGGCGCAGCTGGCTGGACCCAGTCCGGCACCGCCCTCAGCGGCACCCTCAGCGGCACCAACGGCAGCGGCGCGGTCGAGATCAGCTACACCTACGATGCCGCCAACGGCGAGATCGTCCTCGCCACCACGGCCGGCACCGCCGGCAAGGCCGACTACACCGCCGTGATGCAGAAGATCGGCTTCCGCAGCACCAGCGACGACCCCACCGCCAGCAACGCCCTGCGCACCCTCATCTGGCGCGTCACCGACAACGCCGGCGTCGAGAGCCAGGTCACCGCCGCCCAGAGCACCGTGGTGCGCATCGAAGCCATCAACGACGCGCCGGTCGTCACCACCGGCGGTGCCAGCATCGGCTACACCGAAGGCTCCACGCCGGTCGTCGCAATATCCAACCTCAGCTTCACCGACCCGGACGACACCACCCTCAGCACCGCCACCGTCAGCATCTCCGCCGGTGGCGTGAGCGGCGATCTGCTGGCCATCGACGCCTCGGTGCTCAGCGCCGCCGGCCTCGCGCTCGACCCCTCCAGCACCGCCACGTCGCTGGTCATCACCGGCAACGCAAGCCTCGCCACCTACGAAAGCGTGCTGCGCCAGATCACCTTCAGCTCGTCCAGCGACAACCCGACTAGCGACGGCACTTCCACCTCGCGCACCCTCACCTGGACGGTCACCGACAGATTCGGCAGCCGCCTGACGGACCACCCCGCCGCCAACGACAGCAGCACCGCCACCGAAACCAGTGCCGGCGCCACCAGCACCATCACCGTCGCCCCGGCCAACGACGCGCCGACCCTCTCGGGCCTGCCCGGCACTGCCGCGAGCTACACCGAAGGCGGCAGCGCCGTCGTGCTGGCGGGTGCCATCAGCCTCGCCGACGTGGACGACGCCGACCTCACCGAAGCCCGCGTGTGGATCAGCGGCGACTTCACCGCCGGCGACACCCTGTCGGCCACCGTGGGCGCCAGCGGCATCACCGCCAGCTACAACAGCGCCACCGGCGTGCTCACCCTCACCCATGCCGGCACCACCAAGGCCAGCTTCGAGAGCGTCCTGCGCACCGTCACCTACAGCAGCACCGCCGACGATCCCACCGCGGTCTCCGGCACCCGCAGCATCAGCTGGCAGGTCACCGACGCTGACGCCTCCACCAGCGGCGCCAGCAAGCTCGACAGCACCATCGGCACCAGCAGCGTCGCCCTCACCGCCACCGACAACGCCACCACCGTCAGCGGGCTGGCCAGCGCAAGCTATGTCGAAAAGGGCTCCGCCACCGCCATCGCGCCAGCCATCACCTTCACCGACGCCGACGACACCACCCTCGAAGGCATCAGCGTCAGCATCTCCGGCGGCCACACCACCGGCGACCTGCTCGCCGTCACCGCGCCGCTGGCCGGCACCGGCATCACCGCCAGCTACGACGCCGGCACCGGCGTACTCACGCTCACCGGCACCGCCACCCTGGCCGACTACCAGGCCGTCGCCCGCTCGATCGTCTTCTCGTCGTCCAGCGACAACCCCACCGGCACCTCCACCAGCCGCAGCTTCACCTGGGCCACCACCAGCAGCTTCGGCTCGCGCCTCACCGACGCCGCGGGTGGCAACGATGCCAGCACCGGCACGCTCACCGCCAACGCCGGCACCAACAGCCTGTCCATCACCGCCCGCAACGACGCGCCGACCCTGGCGCTCAACCACAACACCGCGCTCGACGCCACCACCGTGGTCTTCGAGCAGGGCGGCGCCCCGGTGTACGTGCTCGACAACTCCAACCCCAATGTCGTCGGCAGCGCCAGCGTCAGCGATGTGGACGATGTCTACGTCGCCAGCGCCAGCGTGGTGATCAGCAACAACCGCAGCAGCGCCGACGTCCTGTCGGTCGCCACGCCCTCCGGCTGGAGCCGCTCCGGCAGCGTGCTCACCACCGGCTCCGGCGCCCAGATCAACGTCACCTACAACGCCGGCACCGGCACCCTGAACCTCACCACGGCCAGCGGCAACGTCACCAAGGCCGAGTTCGAAAGCCTGCTCGAGCACGTCCAGTACCAGAACGGCTCGACCTCGCCCACCGACACCGGCGCCAGCCGCGCGCTCACCTGGACGATCACCGACGCCAACGGCGTGGCCGACAGCACCTTCGGCGCCCAGAGCGCCACCGGCACCAGCTATCTGGTCATCCGCGACCTGAACGACGCCCCGACCATCTCGCCCTCCAGCGCCACCGCCAGCTACACCGAAGGCGCCGCCAGCGTCACCGTGCCGACGATCACCGTCACCGACCCGGACCCGGGCGAAATCGTCACCGCCACCCTCACCCTCGCCGACCCCACCCTGGGTGCCCTCAACGTGCCCACCGGCGCCGCCTACAACCCCGGCACCGGCGTGTGGACCTTCACCGGCAGCGTCTCGGCGGTGAACACCGCCCTGGCCTCGCTGGTCTTCACGCCGGGCGCCAACACCGACGTGAACACCACCATCAGCGTCTCCATCGCTGACGGCGGCGAAGACAGCGCCACCCCTGCCGCCGGCACCATCGCCCTCAACGTGACGGCGGTAAACGACGCCCCGATCCTCACCCCGGCCGCCCCGGTCCTCACCGGCCTCACCGAAGACGCCACCAACAACGGCGGCCAGACCGTCGCCAGTTTCCGCGGCACGATCACCGACGTGGATACCGGTGCCCTTTCCGGCATCGTCATCGTCGACCAGACCTCGGGCAACGGCCACTGGGAATACAAGATCGGCAGCGGCAGCTGGACAGCCTTCGGCACCGTCTCGGCCTCCTCGGCCATCGCCCTGGCCGACGCCGATTCAATCCGCTTCGTGCCCAATGGCGAAAACGCCACCACGGCCAGCTTCACCTACCGCGCCTGGGACGGCACCGGCGCCAGCGCCGGCAGCGGCGTCGATGCATCGGCCACCGGCAACGCCACCCACTTCTCGTCGGCCTCGGACGAAGCCAGCATCACCGTTACCGCCGTCAATGACGCGCCGGTGCTCGCCGCGGGCGACTCCACCCTCACCAGCATCGACGAAGACGCCACCACCAACGCCGGCCAGCTGATCTCCGCCCTGCGTGGCGCCACCACCGACGTGGACACCGGCGCCGTCAAGGGCGTGGCCATCACCGGCCTCACCAGCGGCAACGGCACCTGGCAGTACTCCACCGACGGCGGCGCCACCTGGACCAACGCCGACGACGGCGGCAGCGTCACCGGCACCCACGCCCTTCTGCTGTCCGACTCCGACCGCATCCGCTTCGTGCCCAACGGCGAGAACGCCACCACCGGCAACCTCACTTACCGTGCCTGGGATCGCAGCACCGGCACGGCCGGCAGCTACGCCAACACCAGCGTGAATGGCGGCACCTCGGCCTTCTCGACCCAGCAGAACGGCATGAGCATCACCGTCACCGCGGTGAACGACGCGCCGGTGCTTGCCTCCGCGCTGCCGACCCTCACGCCGCTCACCGAAGACGACACCAGCAACGCCGGCCAGACTGTCGCCAGCTTCATCGGCAGCACTGTCAGCGACGTGGATAGCGGCGCCGTCCAGGGCATCGCCATCAGCGCCACGGCCAACGGCAACGGCAGCTGGGAATACTCCACCGACGGCGGCAGCACCTGGAACACCGTCACCGGCCTCACCGGCGCCAACGGCCTGCTGCTCGCCAGCACCGACAAGATCCGCTTCGTGCCGGACGGCCAGAACGCCACCACCGCCACCCTCACCTACCACGCGTGGGACCGCAGCACCGGCACCTCAGGCAGTCTGGCCAGCCTGGCGGCAACCGGCAGCACCTCGGCCTTCTCGCCCACCAACAATCAGGTGTCGATCGCGGTCAGCGCGGTCAACGACGCCCCGGTCCTGGCAGCCGGCGACACCACCCTCACGCCGCTCACGGAAGACGACACCGCCAACGCCGGCCAGCTCGTCTCCGCCCTGCGCGGCGCCACCACCGACGCCGACTCCGGCGCGGTGCAAGGCGTGGCGATCACCAGCCTCGACAGCGGAAACGGCACCTGGCAGTACTCCACCGACGGCGGCACCACCTGGATCAACGCCGACGTGGGCGGCACAGTGTCGGGCACCCATGCCCTGCTGCTGGCCGACACCGACCGCATCCGCTTCCTGCCCGACGGCCAGAACGCCACCACCGCGGCGCTCACCTACCGCGCCTGGGACCGCAGCGCCGGCGCCAGCGGCGGCTACGCCGACACCAGCGTGAACGGCGCCACCTCCGCCTTCTCGGCCCAGCAGAACGGCATGAACATCGCAGTCAGCGCGGTCAATGACGCTCCGGTCCTGGCCCCGGCCACGCCGACGCTCCCGTCGATCACCGAAGACGACACCGCCAACGCCGGCCAGACCGTCGCCAGCTTCATCGGCAGCACCATCAGCGACGTGGACAGCGGCGCCCTGCCGGGCATCGCCATCACCGCCACCGATGACGGCAACGGCCACTGGGAATACTCCACCAACGGCGGCTCCAGCTGGAACACCGTCACCGGCCTCACCGGCAGCAACGGCCTGCTGCTCAACAGCACCGACAAGATCCGCTTCGTGCCGGACGGCCAGAACGCCACCACCGCAAACCTCACCTACCACGCCTGGGATCGCAGCAGCGGCACCGCTGGCGCACTCGCCAGCCTCGCCACCACCGGCAGCACCTCGGCCTTCTCCAGCGGCAGCAACGTCGTGTCGATTGCCGTCAGCGCCGTCAATGACGCGCCGGTGCTCGCCGCTGGCGACACCACCCTCACGCCGCTCACCGAAGACGACACCAGCAACGCCGGTCAGCTCGTCTCCGCCCT
>JAKLLO010000058.1 GCA_023150095.1 Zoogloea sp. | reverse complement strand
AACAGCTTCTCGACCGCGAACACCGCGGCCTTGGCGTTGAGGGTGTCGAAGATGGTCTCGATCAGCAGGATGTCGGCGCCGCCTTCGAGCAGGCCTTTGGCCGAATCGTAGTAGTCGTCCACCAGCGCATCGAAGCTGATGTTGCGGTAGCCCGGATCGTTCACGTCCGGAGAGATCGACAGGGTGCGCGAGGTGGGGCCGAGCACGCCGGCGCAGTAGCGCGGCTTGGCCGGGTTGGCGGCGGTGAATTCGTCGCACAGCTCGCGCACCAGGCGGGCGCCCTCCACGTTGAGTTCGTAGGCCACGTCGGCGAGGCCGTATTCGGCCTGCGACACGCGGGTGGCGTTGAAGGTGCAGGTCTCGATGATGTCGGCGCCGGCCTCGAGGTAGGCCCGGTGGATGCCGCCGACCACGTCTGGCCGGGTGAGCACCAGCAGGTCGTTGTTGCCCTTGAGATCCTTGCCGTGCTCGGCGAAACGCGGCCCCCGGTAGTCGGCTTCACCCAGCTTGTGCTGCTGGATCATCGTGCCCATCGCCCCGTCGAGGATCAGGATGCGGTGGGTCAGTTGATTGTGGAGTTCGGCGGTACGGTCGGGCTGCATGGCGGTTCCTAAAAAAATCGGCCGGGGCGCGCAAAGAAAAACGGCGCAACAAACCGGTGAAGGTTTGTGAGCGCCGTTGATCGGTTGCCGAGCCTGGCCTGCTGGATGGCTTCATCAGCAGGTCGCAACGCTCCTCGGCAAGCGGCGGATTTTACAAGGGTTTTGGCGTATCCGCCAGCAGTGCGCGGGCGTCCTCGCGCCACCAGCCGAGGGCGGCGTAGAAGCCCTCCCACACGCAGCCGTTGCAGCCGCGGCCGCAGCACGCGGTGGGCGGCGGCGGCGGGTTGCGGTGGGCCAGCCCACGTCCGGCAAGACGCTCGCGGATGGCGGCGATCTGCGCTTCGGCCTCGGCCAGGCTGGCGGGCCGGAAATCAAAGGGGTCGGCGGCGGCGTTCATCGGCGGCTCCGGCGGCAAAGGGCGCGAACATATCACCGGCAGCCACCTGGCGAAAGCGCCCGCACGCCGCCCGTTCATCCGCTCGTCATTGCCCGCCAGGCGGTCGCCCCGTAGAATTCAGCCCGACACGCCATCGGGAAAGCACCTTGGAACCCGTTCATAACATCGTCTTCTTTGGCGAAACCCTGCCGGGCTACGACCGCAGCATCGCCCGCATGCAGCTCCAGACCCTGCTTGGGTGCTCCCACGAGACCATCCAGCAGGTGTTCTCGGGCCAGCGGGTGCGGCTGCGCAAGGGCCTCTCCCCCGTCGAGGCCCAGCGCTACGAGCTGCGCCTGAAGGGCATCGGCCTGAAGGTGGTCATCGACCCAGCCCTGCCGCCCGACATGCTGGACAAACGCCTCAGTGCCGCCCGCGACGACACCAGCCGCAGCAGCACCTCGAGCCTGCCGCAGGTGGTCTGCCCGGCCTGCGGCGAGAACCAGCCGCTACGCACCGTGTGCCGGGCGTGCTCGATCAACATGCCGGGCTTTCTGGCCGCCCAGGCCGCCGAAAGCGCCAACGCCGCCCACGCCCAGGGGGCAACGGACGGTTCGGCGCGGGTTGCCAGCGAGTTCCTCGGGCTACGGCTGGACGGGCGTTTTGGTCGCGGCCTGATGCTCCAGAGCTTTCTGGTGGGCCTCGCCATCATCAACCTGGGGCTGATTGCGCTGTTTCAGTTCGATTCCATGCTTCTGTGCGTGCTTGCCGTGGCGGCTGGCGGCCTCGTCAAGATCCGCGCCCTCATCCGCCGCAGCCACGATCTGGACTGGCGGGGCTGGGTATGGCTGGCCCAGCTGGTGCCGCTGCTCGGGTTGTACTTCACCTTCAAGCTGGTCTTCTGGCCCGGCCGCGCAGAGGCCAACGAGTGGGGCCCGCGCCGGCGCACCAGCGTGCCGGCCTTTCTGCTGACGCTGGCCATGTACCTGGGCAGCCTGGCCTATCTCGCCCACGTCACGCCTTCCGGTTCGCGGCTGCTGCCGGGCGACGACGGGGGCGCGGTGTTCACCCGCGGACCGGCGCCCTCCGCCCCAGCCCGGGCAGCCAGCTGAGCCACGCCCGCGCGACGGGACGATAATCCGTTCATGACTGCCCCTTTGCCCCCCTGGCTGGAAGACTTCCGCGCCCGCCACGACGCGACGGTGATCGAAACCCACATTTCGTGGCTGCTGCTGGCCGGCGCGCTCGCCTGGAAGGTCAAGAAGCCGATCCGGCTGCCCTTCCTCGATTACGGCAGCGTCGAAAGGCGTCGCCGCTGCTGCGAGGAAGAGCTGCGCCTCAACCGCCAGTTCGCGCCGGATCTCTATCTCGGCCTGGAAGTCGTCGGCCGCAGCGATGGCGGCGAGGAATGGGCCGTGCGGATGCGCCGCTTCCCGGAAGAACAACGCCTCGACCACGTGTGCGCCCACCGCCACCTCCGGCTCGATCAGCTGTCGGAGCTGGCGGCCACGCTCCAGCGCTTCCACGCAGGCACTGCGGTAGCCGGCCCGGACTGCGCGTTTGGCGAACCGGAGCAGGTGTTCGCCCCGGCCATCGAGAACTTCACCGAGCTCGCCGCCCTCGCGCCGGATCAGGCCCACCGCCTGGCCCCCCTCGAAACCTGGACCCGCGACGAGTACGCGCGCATCCGCCCCACCCTCGCCGCCCGCAAGGCCGCCGGCCGGGTGCGCGAATGCCACGGCGACCTGCACCTGGGCAACCTGGTGCTGCTGGACGACCGGATCACACCCTTCGACTGCATCGAATTCAACGACAACCTGCGCTGGATCGACGTGGCCTCGGAGATCGCCTTCACCTACATCGACCTCCTCGACCACCAGCGCCCCGATCTGGCCACCTGGCTGCTCAACGAGTGGCTGACCGTCTCCGGGGATTTTGAAGCGATGAAGGTGCTGCGCTTCTACGCCGTGTATCGGGCGATGGTGCGGGCCAAGGTGGCCGGGCTGGGCGGCGAACGCGAAGGCGTGGACGCCTACCTGCGCCTCGCCGGCGAGATTGCATCCCCACCGCCGCCGCGGCTCACGATCACCTTCGGGGTGTCCGGCTCGGGCAAGACCACCGCCAGCGCCGATCTGCTTCTCGCCGACGCGAGCGCCACCACCGTGCGCCTGCGCTCGGACGTGGAGCGCAAGCGGCTGTTCGGCCTCGGCCCGCTGGACGACAGCCGCGCCGTGCCCGGCGGCATCTACACCCCGGACAGCACCCTGCGCACCTACACCATGCTCCACGACACCACCGCGCTGCTGCTGTCCGCCGGCTGGTCGGTGGTGGTGGATGCGGCCTTCCTGCGGCGCGACGAGCGGACGGATTTCCTCGCCCTTGCCAGCGCCCACGGCGCCCGGATGGACATCCTCGCCTGCTCGGCGCCCGACAGCGAACTGCGCCGCCGCCTGATGGCGCGCCACGGCGACGCGTCGGAAGCCACCGTCGATGTGCTCGACCGCCAGCTGCGCTGGATGGAAGCGCTCGACGCCGACGAACTGGCCCGGGTGATCGGGCCCGCCTGACTAGCGCAGGGTGCCCACGTAGCGATCGACGGGATGGGTTGCCGCCGGCCGGCCGGCGCGCAGCCGATCAAGCAGGCCCGGGCGGGCCGGGGTGTCGCTCTCGGGCGGCGGGTCGAGCTCCATGGCCGCCCGCAGGCGGTCGCACAGCTCGATGAGCTCGGCGTTGCTGGTTTCAGCGGCAAGCCGCACGATCTCCCGGGCGTATTCCTTGTTGGTACGCATGTACTCCACATCGGTGATGCGGTTGGTCACACGACGCATGAGCACATGAATTCGGCCAAGCAGGCCGAGGATGACGGAATCCGATTCCATGACGGCGCTCTCTGATGTAGGTTTTTAACAAACCTACAGCAAATGCCGTGCCGGCCAGAACCGCGGCAAAACCCGCCCCTGGCACCCCTCGCACGCCCCACGACGAAACATTCCGGGTGAATCGGGCACCACCCTGGTGCATGCAAGCACTTCGCCACCCATGACGGGGCGGCTGGCACCCTGTCATGGAAAAACAGGCACCCGGAATGGGCATGCCCCGCGCCGCTTCTCCAGCCGTCAAAACGAAAAGCCCGGCTTGCGCCGGGCTCGTCGTACCAACTACCACATGAAACTATTTATGCTGCGCGGCTCTTGGTCTCGCCGCCCACGAAGAAGCTGGCGATGTAGACCAGCAGGCCCACCAGGAACATCACGCCGGTGCCTTCACGCAGCCAGTAGAAGATCGCCAGCTGGTCCTGCGCGGCCATGAACGGGATCGGCGTGGCGCTGTAGCGCTGCAGCCAGACCTGCAGGATGCCCGCGGCGGTCAGGAACAGGGTGATGAACACCATCGCGATGGTCATCAGCCAGAACGACCACATCTCCATCACCTGCGCCTTCTCGCTGTTGGCAGCGCGGCCCCGCAGGATCGGCATGGCGTAGCTGATGATGGTGATCACGACCATGGCGTAGGCGCCGTAGAAGGCCATGTGGCCGTGGGCCGCGGTGATCTGCGTGCCGTGGGTGTAGTAGTTCACCGGAGCCAGGGTGTGCAGGAAGCCCCACACGCCAGCGCCCAGGAAGGACATCACGCCAGTACCGAGGGCCCACAGGGTGGCGGCCTTGTTCGGGTGCTCGCGGCGGCGGCGGTTCACCATGTTGAAGGCGAACACGGTCATCGCGAAGAACGGGATGGGTTCGAGGGCGGAGAACACGGAACCCCACCACTGCCAGTATTCCGGCGTACCGATCCAGAAGTAGTGGTGGCCGGTACCGATGATGCCGGTGACGAGGGTCAGGGTGATGATGACGTACAGCCACTTCTCGATCACTTCGCGGTCGACGCCGGTCACCTTGATCAGCACGAAGGCCAGCAGCGAACCGAGGATCAGTTCCCAGACGCCTTCGACCCAGAGGTGAACAACCCACCACCAGAAGTACTTGTCCAGCACCAGGTTGTGCGGGTTGTAGAACGAGAACAGGAAGAACACCGCCAGGCCCCACAGGCCCAGCATCAGCACGATGCCGATGGAGGTCTTGCGGCCCTTGAGCATGGTCATCGTGAGGTTGAACAGGAACACCAGCGCGACGACCACGATGCCGATCTTGGTCAGCAGGGGTTGCTCGAGGAATTCCCGGCCCATCGTCTCGAGGATGTCATTGCCGGTGAACTTCGCCAGGGTGGCGTAGGGCACGAGCAGGTAACCCAGGATGGTCGCGGCACCCGCCACGAGGAAGACCCAGAACATGAGCAGCGCCAGTTTTGGCGAGTAGAGCTCGGTCTCGGTTTCTTCCGGGATCATGTAGTACGCCGCGCCCATGAAGCCGAACAGCAGCCAGACGATCAGCAGGTTGGTGTGAACCATCCGTGCCACGTTGAACGGGATGGCGGGGAACAGGAAGTCGCCGATCACATACTGCAGGCCCATGATGAGGCCGAACAGGATCTGACCGAGGAACAGTCCGATGGCCGCGATGAAGTATGGCTTCGCGACCGACTGTGAGGAATATTGCATGGTTGATAGCTCCCTTTCAGATCGGCAATCAGCCTTCGATGTTGGGCGGCCAGTTGGCAGTGTTGATCTCGGACGAGTACTTCAGGAACTCGACGAGATCGTTCAGCTGCTGCTCGGTCAGGTGGAAGTTGGGCATCTGGCGACGACCCGGGGCACCCGTGGGCTGGGACTGGATCCAGGCCTTGATGAACTCGGGGCCGCGACGCTTGTAGACGTTGCCCAGCTCGGGGGCGAAGTAAGCGCCCTCACCCATCAGCGTGTGGCAGCCGATGCAGTTGTTCGTCTCCCACACTTTCTTCCCCGCGATGACGGAGGGCGTGAGGTTGGCGTGGTTGTCCCGCTTGGGAATGGTCTGCATCGAATCGAAGGTCAGCGCGATGAACAGGAGCGCAAAGAAAACAGTGCCCCCGAAGAAGATGTTTCGCGCCATTGATTTTGTGAATGTCCCGCTCATGGAACCTCCCTGAATGGCTTCGCTGCACGACGCAGCTTGGGCGGGATGGTGCGGGCTGAGGGGGGGCAAGTCCTTGATTGCGGTCAAGCGGGCCGGGTGGTGGCTGCACCGGATGCCGTCGAATGGACGGGAGCCCGCGCCGCGACTGCGTTTCGGCTGCAGCCCCGGGAATGACAAAAGGGACGGATGCCGCGATTCCGGCCTGTCAGCCGAGTTCAGAAGCCCGTCGCTGCAGCCAGCACAGGACGGTCGAGAAGATCCTGTCGGGATCGATCGGCTTGGAGATGAAGTCGTTCATGCCGGCAGCCAGGCACCGGGCGCGGTCTTCGGCGAAGGCGTTGGCGGTCATGGCGACGATGGGAATGTCCCGCCCGCCGGGCAGCCCGCGGATCTGCCGCGTGGCCTCCAGGCCGTCCATGTTGGGCATCTGCATGTCCATCAGGATGAGGTCGTAGCCGGCGTCCTGCGCCACGCGCCGCACTGCCTCGACACCATCCTCGGCGGTGTCGACATCCAGCCCGGCGCCGACCAGCATCAGCTCGGCGATCTCGCGGTTGATGGGCTCGTCGTCCGCCAGGAGAACCCGCCGCCCGGGGAAGACCTCGCCGAGGACGGCCTCGGCATCACCGTCGAACGGCTCGGCCGGCAGCCCGGCGAGCTGACCACGCCGGAGCCGCGCGGTGAACCAGAACGTGCTGCCCTCGCCCGGGCAGCTGGTCGCGCCCGCATCGCCGCCCATCCGCTCGGCCAGCTCGCGGGTGATGGCGAGCCCCAGCCCCGTCCCGCCGTGCTTGCGCGTCATGGTGTTGTCGGCCTGCTCGAAGGCGCGAAACAGCCGCGGCAGGACGTCCTGCTCGATGCCGATGCCGGAGTCCTCGACCTCGAAACGCAGCAGGGCGTCGTCGGGATGTACCTCCAGCAGCGTCACCCTGAGGATCACGCTGCCGTTCTCGGTGAATTTGACCGCATTGGCCGCGTAATTGAGCAGCGCCTGCTGCAGCAGCGTCGCGTCGCCCAGCAGATCGGCGGGCAGCGGTTCGCATTGGGTGAGCAGGCGCAGGTGCTTGTCGGCGGCGCGCACATGGAGCATCGAGACGACGTTCTCCAGGATGCTCTCGACCCGTAGCGGCGCCTCGGCCACGACGATCTTGCCAGCCTCGATCCGCGAGAGCTCGAGAATGCCATTGATGACCTTCAGGAGGTGCTCGCCCGCACCCACCAGCTTGTCCAGCTGGGCCGCCTGCTGGGGCGTGAGCCCGCCGCGGCGGATGAGGTAGGCCATGCCGGTGATGGCATTGAGCGGCGTGCGGATCTCGTGGCTCATGTTGGCCAGGAAGGCGCTCTTGGCCACGCTGGCGGCCTCGGCGGCCTCCTTGGCCCGGGACAGTTCGGCGGTCCGCTCCGCGACGAGCTGCTCGAGGCTGTCCCGGTGGCGGGCCAGTTCGTCCTGGGTGGCCTTGCTTTCGGTGATGTCGCGGGTGATCGACAGCAGGCAGGGCTCGCCGTTGAACTCCATCGGCGACACCGAGAACATGCCCCAGAAGACATCCCCGTTCTTCTTGCGGAAACGGGCCTCCAGGCGGACGCGCGCCTGCTCGCGGCGCACCTTCTCGGCAAAGTACAGGCGGTCGCCGGTATCGGCCCAGATGCCGAGCTCCAGGGAGCTGCGACCGATGAGTTCATCCCGGCTGTACTGCGTGATGTCCTCGAAAGCCTGGTTCACATCGACGTAGACGCCGCCCGCCAGGGTCGTGATGGCAATCGCATCGAGGGTGGTCTGAAAGGCCGTCCGGTAGCGCCGCTCGCTCGCTTCGATGGTCTGGATCGAGCGGACCACCTCGGTGACATCCCGGAAATACCAGATCCGGCCCAGTGGCTCGCCGCTGCCGGCGCGCCAGGGGATGCTGTGCCCCCGGAGCGTGCGGCCATCCTTGAGGGGCACATCGCCGGAATCCGCCTGCTCCGTCAGCGGCTGCACGCGGCGTATCCAACCCTGAAAGTCGGCGGGCGCGACAACCCGTGACAACACCGCGTCGTGGAGCGGCTCGACAGGGCTCAGGGATAGTCCGGCCAGCGGCCCGGAGGGGCGAGGCACGCCCCAGACCGAGAAGAAACGTTCGTTTACCGAGACGATCCGGTTGTCCCGATCTGTCGCCAACACGCCATCCTCCGAACCATCAAGGATCGCGCTCAGCAGGCAGGCCTGGGATTCGTCATCATTCCGCATGGGAATCAAGAAAGGCCAACTCCGGACTTCGGGAAAGAAACTGCCAGCCGGAATATCCGGCAGCAGGTGAATACCCGGATATTACTCCAGTCGCTTCTCCCTGGCGGCAGTAGGGCTTTCTCCAGACGGAAAACGGGCCGCGATGCGCGGCCCCTCTCCCCCCTGGCCCGGGCCTTGTCGACCCGGGGTGCTCCATATCGGTGGATCAGCCCTTCGTGGCCTTGTCGGCCTCAGGCCTGGCTTCGTCCTGCTTGGGCGTGGGCGGATGGAACTCCTCCGGCGTCGCGCCTTCCTTCGGCGCGCCAATGGCCTGCTCGACTTCGGGCAGCGTATGGGCGATGCCCTTGTGGCAGTCGATGCAGGTCTTGCCTTCGTTCAGGCCGGTCTGGTGCATCTTGGACGAACGGCGACCCTGCTCGGCGTAGTCGAAGCTGTCGAAGTTGTGGCAGTTGCGGCATTCGCGGGAGTCGGTCTTCTTCATCCGCTCCCATTCATGCTTGGCCAGCTCAAGCCGCTTGGCGTTGAACTTCTCGGGCGTGTCGATCGAACCGAGCACCTTGTGCAGGACTTCGTTGGAAGCCTGGATCTTGCGGATGATCTTCGGGCCCCACTCCTTCGGCACGTGGCAGTCCGGGCAGGTGGCCCGCACGCCGGAGCGGTTGGAGGCGTGGATCGTGGAGCGGTACTCCTGATAGACGTTGTCCTTCATCTCGTGGCACGAGATGCAGAAGGCTTCCCGGTTGGTCCATTCCATGGCGGTGTTGAAGCCGCCCCAGAAGACGACGCCGGCGATGAACAGCATCGCCGCAAACCCCCAGCCGAGGGATCGGATGCGCCCGATCAGGCCCTTGTTGTTGGTATCCATTTGTCCGAACTCCCTTGTCTATCCGTCAGCGCATCCCGGTGCCGGGCTTGAAGGTGTTGCCCACCAGCGGCTTGGCGTCGCTCTGGGGCACGTGGCACTGGTTGCAGAAGTAGCGGCGCGGCGACACGCTGGACAGTTCCTGGCCTTCGCGGTCCTTGAAGTGGGTGACCGAGATCTTCGTTGCGCCGGTTTCCTTGGCACGGGCCCAGGCGTGGCAGTCCAGGCACTTGTTGAAGTTCTTGGTGATGTTGTAGCCCTTGATCGTGTGGGGGATCAGCGGCGGCTGCTGGACGAAATCCCGCGGCAGGGGCGGCTGGTCGCGGCCGTAGCGGGTGCCGTCACCTTCGGGATCGCTGGCGTTGATGTCGGCACCGCGCAGGGTCATGAGCTTGATGGCCGGCTCGCCGGCAGCGACAGCAGCAACAGGAGCAAGGAAAGTCTGGGCAAGGCACACGGCCAGGGCGGCAGCCCGCAAGCGGGCGGAATGGAAGGTCGGCTTGTTCATCACTCGCTCCTTTGATCGAACCTATGGGTCATTTTGAAAACTTGTTTGTCGCACACATCGATGCAGCGGCCGCAGGTGGTGCAGTCTGAGGCCAGGATCAGGGGGCTCTCCTGCCCGACCTGCTTGAGGGCCGGGCGGATCACCTGGGGTTCGGGGCACACCGCGAAGCAGTCCATGCAGTCGTCGCAGGCGGCGCGCTTGCTGGCGGAGATGCGCACCAGCGCCTTCTTGCCGAGCAGGCCGTAGAAGGCGCCCATCGGGCACAGATGGCCGCACCAGCCACGGCTGGCCACCAGCAGGTCGTACAGAAAGATGCCGGCGATCACGAACAGCCCGCCGCCCATCCCGAAGATCAGGCCCCGGTGCAGCAGCGACACCGGATTGACCCATTCCCACGCCAGGCTGCCGGTGATGGCTGCAGCCACGAGCAGGCCGCCCAGCAGCCAGTAGCGGGTGGCGGCGTCCGGCACGCGGCCGGTCTTGATGCCGAGGCGGCGACGGCTCCAGGCGGCGGCGTCGGTGACCACATTGACGGGGCACACCCAGCTGCAGAAGATCCGTCCGCCCACCAGCAGGTAGAAGGCGAGCACGATGGCCGCGCCGATCAGCGCCGACGAGTAGGGCAGATGACCGGTGACGAGGGTCTGCAGCACCAGCAGCGGATCGGTGAGCGGAAGCACGCCGAGGGTGAGGGACGAGGACAGGTTGCCCTTGACGATCCACACGCCGAACCACGGCCCGGCGAGGAAGGCCAGCAGGATCAGCAGCTGGCTGGTGCGGCGGAGGATCAGCCAGCGCTGGCGCTGCCACAGGCTGCGGGCCGGGGCGCAGGCGGCGCCGTCGACGGGCTTGGCGGAGGAAATCGTGGTGGTCGCCATGATCTACGGCTTCCAGTGGGAGTTGATGCCGCCCGCTGCCTTCGGGGGCGGCGTGGGCGTGGCGGGTGCCGCAGCGGCCGGCGCAGGAGCCGGGCCGCTCGGGGCGACCACGGTTTCGGTGGCGGCGCGTCCGGCTGTGGGGCCTTCAAAGCCGCGCACGGGCAACTCGACCTGCTCGCCGATCAGCGATCCGCCGTGACGGGCCTTTTCTTCCCAGCCCTTTCGGTAGTGGGCGGGCAGCGCGCCCTGGGCGAGCTGGCGCGGGAAGACCTTGATGGCGGCAATTGGCAGCACGCAGGATTTCTCGCACTTGCCGCAGCCGGTGCAGGCGTCGGAATGGACCGTCGGCAGCAGCATCGCGTGGCGGTCGGAGCGCGGGTTGTGCTGGGTCTCGAGGGTGATCGCCTTGTCGATGACCGGGCACACCCGGTAGCACACGTCGCAGCGCAGGCCGAGGAAGTTGAGGCAGCTCTCGTGGTCGACGAGCGCCGCGAGGCCCATCTGGGCCTTGTTGATGTCGGTGAGGCTGCGGTCGAGGGCACCGGTGGGGCACGCCTTGACGCAGGGGATGTCCTCGCACATCTCGCAGGGCACCTGGCGGGCGGTGAAGTAGGGCGTGCCGGCGACGACCGGATCGCCGAGATCTGCGAGGTGGAGGGTGTCGTAAGGGCAGTCGCGCACGCACAGGCCGCAGCGCACGCAGGCCGCCAGGAAATCGGCTTCAGGCAAGGCGCCGGGCGGACGCAGGGCCTGGGCCGGCAAGGCCGACGCGCTCTTGGCGTAGAGCCCCGCCCCGAGCGCCAGCAGACAGCCGCCGCCAGCCGCAGCAGCCACGCTGTTGATGAACTTGCGCCGGGCCGCCGACGCCGGGGAGGCTGCGTCGGGGGGCTTGCGGGCGGATTTCTTGCCGGTATCCATGATTTTTCTGCGTTGATCCGTGGACCGGGTGCGCGATCAGGCCTCAGCCCGACCTGCACCCGGCATTCGCGATCAGGCGCGCACCACCTTGACGGCGCACTTCTTGTAGTCGGTTTCCTTCGAGATCGGGCAGGTGGCGTCGAGCGTCAGCTTGTTCACCAGCTTGGATTCGTCGAAGAAGGGCACGAAGATCAGGCCGACCGGGGGCTTGTTGCGGCCCTTGGTCTCGATGCGGGCCATCATCTCGCCGCGCCGGGACTGGACCTTGACCTGCATGCCGCGCTGGAGGCCGCGCTTCTTGGCGTCGTCCGGGTGCATGAAGACCTGCGCCTCGGGCACCGCCTTGTGCAGCTCGGGCACGCGCCGCGTCATGGTGCCGGTGTGCCAGTGCTCCAGCACGCGGCCGGTGCACAGCCACAGGTCGAACTCGGCATCGGGCTTCTCGGGGGGATCCTGGTAGGGCAGCGCAAAGATGACCGCCTTGCCGTCCTTGTGGCCATAGAACTTCACGCCTTCGCCGGCCTTGACATACGGGTCGTAGCCCTCGCGGAAGCGCCACAGGGTTTCCTTGCCATCGACCACCGGCCAGCGCAGGCCGCGGGCCTTGTGGTACATCTCGAACGGGGCCAGATCGTGACCGTGGCCGCGACCGAAGAGGGCGTATTCCTCGAACAGGCCCTTCTGCACGTAGTAGCCGAAGGCTTCGGATTCGTCGTTGGTGTAGTTCTTGATGGCGTGCTCGTTGGCCTTGACGAGGTCGGCCTTCGGGAACTTGTTCACCACCTTGTTGGCGTACAGCACGTCGTAGAGCGTCTTGCCCTTCAACTCCGGCTTCTTGGCGATCAGCTCGGCCGGCCAGACTTCCTCGACCTTGAAGCGCTTGGAGAACTCCATGTACTGCCACAGGTCGGACCTGGCCTCGCCCGGCGCCTTGACCTGCTGGCGCCAGAACTGGGTGCGCCGCTCGGCGTTGCCGAAGGCGCCTTCCTTTTCGGTCCACATTGCCGACGGGAGGATCAGGTCGGCGGCCAGGGCCGAGACGGTCGGGTACACGTCCGACACCACCACGAAGGCCGCCGGGTTGCGCCAGCCCGGATAGATCTCCTGGTTGACGTTGGGGCCGGCCTGCATGTTGTTGGTGGTGCTGGTCCAGTAGCACTTGAGCTTGCCGTCCTTCAGGGCGCGGCTCTGGGCCACGGCGTGGAGGCCGATCTTCTCGTTGATGGTGCCTTCGGGCAGTTGCCAGATTTCTTCGGTGTGGTGGCGGTGCTCGGGGTTGGTCACCACCATGTCGGCGGGCAGGCGGTGGGCGAAGGTGCCCACTTCACGGGCGGTGCCGCAGGCCGACGGCTGGCCGGTGAGGGAGAACGGGCCCGAACCCGGGGTGGAGATCTTGCCCACCAGCAGGTGGACGTTGTAGATCATGTTGTTCACCCAGGTTCCGCGGGTGTGCTGGTTGAAGCCCATCGTCCAGAAGCTGACGACCTTCTTCTTCGGGTCGGCGTACAGCTCGGCCAGCTTCTGCAGGCGCTCCTTGGGCACGCCGGTGAGCTTGGCGGTGTAATCCAGCGTGTAGGTGGAGACGAACTTCTTGAAGTCTTCAAACGTGGCCGGCTTGGCATCGTTCGGGTTGTTCTTGGGCTTGCCGTCGGCGCCGGGGTAGCCGTTGAACTTGGCGTCCTTCTCCAGCGCGTGGGCCGGGCGCAGGCCGAAACCGATGTCGGTCTCGCCCATCTTGAAGTTGACGTTCTTCTTGACGAACTCCTGGTTGACCTTGCCCGCCTGGATGATGTGGTTGCAGATGTAGTTGAGGATCGCCAGGTCGGTCTGGGGCACGAAGATCATGCCGTTGTCGGCCAGCTCGAAGCTGCGATGCTCGAAGGTGGACAGCACGTGCACCTGCACGTCGGTCTTGGTGAGGCGGCGGTCGGTGATGCGCGTCCACAGGATCGGGTGCATCTCGGCCATGTTGCTGCCCCACAGCACGAAGGCGTCGGCCTGCTCGATGTCGTCGTAGCAGCCCATCGGTTCGTCGATGCCGAAGGTGCGCATGAAGCCGGCCACGGCCGAGGCCATGCAGTGGCGCGCATTGGGGTCGAGGTTGTTGGAGCGGAAGCCGGCCTTCATCAGCTTGGAGGCGGCATAGCCTTCCCAGATCGTCCATTGGCCGGAGCCGAACATGGCGATCGAGCCCGGGCCTTCGGCCTTCAGCGCGGTCTTCCACTTCTCGGCCATGATGTCGAAGGCCTGATTCCAGGTGATCGGGGTGAACTCGCCGTCCTTGCTGTACTTGCCGTCCTTCATACGCAGCAGCGGGCGGGTGAGGCGGTCCTCGCCGTACATGATCTTGGACAGGAAGTAGCCCTTGATGCAGTTCAGGCCACGGTTGACCTGGGAATCCGGATCGCCCTGGGTGGCCACGACGCGGCCGTTCTGCACACCCACCAGCACCGAGCAGCCGGTGCCGCAGAAGCGGCAGGCCGCCTTGTCCCAGCGTACGGCAGTGGCGTTCTCGGCGGGCGCCGGTGCGCCCTCCTTCTTCGCTGCGAGGGCGGGCATCGAAATGCCGGCCGTGGCGGCGGCCGTGGCGATCGCCTGGGTCTTGATGAAGTCGCGTCGGTTGATGGTCATGATTGAGCCTCCTCGCAGGGGGATTTCAGGGCTTCCGGTTGATTCGAAACAGGGCTGTCGCCGCCCTCGACGTCGCAGTGCTCGTAAGCCAGGGTGGCGGCGAGCACCTGCGGCACGCGGTGCAGGGCGATGAGGGTGTCGGACATGGCGGCGCCTTCGGCGTCTTCGACGGTGACGACGAGCTTGCCGTCGTCCGACATGCCGTGGCATTCAACGCCGGGGAAGGCGGTCAGGGCCGCTTCGGCCTCCGCCCGGGTCTCCGGCTTGATGCGCAGGACGAGACTGACGATGTTCATGATTGCTCCAGGGCGGAAGGAAGGGCCTTGCGGGTCACCGCCACCACCGGGCAGGGCGCAATGCAGGCGCCGCAGCCAGTGCATGCGGCGAGGTCGACATCGGGCAGCGGCACGCCGCCGATACGGGGACGAAAACGGATCGCCCCGGCATCGCAGGCTTCGCCACAGATGCGGCATTCGACATTCTGGGCGGCCAGGCAGCCTTCGCCGATGACGACGCCGAAAGACCAGGGGAGCTGCGTGGTGTCACGGCCAATGGCGCCGCTGGCGCAGGCTTTGGCGCAGTCTCCACAGAAAGTGCAGGCGGCGGCCGAGAAGTCGGCTTCGGGATAGCCCCCTTCGCCACGCTGCAGGAGCCCGGTGGGGCAGGCCTTCACGCAGTCGTCGCAACGGGTGCAGCGATCCAGGAAGGCGGCCTCCGCAACACTCCACGGTGGACGAAACGGCGCCGGACCGGGCGCGCGGGCACCCAGGAAACGACGGCGGGAAACATCCATGATTAGCTCGTGGTTATTGTCGGAGAAGTCGATCCTATTCTTCACCGTAGTCAAAATCCTTGATCTGTGCGAAGGATTTTCGGGAACGGGTGCGCCTGCCTCGGCCGGGTGCCGAGCGGGAGACGAAAGCAGAACACCGCCGGGGCAGATCGTCTGCCCCGGCGGTGTCCGGGAAGGCGCGGCGCGGGGAGACCGCGCCGGCGGCAACAAAAGAGGGCGCAGGCGCCCGGCCGATCAGGCCTTGGGCAGGCGGCCCATCAGGTAGAACTCGTCGTTGGGGCGCATCGAGGTGAGGTTGGCCAGGCGGTTGCTCATGGCGAAGAAGGCGGTGATCGCGCCGATGTCCCAGATCGCCTCGTCGTCGAAGCCGTGGGCCTTGAGGGCCTCGATGTCGGCGTCGCCCACCGAGGCGGAATCCGCCGACAGCTTCATGGCGAAATCGAGCATCGCGCGCTGGCGCGGGGTGATCTCGGCCTTGCGGTAGTTGGTGGCGAGCTGGTCGGCAACGCGGGGGTTCTTGGCGCGGATGCGCAGGATCGCCCCGTGGGCCACCACGCAGTACAGGCACTGGTTGGCGCCCGAAGTGGCGACGACGATCATCTCGCGCTCGGCCTTGGTGAGGCCCTCGTCCTTCTCCATCAGCGCGTCGTGGTAGGCGAAGAAGGCGCGGAACTCGGCCGGGCGGTGGGCCAGGGTGAGGAACACGTTGGGCACGAAGCCGGCCTTCTCCTGCACGCCGAGGATGCGCTCGCGCACGTCGTCGGGCAGGCTGGCGAGATCGGGGATGGGGTAGCGGCTGACGGGAAGGGCGGTCATGCGGGTCTCCTGATGTGAGTTGTTGTCACACCAGTGTACGACGCCCCGCCGGGCTGAAAACCCCGCCGGCTCAGATCGGCGGAAAGGTCAATCCGATTGACGGAATTTGCACGGCCGGCCTCAGAAACCCAGCCTGGCGGTGAGCATCGCGGTCCGCCCCAGCTGCGGCATCGTCCAGCGCGCACCGGCGACGGTCGTGTCGCCGGCCGCGGGCTCGCTGAAGCGGATGTCGAACAGGTTGTACAGGCCCAGCGCCAGCTCCCACGCCGGGCCGGCCGGCAGGTAGCGCAGGTTGAGGTTGGCGATGGCGTAGTCGGGGACGCGCCGCCCGCTGTCGCCGGTGAGCCGGGTGCTGACGTACTGGCCTTCGAGGCCGGCGATGAAGCCGCCGCCCAGTTCGGCGCCCAGATTGGCCTTGAGCATGTGGCGCGCAGCGTTCTCCGGGCGGCCGCCATCGCCCCGGGGCTGCTGGAAGGTGTAGCCGGTGCGCAGGCGGTAGCGGTCGAGCCAGCGCTGCTCGTACTCCAGCTCCAGCCCCTGGCCGGTGAGCGGCCCGCTGTTCTGCACCACGCCGGTGCCCACGTCCGGGGCGATCAGGTCCTTCAGGCGGAACAGATAGACCGAAGCCGTCAGCCGGCCGTTGCCAATCCGTTTCTCCCATGCCGCCTCGATCGACTGCATGCGCTCGGAGCGGAGCACGGGGTTGCCGTAGATGTAGGTCGGGGTGGTGTAGAAGCGCTCGAACACCGTCGGATCGCGGAAGGCGCTGGCGTAGAGCAGTTTGAAGATGCCGGCGTTGGCGGTTTCGTGGACCAGGCCGACGCGGGGGCTCCAGTGACGGTTGGCGCCAAAGCGCTGGTCGAAGCGCATGCCGAGGGTCAGCAGGGTGGCCGGGCCCACGTTGATCTCGTTCTGGGCATACAGGTTGAACAGGCGGCTGTGCTCGCGGCTGTCGAGGCACGGGCTTGCCGACAGGCCGTAGCAGCCGTAGCCCGCATCGGCGTTCTTTTGATCCTGACGCAGGTTTTCGCGCAGCTCGGCGCCGACCGTCCAGCGCTGGCCGGCCAGCGCCCGGCTGACCACCCGCCCCTCCATGCCCCACCACTCGCCCACCACGTCGTCCCGGTTGAGGACGTAATCGGGCGTGTAGGTGTAGGGGAAGACGGCCCGGTAACGGTAGCGGCCGAAATACACCCGCTCGTGCACCGTGGTGTCGCCGTCGAGCGCCTGCACGGCGCCGAGTTCGGCCAGGGTGAAGACGTCCTTCTCGCGGTGCGCCGGATCGTTGAAATCGGTGGCGTAGCTGCCGGTGGGCACGATGCGGTCCCGCTCGGAGTGCGTGAACGTGGCGCGCCAGTCACTGCTGCGCAGTTGGGCGAACATCCGCCCGCCGGTCTCGCCGCGGAGCCGGGTGGCGCGGGGGTCGAGGCCGGCCGCGCTCATCTCGGGAAAGTCCATGCCCTGGCCCTGGGCGTTGAACCCGCTGGCCGACACCAGGTAGCCGATGCCGCCGTCGGTCTCGCCGCCGCGGGTCAGCCGGGCGCGACGGTCCAGGCCACTGCCGAGCGACAGGGCCGCCTCGTTGCCGTTCAGGCTGTCGCCGCTGCGGGTGACCAGATTGACCACCCCGAACATCGAGTCGCCGCCGTACACGGAGGCGCTGGGCCCACGGATCACCTCGATGCGCTCGACAAGATCGAGATCGAGGGGAAAGGCCGAATCCACCGGCACGCTGGCATAGACGTTCTCGTTGACGCTCATCCCGTCGATGAGCACCTGGAAGCGCTGGCGGTAATCCCCGGGCGCCGACACCCCGCGCACACCGGCGTAGGAATAGGTGTGGTCGTCGGTGACGGTGAAGCCCTGCAGCGAGCGCAGCACGTCGGCCAGGGTGCGCCAGCCGAAGGTGCGGATGTCGGCGCGGGTGACGATGGTGACGGCCGACGGGGAATGTTCGGCATCCTCGGCGAACTTGGGCGTGGCGAGGATGCGCACCTCGGCCAGCTCTTCGAGGGACATGGCGATGCCGTCCAGCCGGGCGTTGGCCAGCGCGGGCAGCGGCGCCAGGGTGGCGGCGAGCAGCGCCGCGAGCACGCGCAGGCGGGGCGGCGGGGCACGACGAAGGCGAGGTATGGGCATCATGATGCGGATGCGCTCCGGAAAGGTCGGGCAATGTACGTGGCGAAATCCGCCGCCGGCATCGGCCGGCCATACAGAAAGCCTTGAAGGATGTGGCAGCCGAGGCGGCGCAGGTGGCCGGCCTGGGCGTCGGTCTCGACCCCTTCGGCCACCACCGCCAGCCCCAGCGCCCGGCCGAGCCCGACGATGGCGCTCACCAGCGCCTGGTTGCCGGGGTTGCTGTCCAGGTCGGTGACGAAGGAGCGGTCGACCTTGATCTCGTCGATGGGGAAGCGCTGGAGGTAGCCGAGGGAGGAGTAGCCGGTGCCGAAGTCGTCGAGGGAGATCCCGATCTGGCGCGCGCGCAGGGCGTTGAGCACCTGCAGCGCGGCCACGTGGTCGTGCATCAGGGTGCCTTCGGTGATCTCGACGACCAGCTGCGTCGCCGGCACGCCGGTGCGCGCGAGCACCTCGTCGATCAGCCGCACCACCCCGCCGCCATAGAAGCTGTGGGCCGACATGTTGATGCTGACCCGCCCGGGCGTGAGGCCCGCAGCCCGCCAGGCGGCGATCTGATCCACCGCCCGGGCCAGCAGCCAGTCGGTCATCGGGCGGATGAGGCCGCTCTGTTCGGCCAGCGGGATGAACTCGCCGGGGCTGACCATGCCGCGCTCCGGGTGATGCCAGCGCAGCAGCACCTCGGCCCCGACCGGCGCCCCGGACAGGGCGTCCACCTTGGGCTGGAAATACAGTTCGAGCTGATCGCCGTGGTCGATGGCCGCGCGGAGCTGGCGCTCCAGCAGGTGGCGGGCGGCCAGTTCGGCCTCGTGGGCGGGGTCGAAGAACACCACCCGGTTGCCGCCCTCGACGGCGCCGCGGATGGCGCTGCGCATGGCGCAGTGGACCAGCCCCTGGACGTCACGGGCGTCCGCCGGGCTGCGGCTCACGCCGATGGCGGGGGCCAGGCTGAAAGCCTCGCCCGGATCGTCGGCGGCCACCTCCAGCGGTGCGGCGATGGCCGCCAGCAGGGCCTCGGCAAAGCGCCCGAGCGCCGGCAGGGCATGCTCGCCCGGCACGCTCAGCATGAAGTCGGCCTCGTCGTAACGGCCCAGGCTGGCGCCCGCGAGGGCGTCGTCCGGCAGGGTCGCCAGAAAACGCCGCAGCCGATCGACGAAGGCGAGCAGCGCTGCGTCCGCGCGGGCCTGGCCAAACAGCAGGGCAAACTTGCGCAGGCCGGTGAGATGGATGAAGAACAGGTTGAGGACGCCGGCCGCCCCATCGGGCCCGGCCATCTCGTCGGCCATCAGCTCGACCATCCGCGACCGGTTGCGCAGCCCGGTGAGGGGATCGAACCAGGCCAGCCGACGCACCTGGGCTTCCACCTCGACGCGCTTGGTGATGTCCTGGGTGTAGCCGTGGGCGCCCGGCGGGGCGTCGGGCGAATTGGGGTAGCCGACCTCCAGCAGATGGGTGACGGCGCCGTCGGTCGCCACCAGCCGGTATTCGATCTCGTAGCCGGCGCCACCCTGCAGCCCGGCCCGGGCCGCCTCGACGCGCGCCCGGTCCTCGGGATGGACGCGGGCCAGCAGCGCGCTTGCCGGACGCGGCGGCCGGCCGATGCCCAGCAGCACCCGGAACTGCTCCGAACATTCGAGCAAGGCCCCCTTGCTGTCCAGCGTCCAGTCGCCCAGCCCGGCCAGCTTCTGGGTGTTGAGCAGGGTCTCGCGGCTCGTCATGAGCTGCTGGAAGGTCATCGCCGAGCGCAGCAGGTGGCGCACCCGGTGAGGCAGCAGCGGCATGTTGAGGGGCTTGGTGATGAAGTCGGTGGCGCCGCTGAAATAGGCCTCGTCGATGGACTTCTGGTCATCGAGCGCCGTGAGCATCACGATCGGCAGGTGCTCGTAGCGGGCATCGGCGCGCAGCCGGCGACAGGCTTCGTAGCCGCTCATGCCGGGCATCACCACGTCGAGGAGGATCAGGTCGGGGCGGAAATCATCGGCCAGCAGGGCAAAGGCCGCCTCGGCCGATTCGGCGGAGCGCACCGTGAAGCCCTGGGCCTGCAGCACCTTGTCGGTGATGATGCGGGTCACCGGCTCGTCGTCCACCACCAGCACGCGCACTTCACTCATGGCCGGCCTCCCCTTCTTCCTGTAGTCGCGCGGCGACCGCCGCCCGGACCGGCTCGAAGGCCGCCACCAGCTCGGGGATGTGCCGGCGCACGGCGTCCCAGTCGTCCTCCCGCGCGGCCTGCTCGGCCACCCGGCACAGGGCCGAGAAGGCCTGGGCGCCGATGGCGGCGCTGGAGCTCTTCAGGTTGTGCAGGAGTCGGGTGACCAGCTGGCGGTCGAAGTCGTCGCCGATGGCCGCCAGGGTGTCGACATTCCGCCCGCCTTCGGTGAGATACGACGACAGCACCGCCGGCAGCACATCGGCCGCCCCTTCACCGAGGGTGGCCCGCAGGATCTCGACATCGAACACCGGCAGCGCCGCCTCGGCGGTGTTGACCGGCGCCACCGGCGCGGCGACTTCTCCGGCCTGGGCTTGCGCCAGCCGCCCCGCCGGCATGCAGCGGGTGAAGGCGGCGCGCAGGGCGTCGAAGGTGACCGGCTTGGCGACGTAGTCGTCCATGCCCGCCTCGATGCACATCTCCCGGTCGCCGGCGAGCGCGTTGGCGGTGAGGGCAATCACCAGCTGGCGGGGACGACCCTCGGCAGCTTCGCGGCGGCGCAGCTCGCGGGTCGCGGTGAGGCCGTCCATCACCGGCATCTGCATGTCCATCAGCACCACGTCGAACTGTTGCCCGGCGAGGATCGCGAGGGCCTCCTCGCCGTTGCCGGCGAGGGTGCACGCGCAGCCGCAGTTGCGCAGCATCTCGTTGAGCACCAGCTGATTCACCTGGTTGTCCTCGACCATCAGCACCCGCAGCCCGGCGGGCAGGCCGCCCAGATCGGGGCGCACCCGGACAAAGCCGGTATCCACCCCCAGCAGCCCGGCCAGGCCACGCCACAGGGCGATGTCGGAGACCGGCTCGTGGACCTCGGCGCCAACCCATGCCGGCACCGCCAGACGCATGTCCTCCGGGGTGGCGAAGCTGCGCACGAAGAGCACCGGCACGCCGGGCCCGACAAAATCGGGATGGGCGGCGGCCATGGCGAGGCACAGCGCCTCCTCGACGACCACCGCGTCCACCCGCCCGGCCGCCAGGGCGTCGAGGGCGGTGCTGCAGGCACTGACGATGCTGGCGTCGATGCCGCCCATGGCCAGCGCGCCGGCCCAGCGGGCGCCCCGTTCCAGATCGGCGCAGATCACCGTCACCCGCTGCCGGCGCAGCCCGCCCACCCAGGCCGGCAGGCGCCGCACCCGGTCGATGGGCAGCAGGGGCAGCGCCAGCTCGAAGGTGGCCCCGACGCCCACCTCGCTGCGAACGTTGATCTGACCGCCCATCAGCGCCACCAGGTCATGGACGATCGCCAGCCCGAGGCCCGAGCCGCCGTAGCGCCGGCTGGTGGAGTTGTCGGCCTGGCGGAAGGGGTCGAAGATCCGCCCGATGGCGTCGGCGCCGATGCCGATGCCGCTGTCACGCACTGTCAGGCGCACGCAGGGCGCCGGTTCTCCGGCGACGAGCGCGCACTGGATGCGCACCTCGCCGCGCTCGGTGAACTTGATGGCGTTGCTGATGAGGTTGTTGAGGATCTGGCGCATCCGGTGCGGATCGCCGCGGAACAGGTCGGGCATTGCCGGGGCGATGTCGACGGACAGCTCGAACCCCTTTTTGCGGGCAGCCGGCGCAAACACCGCCGCGGTCTGCTCGATGGTCTCGCGCAGGTTGAAGGGCACGGCCTCAAGCTGCAGGCTGCCGGCCTCCATCCGCGAAAAGTCGAGGATGTCGTTGAGCAGATGAAGCAGGGTCGTGGCCGACGAACGCTGGTTGGCGAGGAGCTCCCGCTGACGGGCGTCCAGCGTGCTGGCGTCGAGCAGCTCGGCGATGCCGATGATGCCGTTCATCGGGGTGCGGATCTCGTGGCTCATGTTGGCCAGAAACTGGCTCTTGGCCCGGTTGGCGCTCTCGGCCGCGTCCTTGGCCAGGCGCAGCTCGGCGGTGCGGGTCTCGACGGTCTCCTCGAGGCGCTCCCGGTGGGCGGCGAGCTCCCGGTCGCGGGCCGCCAGCTCGCCGAGCATGGTGTTGAAGGCGTCGGCCAGTTCGCCGATCTCGTCGCTGGTGCTGCGGGCGGCGCGCAGGGCAAAGTCGCGGGATTCGGAGACCTGCCTGGCGGTCTCGGTGAGGGCGGTGATGGCGCCGCTCATGGAGCGCTGGAGGCGCATCGCCACCGCCGTGGCCAGGACGAAGGCCAGCGCCAGGGATACGCCGAAAAGCAGGAACTGCAGCGCGACGGCTCCCCACATGTTGTCGAGCCGGCTGACCACCGCCAGCGATCCGATCAGCTCCCCGCCGCTGTACATCGGCACCATCACCGACAGGCTGACCCAGTCGAAGTGGGTGGTGAAATGGTCGACGAGGCGGGTCGTCGGCGGCGGCAGGGGCACCTGCCAGCCCTTGGCCATGTGGGTGTGGCTGAAGTTGCCGCCCTTCTGGACGAGATGGGCCGCGACGATGTCGGGATCGCTCTCGAAGGCCCGGAAGAGGTTGCTCGCGCCGCCGGCGTCCTGGAAGTCGAGCACCGCCGAGGCGCTGAAGGCCACCACGTCGGCCACCGCGCGCAGCTTGGCGACCCGCGCCGTGTAGTTCTCGCGCAGCTCGCCAAGCCCGACGATCACGAACACGAAGGCGAGCCCGACCGCCACCGCGATGGCGACGATCAGCGCCAGCTTCCGGCGGATCGGGAGCGCGGCGATGCGGGCGTCGAGGGCGGGGCCGAGGCGGCTCATCGATGGCCTCCCACCACGTCCCGCGCGAGCCGCAGCATCTGCGGGCTGACCTTCAGCCCGGCCCGCTGCAGCACGGGCAGATTCACGTCGAACACCAGCCGGTTGTCGACCCGCACCAGGGCCACGCCGCCGCCCTGCTCGACGAAACGGGCGTTCTCGCCGACGGTGAGCACCGGCAGCCGGCCCAGGTTGCGGATCGCGCCGGCAAAGCGCTCCTCATCCCCGTCCGGGACGAACACCTCCTGGCAGTCGGCCAGCTGTTCGGGCTGGCTCACCCGGCGGATGCGGATCTCCCGCCCCTGGATCAGCCGCCCCTCGTAGGACGCCAGCGGCCCGGCCAGGCTGTCACGGCCGAACACGCAGATGTTGGCTCCACCGCTGGTGGCGGGCCATTCCACGTATTTCAGGAAATTGACCAGAAATTGACCAGATAGGCGGCCCGGAGCTGGGCCTCGGATGCCGTCTCGGCTATCGCCCCCGCCGAAACGAAGACCGCCAGCAGCATCACGCACGCGCGCGCAAGCCGACTCAGGACCGGAGCCTGATGCGTCGGTGCGAAAAAGGAAGAGGCCCCCACCGCGACGACGCCCGGAGGGTTGAGCCCCGGCGTCATCGGTCAGGCCAGAAACGGCGCGCAAATCATGACAGGCATAACGGCCGGGCGGGCTGACTCTTGACCCCGCCCGGCCGTCCGTCAGCGTTCAGCCCTTGCCCGGCAGGCCCACCAGCACGGCGCGGAAATCATTGACGTTGGTGAGCGTCGGGCCGGTGACGAGGGCGTCGCCCAGCGCACCGAAGAAACCGTGCCCGTCGTTGGCGTCGAGGCTGTCGCGGGGGCGGATGCCCTGGGCCCAGGCCCGGGCGAGGGTGTCCGGGGTGACGAAGGCGCCCGCGATCTCCTCGAGGCCGTCCACACCGTCGGTGTCGCCGGCCACCGCGAAGATGTCCGGCGCGCCGTCGAGGGCCAGGGCAAGGCCCAGCAGGAACTCCACGTTGCGTCCGCCGCGCCCACCGCCGCTCACGGTGACGGTCGTCTCGCCGCCCGACAGCAGCACGCAGGGCGCGCCGGCCGGCTGGCCGTGGCGTTTGGCCTGGAGGGCGATGGCGGCGATCACCTTGGCCACGTCGCGGGATTCGCCCTCGATGCTGTCGCCGAGGATCACCGGCGTGACGCCGGCCTTGCGGGCCACCTCGGCGGCGGCCTCGAGGGCCATCTGCGGGGTGGCGATGAGGTGGGTCTCGACCCGGGCGAGGCGCGGATCGTCCGGCTTCACGGTCTCGCCCTCGCCGGTCTCGAGCAGCCAGCGGGCGCCCTTGGGCAGCTCGATGGCGTAGCGGCGGACGATGTCGAGGGCGTCGGCGCAGGTGGTCGGGTCGCCCACCGTGGGGCCGGAGGCGATGTTCACCGGGTTGTCGCCGGGCACGTCGGAGATCAGCAGATTGACCACCCGCGCCGGGTGGAAGGCCGCCGCCAGCCGGCCGCCCTTGACCGCCGACAGGTGGCGGCGCACGCAGTTGATCTCGGAGATGGTCGCGCCGCTTTTGAGCAGCGCCCGGGAGATGGCCTGCTTGTCCTGCAGCATCATGTTGTCGCCGGGCAGCGGCAGCAGGGCCGAGCCACCGCCGGAGATGAGGCAGATCACCAGATCGTCGGCGGTCACCTGGCGGCCCATGTCGAGCATGCGGCCCGCCGCGGCGCGGCCGGCGCCATCGGGCACCGGGTGGGCGGCCTGGACGATCTGGATGCGCTCGCAGGGCACGGCGTGGCCGTAGCGGGTGACGACGAGGCCGGACAGCTCGCCCGGCCAGTGGCGTTCGAGCACCCGGGCCATCTCGGCCGAGGCCTTGCCGGCGCCGATCACGATGGTGCGGCCCTTCTTGGGCGGTTTGGGCAGGAAGCGCGGCAGGCAATGCTCGGGCTGGGCAGCATTGACGGCGGCGGTGAACATCCGCGTCAGCAGGTCGCGGGGGGAAGTCGACATCGGGGTAGCCTCCGGGGCAGGTCAGACGCCATCCGGCCAGTGGCGGCCGTGGCGCTTGCAGAAGTCCTGGATCAGCCAGAACGACAGGGTTGAACTGAAGCGGAAGGTCTTGGGCAACCGATCCACATGAAAAAAGGCAGCGTCCTCGATCTCGCGCGGGTCGCAGACGATCTCGCCGCCGGCCCACTCGGCCTGGAAGCCGAGCATCAGCGAATGGGGGAACGGCCACGGCTGGCTGGCGAAATAGCGCACGTCGCGGATGGCGAGCGCGGTTTCTTCGAAGATCTCGCGGTGTACGGCCTGCTCGGCGCTCTCGCCGGCATCCACGAAACCGGCCAGCACGCTGTAGACGCCCGGCGGGAAGTGATGGGAGCGCCCGAGGAGGATCTCCTCGCCGCGCTCGACGGCCATGATCACCACCGGCGAGACGCGCGGAAAGTGCTCGCGCCCGCAGGCGGCGTTGCTGCAATGGCGCACGATGGCCGCGCCGCGGTGCTCGGTGGGCGCGCCGCAGCTGCCGCAGAAGCGGTGGGTGCGATCCCATTCGAGCACCTCCAGCGCCCGCGACAGGGGCGTGCGGGCCGGCAGCGGCAGGCTGTCGTAGAGCTTTTTGGGGTCGCCGAAGAAGCCACCGAAGGGCGCCTCGAGAGGCAGCTCGACCGCAAAGCACGGCATGCCGTCGAACTCGCCCACCTGCAGCACCGGCAGCGGATCGAGGCCCAGCAGCGGATTGGGGCCGCAGGGCACGCCGCCGGTTTCGTCGAGGAGGACTTCCCGGCCGCGCTGGACGAACCACCAGCCCCGGGCGTCGGCAAGCTGGCAGGTGTCGGAAAGGGGCGAATTCATCGGCAGAAGGGCTTTCAGGGGTTCGGGAGATTTCAGGATTGTAGGCAAAGCGCACACCGTCGGGGAGGCGCATCGCACTGCAACACGGCACGAAAGTACCCATTATGCATCACCCCGGGGCATTACCTTCTATCTATTTCGAAAGGTATAGGGCGATGTATCAGGATTTCACCCGGGGCGCGGACGCGGCAGCACCTCCGGCAAGGTGCGGATACGCGGGAAGAACTTGCGGTGTTCGCCGGCGAAGGAACGGCCGGCGTGAGTGAGGGAACGCGCACCAGGGCCGCGTCGGCAGGCCCCGGAGGGCGCCCTGTCTTCAGCCCTCGGAAGGGGGGCGCAGGTCGGCGGCGGGCACGGGCGGGCGCTGGGGCATGAACAGGATCTGCCGCTGGGCGGGCCCCAGCAGCTGGGCGAGGTTCACCTTGTCCAGCGAGGCGAAGAAGGCTTCCAGCGCGTCGTCGAGCACCCCCCGCAGCTTGCAGCTCGAGGTGAGCAGGCAGCGGCTGGTGTCGGTGAAACACTCCACCAGCGACAGGTCGGTCTCCATCTTGCGCACCACGTCGCCGATGCCGATCCCGGCCGGCGGCCGGGCCAGTCGCAGGCCGCCGCCCTTGCCCCGGATGCCCTCCACGAAACCATTGCGGATCAGCTGATTG
>JAKLLO010000057.1 GCA_023150095.1 Zoogloea sp. | reverse complement strand
CACCAGCAGGCGGGCGGCCTCGCGGGCCAGGCGGGCGGTGGCGACCACGCCGGCGCCATCTTCGGCGAGGGCCACGCCGGTGATCTGGCCCACATCCACGTCCTTGTACTTGATGCGCGTCTTGCCCGGTTCGAGGCCGGCGCCGGTCTTGAAGGTGATGGTGATCAGCGGGCCCTGCTCGTAGTAGCTGCGGGCGGCCAGGAACAGGCCGATCAACAACGCCACCAGCGGGATGATCCACACCAGCGGGATGCGGAAGCGGCGGGGTGTTTCGACGGTGGCCTGGGGGAGCGCGGCGGGATCAGTCATGGCGGTGGTCGTCGGAAGGGGCGGGCCCGGCGATCGGGTCCCAGATCAGGCGGGGGTCGAAGCTCATCGCGGCGAACATGGTCAGCACCACCACCGCGCCGAAGGCGACGGCGGCCGGGCCGGCCTGGATGGTGGCGAGCCCCTGGAACTGCACCAGGGCGACGAGCAGGGTGATGACGTAGATGTCCAGCATCGACCAGCGGCCGACGAACTCGACCATCCGGTACAGCCGGGTGCGCTGGATCAGGCGCAGGCGCGAGCGGCGCTGGGCGCTGGCGGCGAGGTAGATCAGCGCGATGATCTTGAGCAGCGGCACCATCACGCTGGCGAAGAACACCACCGCCGCCAGCGGCCACGAGCCGGACTGCCACAGAAAGATCACCCCGCTCATGATCGTGTCCTCCTGGCTGCCCAGCAGTGAGGCGGTGGTCATCATCGGCAGCAGGTTGGCCGGCACGTAGAGGATCGCCGCGGCGAGGGTGAGCGCCCAGGTGGTGGCAAGGCTGGCGGGCTTGCGCATGTGCAGCGGCGCCCGGCAGCGCGGGCAGCGCACCAGCCCGTGGCCGGCGCCGGCGCGGGACAGCTGGCCGCACACGTGACAGTTGAGGAGACCCGCCTCGCGGGCGGTGAGGGGGCGCGTCACCGGGCGGGCTCCGCCACCGGCACCTGCCACACCAGCCGGGTGTCGAAGGCCCGGGCGGCGAAGGTGAGCACCACGATCAACGCCGCCATCGCCCAGAAGGCGGTGCCGAGGATCACCGTGGCCAGGTGCGACAGCTTGACCAGCGACACCAGCATGCCGAGCAGGAAGACCTCGACCATCCCCCACGGCCTGACCGAGCGCACCAGCCGGAAGAACGGCGCCAGCCGCGGCGACACCCGCCCGAGGCGCAGGGGCACGAGCACGATCAGGATCATCGCCAGCTCGAGGAGCGGAAACAGCAGCGTGGTGACGCCCACCAGCGCCGCCACCGGCGCCATGCCGTCCTGCCACAGGATGTGCAGCGCGCTGGCGAGGGTGACTTGCACCTGGCGGCCCTGCATCTCGAGGCCCACCAGGGGGAAGAGGTTGGCGAGGACGTAGAGCACCGCGGCGGTGGTCGTGAGGGCCAGGGTGCGATCCAGGCTGTCCGGTGGATTGCGCGCCAGGAAGGCCCCACAGCGTGCGCAGCGGGCCGTCTCGCCGGGGGCGAGGGCAGGCTCGGTCTGCAGCAAATCACACTCGTGGCAGGCGATCAGCGTGGCAGGGAGCGACAGGTGAGCGTCGGGCGCAGGCATGGCGGGGCGGGGCCGGACAAAATGACGGCCAATTGTGCGGTGCGCCAACCTGCCGCGCAAGAGCCCGGCCGAAAAACGAAAAGGGCCGGCATCGCCGACCCTCACGCCGCAACCGGGGCGCTGCCCCGGCCCGCCGGCTAGTTGCGGGATTCGCTCGCCGGGCCGCTGAGGGCCGGGCCGGTCAGGCTGGGGCCCGGCGGCAGGCCGGAGGCGTCGGACGGCGCCGGCACCCGCTCGGCCGGCAGGGCTTCGTCCCGGCGCGGCGCGACGGCATCGGCCGGCGGCTGGGGCAGGTCGTCCGATGCGCTGCCCGGTGCCTGGGCGGTGGCAGGCCCTGCGCTGCCGCCCGCTGGCGACAGCCGCACCACGATCGGCGCGTTGCTGCCCCGCCAGCGCAGCACGGCCCGGTCGGGCAGCACCCGCTCGACGCGGATGTCCTCGCCGAAGGACGACCCTTCGGGCACCAGCACCGGCCGCTTGCCGGCCTCGGCCAGCAGGGCCAGCGGCGGCGCCGAGCCGCTGCCGGCGATCACGCCCTGCAGGGTCAGGTTGGGCATCGTCGGCGCCGCGCCGGGCAGCTGGGGCAGCGAGGTCGAGGCCGGGGGCAGGTTGTGGGATGCCACCGGCAGCAGCCCGGCGTCTTCGGCGGCCCACAGGCCAAGCACCACAGCCAGCCCTGCGAACACCACAATGCGCTGGATGTGGTCGTAGTCGAACCACTTCATTCCGATCTCTCCATCCGGGCAAGGCACGCCGGCGCCCGTTTCCTGACGGACCCATCGGGACACGCTAAGCCGCATGAGTTGTTTTTGCATGGCCGTACCGTATCACCCGGCCCCACGTATCCTGCTGCCAGGTCACGTGTTTTTACCATTTTTACGTGATTTAGAGTTTCGCCGCGGTGAGTTGTGGTGCGCTTCACGCGGGCGGCGGGCCGACTGCCCTGAAAATGCACGGGTGCCCACTTTCTGCATTGCATGCGGAGCCCGCCATGACTTCCAAGCCTTTCTTCACCGTCCGCGTGACCGCCGCGATCCTGCTCATCCTGCTGGCGGTGCCCAGCGGCTTGTGGGCGGCCGACGATCACTCTCACCACATGCACAGCCTGCACGCCGTCTCGTCGGTGAGCCGCAGTGAGGCCAGCTACGCCATGCCGGCGGTCAGCCTGCGCAACCAGGATGGGGTGAGCGCGGCCTTTCCGGCGCTGGTGGATGACGGCCGGCCGGTGCTGCTCAACTTCATCTACACCAGCTGCACGGCGATCTGCCCGCCGATGACGCGGATCTTCGCCGAGGTGCGCGAAGGCCTTGGCGCCGACCGGGCGCGGGTGCGCATGGTGTCGGTGTCCATCGACCCGGAGCAGGACACGCCGGCACGCCTCAAGGCCTACGCCCGCCAGTACGGTGCCGGAGTGGGCACCGACTGGCTGTTCCTCACCGGCAGCGACGCCGCCAGCAGCGCCGTGCAGAAGGCCTTCAACGCCTACCGGCCCGACAAGATGGGCCACACCCCGGTGAGCTTCCTGCGCCGCGCGCCGGGCCAGCCGTGGGTGCGCCTCGACGGCCTGGCCCAGGCCGACCGCATCCTGGCCGAACTGCGCCCGATGCTCGCCAAGTGAGCGCGCTCGCCCTGCAGGCCCTGGTTGTCGCCGCCGCCGCACTCGCCGCGGGCAGCGCGATCGCCGATGCCACGCTGGTCGCCGACGGCCGCCGGCTCTATCTCGACGGCCTGCGCGCCGACGGCACGCCGATCGAGGGCCGCCGACCCGGCGGGCCGCTGCTTTCCGGGCGCGATCTGGCCTGCGTGCAATGCCACCGCCCGAGCGGGATGGGCACGGTGGAGGGCGTGACCCTGGTGCCGCCGCTGGCCGGCGACATCCTGTTCACCCCGGGGCGCCCGCCCGCCGGCCACCAGCCGCGCCGGGCGCCGGGCATGGCGCTGGAGGATCACGCTTTCCGCACCCGGCCGGCCTACGACATGGCCAGCCTGGCCCGGGCGATGCGCGACGGCGTGGGCGCGGGTGGCGCCACGTTTGATCTGCCGATGCCCCGCTACCGCCTCTCCGACCGGGAGATCGCCGCGCTGGCCGCCTACCTGCGCCAGCTCGGCGCCACGCCGCCGCCGGGGCTGGATGCTGGCGTGGTGCACCTCGCCACCGTCGTCGCCCCGGACGTGCCCGAGCGTCAGCAGCAGGCCATGCTCGACGTGCTGGAGCGCTGCATCGCCAGCCACAGCCCGGCGGAGGGCAGCGGCCGGCGCGCCTGGACGCTCCACGCCTGGCGCGTAGACGGCCCGGCCAGCGGCTGGCGCCGGCAGCTGACCGAGCACCAGCGCCGCACGCCGGCCTTTGCGATGGTCGGCGGCATCGGCCGCGACTGGGCGCCGGTGCATGATTTCTGCGCGGCCGAGGGCATGCCCTGCCTCTTTCCCAACACCGACGCGCCGGGCGTGGCGCCGGCGTCGTCGATCTACCTGTGGCCGGGCGTGGCGCTGGAAGGCCGGCTGGCCGCCCGCCATCTGCTCGACCAGCCCGCGCCTCCCCGGCGGCTGGTGCAGGTGTTCGCGCCGGGCGACATCGGCCGGCATGCCGCCAACGCGGCGTTCGCCGCCTTTGCCGCCGAACGCCGTGGCGCCCGCCGGCTGGATGTCGCCCCGGGCGCGCGGCTGCCGGCGCTTGCCAAGGACGACGCGCTGCTGCTGTGGCTGACGCCGGCCCAGCTCAAGGCCTTTGCCGCGCATCCGCCGAAGCTGCCGGCCGCAGTGCCGGTGCTGGTGTCGGCGACCATCGGCGAACTGGACAAGGCCTCCGACCCGGGCGCGATTCGTACCATTTCTAGCAACAATCTGCGGGTGATTTATCCGTTTGATGAAGCAAATCAGCGCCTCGCCCGGATGGTCTTCAACCTGGGCGGCTGGATGAGCGGCCAGGGGCTGGCCCTCGCCCGGGAGACCGAGCGGACCCAGGGCAACACCTGGTCGGCGTGTCTTGTCACCGCCCGGGCGCTGTACACCCTGCCCAGCCCGCCGTCCCGCGCGGCGCTGATCGAGCGGGTGGAGGACGCCTACGCCGGCGCGGTGAGCACGGCCTTCCCGCGCTTCACGCTGGGGCCGGGCCAGCACTATGGCTCGAAGGGCGGCTACCTGATGAAGGTGGGCGCCGACGGCAAGCTGGTGCCGGACGGCGACTGGATGGTGCCCTGAGCCTCAGCCCGCGACGAACTCCAGCACGTCGCGCACGAAGCGCTCCTTCTCCCACAGGTGCGGGGCGTGGTCCACGTCCGGGTAGATGTGCAGGCGCGCATCCGGGATGTGGTCGCGCACGTAGGCGGCGGTGGCGGCCGAGTAGAAGTTGCTCGCACCGCCATACACCAGCAGCGCCGGCACGCTGATGGTGGGCAGCACGTCCTGGTAGTCGGCGGCGGTGAGGCTCTTCCAGCAGTCGATCAGCGCGCGGGCGTCGAAGCTCGCCAGGCGCTGGCGGGCCGACTGGATGCCGGTGCCGTTCTCTTCGTACAGCTGGCGCGCCCGGGCGTTGTGGCCGTAGGCGACGAGGCGCAGCACGGCCTCGGCGAGGTCGGTTTCCAGTTCGTCGATGAAACGGGCGTTGCGCGCCGCGTCGAAATCCCCGCAGATCCCGTTGGGCCAGTCGGCGTCGGTGACGAGGCGCGGTGACTGGTCGATGAAGATCAGCTTCGCCAGCCGGCTGTCGCCGAAATCCCGCAGGTATTGCCACAGGGTGAGCGCGCCCATCGAGTGCCCGGCGACGATCACCTGATCGAGCTGGTGGTGGTCGAGCAGGTTCTGCAGATCCTGCGCCATGCGCGCCACCGTGGGCACGCTGGGGGTTTCGAGGTGATGGCCGCCGTGGCCGCGGGCGTCCCAGCGGAACACCCGGTGGGCGGGCTCGAAGGCGGCGAGGAAGGGGTTCCAGTCCCGGTGGGACGAGGTCCAGCCGTGCAGCAGCACCATCGGCGGGCCTTCGCCGGAAATCTTCACGTGGATCTTTTCGCCGTCGTCGGCCAGGAAGTGGGTCATCGCGCTGTTTCTCTCTGTTTTGGGGCGACGGGCCGGTGGATCGCCACGAAAAAAAGCCGCCCGGCCCTGGCGGGCGGACGGCGACGGGCGGCGGACCGGGCGCGGCGTCGGTTGGCGGATTCTGCCCGATTTTTTCCGACGCTTCCGCACCCTGGCCGGAGCGGGGCTGCTCCGGCCAGGTCCGGTCGCTCAGGCGACGACGAAGCGTCGCATCATCTCGTGGTCTTCGTGGGACAGGATGTGGCAGTGCCACACGTACTCGCCGGGCCGGGTGAAGGTGGCGACGATGCGCGTCACCTGGCCCGGGTAGGCCAGCACCGTGTCCTTGCGGCCCTGCTCGTTGGGCAGCGCGGGCGCGCGGGGGCCGCTGGTGGCGATGTTGGTGAGATAGCCGCCGGTGGCGCCGAAGCCCATGGGTTTGGGCACCAGGGTGCCGGTGAAGCCCTGTCGGTCGAGGACGCGGAAGTTGGTGAGGTGAAGGTGGATCGGGTGGGCGTCCACCGTGGTGTTGTAGATCTCCCAGATCTCGGTGCTGCCCGCCGCGATGTTCTCGGTGACCGGGTCGGTGTACAGGAAGGTGCCGAAGCCCGTGCCGGCCGGGTTGCCGGCGGCCGGATTGACGGTGCCGAGCATGGTCTGCAGGCGACCGTAGGCGTCGGTGCCCTCAAACAGCATCAGCTTGCGCACCTTGACGCCATTGGTGACGGGCGCCGGCAACGGGCCGTGGATCGGGCGCAGGTTGGCGGGGATGTTGGCGCCCCTGAGCATCGACAGGCTGAAGCCGAAGAAGCCGGTCGGTTTGGTGACGCTGAAGGCCATCACCCGGTCGGTGGTGCCTGCCACCGGCGGCAGGCCGTTGGGGAAGGGCGTGTTGGCGCTGTTCCTGACGATGACCTTGCCGTGCCACCACCAGATGACCCGCGAGAAATCCACCAGCACGTCGGCCCGTTCGCCCGGGGCGAGGGTGAGGCTGGTGAGGGCGACCGGGCTGTTCATCAGGCCCAGGTCGGTGCCGATCTGCCAGAAGGTGAGCTTGGTGCCCTGGAAGTTCTCGAGCACGAAGCTGAGGGTGAATACGCGCGAATCCGAGCCGTTGAGCAGGCGCAGGCGGTACAGGCGCGGCTCGCAGTCGAAGCGCGGCCAGGGCACGCCGTTGGCGACCACCACGTCGCCGAAGAACTCCGGCAGGTGGGTGGGGTTGGGCGCCGACGGATTCGCCGGATCGGTGGCCGGGTAGTTGAGCGCGCCGTTGTTCTTGAACTGGCGGTCCTGGATGCAGATCGGCAGTTCGTAGGGGTAGGCGGGCAGCTGGCCGCACTGGACGAGGTAGTCCTCGTTCCGGTCGCGGATGAAGTAGTTGCCGGCGAGGCCCATGTACACGTTGAGGCGGGTCACGCCCAGCGCGTGGTCGTGGTACCAGAGATGGCCGGCTTCCTGGCTGTTGTCGAAGGTGTAGCTGGCGCTGAACAGGCGGCCCCGGTAGTCGGGCATGCCGTCCTTGTTCACGTCCGGGGTTGACCAGGCGTCGGGCAGGCCGTCGGAGAGCGTGCCCTGGTCGCCGCCGTGGCGGTGGGCGACCAACGGCACCGGGGCGCGTCCGCCCAGGTTGCCGGGGTTGGCCCAGTCGATGGTGCTGTCCACCGGCAGGCGATGAGGCAGCGGGCCGGCGGCGTTCATCAACTCGTTCACGTAGCGCACGGTGACGGGCACGTTCTGGCGCAGGTTGAAGGTGCGGCCCGGGTAGCTCGGCACCTGGGTGGCGGAGCCGTAGCCCCACAGGGTTGTCTTGACGGCCTTGCCGGTGGCCGGATTGACGAGGCCCAGGTTGGCCTGGAATTCCTTGATCTTCAGGGTGTAGCTGGTGCCCCCGGCGACGTCTGGCGCGAACTGGTTGGCCGGGTCGAGCGGGTTGGGCATGAGCGCGCTGAATTGCTTGCTGCGGAGGGACGACAGCAACGTCGCCGTGGTCTGCGCAAAGCTGAACGGCGAGACGAGCGACGCGAGCAAACCCGCTCCACCTGCCTTGAGGAATGTACGTCGTTTTCCCATGGTGAAATCCCCTTGAGTTTTGCAGGCCCGTCGGTCTGAACTCCTGGGAGGATTCGGCGGGCGTCAGGGCTATTCCCTGTAAAACGAGTATCTCGCCAAATTCAGTTTTCAGATGTCAAAAACACCATAAACGCATAACGCGAAATGATTGCTTACAAATTCTGGGGTTTCTTGTGTTTTCTGGCAGCGGGAGGCGGGCTTTCGCGCCCAGTCTGGGTGCGGGCGGGGAATCTCCAGGGGGCGTGCAGGCGTGAGGGTGCCGCCGGGCCGGATGAACCGGTTACCGGCGGCGGGGGGGTTACCGTGGAGCGATATCAGGCCGCGGTGTGGCGGCGCAGCCGGGTGAGCAGGCCGACACCGGCGAGGGCGAGGAGCGCGCTGCCGGGTTCGGGGACGCTGCCCACCGGCGCAAGGCCGGAATCGGTGCTGAGGACGAGGTGGTCGAACATCGGCGTGAGGCTGCCGTCGATGGCGATCCGGGTGATGTCGGCGTCGCCCGTTTCGGCGCGGACGATCACGTAGGTGGCGCGGCCGCTGGAGTCGCCCCGATAGCCGGCCACCGAGGACAGATCAAGGGGCGCGAGGTTGTTGATGGTGATCGTCTGGCCGCCGCCGTCGTTGTCGGAGATGCCGATCCCGAACAGGCGGATGCCCGGCAGGCTGATGGTGAACACCGGGTAGCCCGAGACCGTGGTGGTGATGCCGTCCCAGGCGTGGTTTGGCAGGTCGCGGCCGTCGATGGCGAGGGACGAGGTGAGGCCGGCAACCAGCGTGGCGTCTTCGAAGTCCTCGACCGCGGTGAGGGTGGTGAGGCCCAGCGCGGCATTGAGGGCGGTGGTGTCGGCGGTGTAGATCGACGCGTCAAAGGCCGACAGCACATAGGCCTGGGCGGCGCCGGCGAGGCCCAGGCTGGTGGCGATGGCAACAGCCGTCTGCCGCAGGGCGCGGCGGTGGGAGCGGAGCATGGGTTCTTCCTTCAGATCGTTGCGTGGCCGGGGCTGCGCCTTCTGGGGGCGATCGGGCGCCGGGAGGCTCCGTTGGGAAGAATGGTCTGCGCGGGACATGCCATTCGGGCCGGATGGTAGCATCCGGCATAATTCGAAAGGCATTGTGAGGCGTGCCGTGTTGCCCGCTCCGGGCAATGTGCTAGCGGTTGAACCAGCGCAGCACGGTGCCCCAGTCGTGGAGATCCAGCCGGGTGACTTCGCCGCAGGCAAAGTCGAGGGTGAGCCAGCGCTCGGGCGGCAGGCCCAGCAGCTCGCCGGCCAGCGCCCGGAGCGGCCCGCCGTGGGCGACGACCACCGCCGTGGCCGGTGCTGCGGTGCGCAGCTCGGCCAGAAAATCCAGCGCCCGATCGGCCATCCGGCGCGGCGATTCACCGCCGGGCGGGGCGAAATCGAGGGGTTCGGCCACCCACGCGTCGAGGGCGGCCTGGCCGATGTCGTCGAAACTGCGCCCTTCCCATTCGCCGAAATGGATTTCCTTCAGGCGCGGGTCGAGGCGCGGCGTGCCGAGGGCTTCGGCGAGCAGGCGGGCGCGGGCCAGGGGGCTGGCGAAGAGGGCGTAGTCGGCCGGCAGCAGCGGGCGCAGGCGCTCGGCCACCGCGTCGGCGGATTCGGCGAGGCCCAGGTCGGTCTGGCCGTAGCAGACCCCCGGCGCCACAGCGGGCCGGGGGTGACGGATCAGGTAAAGCTCCACGTGGCGAGGATTCCCAGGTAGGTCGCGAGTTCAGCCACCTGCTGGGCGGCGCCCAGGCAGTCGCCGGTGTAGCCGCCCAGGCGACGCACGAAGACGCGCCGGGCCTGGATGCCGACCACCGCGCAGACGGCCAGCACGGCCAGCGCCTCGCGGGGGTTGAGCAGCAGCAGCGGCAGCACGCCGGCGAGGGTGGCGATCCCCAGCTCGGCGGCGGTGGGGCGGCGGGCCACCGGGGCGGATTTGGCGCTGTCGTCGGTGCGGGCGTAATCGAGGGTCGCCATCAGCCCCACCGCCACCAGCCGCGACAGCGGATGGGCCACCAGCAGGGCGGCGATCACCGGGTAGTCGTCATCCACGCCCAGGTTGGTGAGGGCCAGATACTTGGCGAGGAGCATCAGCACCAGGCCGATGGTGCCGTAGCTGCCGATCCGCGAGTCCTTCATGATCGCCAGCACCTGCTCGCGGCTCCAGCCGCCGCCGAGGCCGTCGCAGGCGTCGGCCCAGCCGTCCTCGTGGAAGGCGCCGGTGATGCGGATGGTGGCGGCCATGGCCAGCACCACCGCGATATCCACCGGCAGCACCTGCACCGCCAGCAGATACACCGCCACACCGGCCAGCCCCACCAGCCAGCCCACCAGCGGCAGGTAGCGCGCCGCGTGGCCGAGCTTTTCCGGCGCGAAGCCGACCCAGCCCGGCACCGGCAGCCGGGTGAAGAAGCCGATGGCGATGAAGAAGAGTTCGAGCTGGGTGCGCATCCGGGCCGGGATCAGGCTTTGCCGGCCACGCCGGCGGATTCGAAGCTGGCCATCTCGTTGAGGAAATTCACCGCCGCCTGCACCAGCGGATACACCAGCGCCGCGCCGGTGCCTTCGCCCAGGCGCAGGTCGAGCTGCACCAGCGGCTCGGCGCCCAGGTGGGCCAGCTGCACCACGTGGCCGGCCTCGTGGGAGCGGTGGGCGAACACGCAGTAGTCGAGGATCTCCGGCGCGATGGCGTGGGCCACCAGCAGCGCGCTGGTGACGATGAAGCCGTCGATCAGCAGCACCATCTTCGCTTCGGCGGCGCCGAGCATGGCACCGGCCATCATGGCGATCTCGAAGCCGCCGTACTCGGCCAGCGCGGCGAGCGGGTCGGTGGGCCGGCCGCCGCGGGCGACGGCGCGGGCCAGCAGGGCGCGCTTGCGCTCGAGGCCGGCGTCGTCGAGGCCGGTGCCGCGGCCGATCACGGTGGCGAGATCGGCGTCGGTGAGGCAGTGGGTGAGGAGCGACGCGGCGGCGGTGTTGCCGATGCCCATCTCGCCAAAGCCGAGCACGTTGCAGCCGTTGGCGGCCAGCTCGGCGGCGAGGGCGCGGCCGCGGGCCAGCGCGGCGTCGCGGGTGGCGGCGTCCATCGCCGGGGTTTCCAGGTAGTTGGCGGTGCCGTGGCCGAGCTTGGCGTCGATGAGGCCGGGGCGCGGGCGGAAGTCATGGGCCACGCCGGCATCCACCACCGTGAGGCCGAGGTTCAGCTGGCGGGCGAAGACGTTGATCGCGGCGCCGCCGGCCAGGAAGTTCTCGACCATCTGCCAGGTCACGTCCTGGGGGTAGGCCGACACGCCGGCCTTGGCCGCGCCGTGGTCGCCGGCGAACACCAGCATCTGCGGCTGGCGCAGTTCGGGCGCCAGCGTCTGCTGGACGAGCCCGATCTGCTTCGCCAGCGCTTCGAGCCGGCCGAGGGCGCCGAGGGGCTTGGTCTTGGTGTCGATGCGCTGCTGGAGGGCGGCGGCGATGCCCTGGTCGGGGCGGGCGATGGCGTAGCTCATGACGGTGACGGGAGCGGGGCGAAGCCGCGGATGCTAGCAGGGCGGGGCGGGTGGTGGGAAATGGGAAGGGTGGGAAGTGGGGTCAGGGGCGGGGCGTGTCCTTGAGGACCAGCGGCAGGCCGGCGGCGACGAACACCACCCGCTCGCACAGGGCGGCCACGGCCTGATTGACGCGCCCGGCCTCGTCGCGAAACAGCCGGCCGAGCGGCGTCTCGGGCACCAGCCCGAGGCCGACCTCGTTGGCCACGAAGATCACCTGGCCGGGCAGGCGCGGGATCAGGTCGAGCAGCGCGGCGCGCTCGCGGGCGAACAATGGCAGCAGCTCCGCGCCGTCGCCCGGGGCCAGGGTTTCGGCGCCATCAAGCAGGTTGGCGAGCCACAGGGTCAGGCAATCGACCACCACGCAGCGGTCCGGCGCGGCGGTGGCTTCGAGGGCCGCGGCGAGCTGGCGGGGTGCCTCGATCACCTTCCAGCCGGCCGGGCGGTCGGCCTGATGGCGGGCGATGCGGGCGTCCATTTCGGCGTCCAGCGCCTCGGCGGTGACGATGACATGCACGGCAGCGCCGCTGCCCGCGGCCTGTTGTTCTGCAAGGCGGCTCTTGCCCGAACGGGCGCCGCCGAGGATCAGTTCGCAGCTCATGGAAATCCGGAAGTGTCTGAATTGGTGGTATTATCGCAGGCTGTGTGCCGGCGGCGATGTCTGCTGGCAACAAAGTGCTCCAGGTGCTCCACGGGCCATCCGGCCCCGGAGTTAAACGGGAAACAGGTGCGCGGTCTTCCTCGAAGCCGTCATGCCTGTGCTGCCCCCGCAACGGTAAGCAGGTGCACGGCGCGTCAATGAGCCACTGGGTCTTTCAACCTGGGAAGGCGACGCGTCGCGGCCGGTGGTCAATCCGCCCGCCCAGCCTGCGAGCCCGGATACCGGCCTCGGACACACCAAGCGGAAGTGCCACGGGGTGGTGGCGACGGGCGCGGCCGGTGTTCTCCGGCGCATCTCTCGGTTTCTCCCCTCACGTGCTTCCACACATGATTTGCCCGATCCGGCGGGGACGCCAGCGGGCCAGGGAGAACACATAAAAATGATCAACCGCCTTTCCTCCGTCGCCCTCGCGGTGGCCGCCGCCCTGCCTGCGCTGGCCTTCGCCGCCGATGTGCAGCCCGAAGTCGTCGTCAGCGCCAGCCGGTTCGACGACGCCGACTCCAAAGCCCCCGTCAGCCTCACCCGCATCAGCCGCGACGACATCGTCCGCAGCGGCGCCAGCCTGCCCGACGTGCTCGGCATGGCCGCCGGCCTGGATGTACGCCCGATGTCCGGCGTGCTCGGCATCGACTCCGTGGTCGACCTGCGCGGCTTCGGCGAATCGGCCGGCAGCAACACCCTGATCCTCCTGGACGGCCAGCGCCTCAACCCGGTGGACATGAGCGGCATCGACTGGTCGGCCATCCCGCTGCACAACGTCGAGCGCATCGAAGTCATGCGCGGCACCGGCGGCGTGCTGTTCGGCGACCGCAGCGTGGGCGGCGTGATCAACATCATCACCGACAAATCCGGCGCCCCCCGCGCCAGCGCCGGGCTCACCGTCGGCAGCTACGGCTACCACCGGATCGATGCCTCCGCTGCCGGCTCGGCCGACGCCACCTACTTCAACGTCTTCGCCAACTACGCCGACGTGAACGGCTGGCGCAAGAACACCCAGGGCGACCAGCGCGCCGTCTCCGGTCGGGTCGGGCACATCCTTGGCGACGAGCGCGAAGTCTTCATCGACGTGGCCGCCTACGGCGATTCCAACGGCCTGCCGGGCTCCATCAAGCGCGCCGACTACGACGCCGACCCCACCCGCGCCCGCAGCCTCACCGACCACCAGAAGCGCGAGGGCTACCGCCTGCGCCCGGGCGTGCGCTACGCCATCACCGACACCCTGATGCTCGAAGGCGAGATCACCTACAACAGCGCCCGCCAGAACGCCGTGTATGGCGGCACGCCCTACATCGCCAACCGCGAGTCCACCGCCTTCACCCCGCGCCTGCAGTGGCGCCACGGCCTGGCCGGGCTGGCCAGCACCACCGTCGCCGGGCTCGACGTCTTCCACGGCAAGGTCGATAACGTCGCGCTGGATCAGTCCGGCTCGCAGCTCTCGCGCGCCTTCTACGTGCAGAACACCACCTCGCTCCGCTCCGACCTGCACCTCACCCTGGGCGGGCGCCGGCAGATCGTCCGCCAGCACGCCGAAGACCGTGCCAACGCCATCGACGGCGAAGCCACCCACGCCCGCAACGCCTTTGAGGCCGGCCTCGCCTGGGATCTCGACCGCAGCACCCGGCTGTTCACCCGCTGGGGCCAGGTGTTCCGCTTTGCCAACACCGACGAGCTCTTCGGCTACGACCCGCTCACCTACGCCCCGGTGTTCACCGGCGGCAACGTGCGGCCCCAGCACGGCGCCAACATTGAGGTCGGCGCCCGCTACAAGGCCGACGGCCTGCTGCTGCAGGGCGCGATCTACCGCCTCAGCCTCAGCGACGAGATCGGCTACAACCCCATCACCTACGCCAACGAGAACTTCGACCGCACCCGCCGCGAAGGCCTCGAGTTCGAAGCCCGCTGGCGCGCCCTGCGTAACCTCGAGCTCAACGCCGGCCTCACCACCCAGAACGCCAAGTTCGTGGATGGCCCCTACAGCGGCAACACCGTCACCCTCGCGCCCAACCTCAAGTACCGGGTCGGCGCGGTGTTCGATGCCGCCGCCGCCGGCCGCTACGGTGCCACCTGGACCCACGTGGGCAAGCGCCGCTTCGGGGGCGACTTCGACAACTCCAAGGAGATGCTCGACGGCTACGGCATCCTCGATCTGCACGCCGACTGGAAGGTGCGCGACGTAACCCTTCAGCTGCGCCTCGCCAACGCCACCAACCAGAAGTACGCGCCCTACGCGCTGTATTCGTCCTTCGCTGGCGACTACTACTTCTACCCGGCGGAAGGCCGCACCCTGTTCGGCTCGGTGCGCTACGACTTCCGCTGAGTCGCTGCACTTCATCACAGCTTCAAACCAGCAGGAACCTTCGGCCGGCGGCACCGCTGTCGGCCGATCGACGTGACCAAGGTGCTCCCGGGCCGGCAGGCCCGGGGGTTAAACGGGAAACAGGTGCGCGCGCTTCTCGCCGAAGCCGCAAGGCCTGTGCTGCCCCCGCAACGGTAAGCAGGAACACGACGCGTCACTGCGCCACTGGGCCCTTCGGCCTGGGAAGGCGACGCGCCGCGGCGGTGCCGGATTCAACGGCCCCGCCCCACTGCGAGCCCGGATACCGGCCTCGGTTGCCTCAAGCGGAAGTGCCACGGGGTGGTGGCAGGCGCACGCCGGACGGTTTTCGACCGTCCCGGGCCAGCCTCTCCCCGGGTGCTTCCACCAGCAAACCACCGGGTTGGCGGGGACGCCGCCCGGCCAGGGAGACCTCCATGAACCTCATCCGCCCCACCCTCGCCGCGCTCGCCGTGGCCACTGCCTTTCCCGCCACCGTTCTTGCCGCTGATGGCGAACAACCCCTCGTGGTCGTCACCGCCTCGCGCCAGGCCCAGCGCGCCGACGAGGCCATCGCCGACGTCACCGTGATCGAGCGCGCCCAGATCGAACAGGCCGGCGCCAGCTTCGGTCTGCCCGAGCTCCTCGCCCGCCAGCCCGGCATCCAGATGGCCACCAACGGTGGCCCGGGCAAGACCGCCTCCATCTTCATGCGCGGCGGCAACGGCAACCACACCATCCTGCTCATCGACGGCATGCGCATCGGCTCCGCCACCACCGGCACCGCCAGCTGGCAGGACATCCCCCTGTCGCAGATCGAGCGCATCGAGATCGTCCGCGGCCCGGCCTCCGCCCTCTACGGCGCCGACGCCATGAGCGGCGTCGTCCAGATCTTCACCCGCAAGGGCCAGGGCGCGCCGCGCGTCGACGCCTTTGCCGGCGCCGGCAGCTACGGCGCGCGGGAACTCTCCGCTGGCGTGGCGGGCGGCACCGAGCGCCTCAGCTACGCCCTGCGCGGCGGCTACACCGAGACCGAAGGCACCAGCGCCAAGATGCGCAAGGCCGGCACCAGCTACAACCCCGACCACGACCCCTACCGCAACACCAGCGTCTCCGGCAGCCTGGGCTACCGCCTCGCCGACGGCCACGATCTGGGCGCCACCTTCCTCGCCACCGAAGGCCGCAACTTCTACGACGGCGACGCCAACTTCAACAACTACAACAACTCCGCCCAGCGCGTCTGGAGCGTCCACAGCCGCAACCGCCTCGCCGCCGGCTGGACGAGCACCCTGCGCTTCGGCCAATCGGTGGATAGCTACGAAGGCTTCATGCTCAGCAAGCCCGCCGGCTCCACCATCCGCACCACCCAGGACCAGCTCGCCTGGCAGCACGACATCCAGCTGCCCGTCGGCTCGCTGATGGCCGCCTACGAAAACCTCCATCAAAAGGCGCTCAGCGAAGGCGCCTTCGACGGCGGGCGCACCGTCAACTCGGCCCTGCTCGGCTGGACCGCCGGTTTCGGCGCCCACACCGTGCAACTCAACGCCCGTCACGACGAGAACAGCCAGTACGGCGGCAAGACCACCGGCTACGCCGGCTACGGCTACCAGATCGCCCCCGGCCTGCGCTTCACCGGCAGCATCGGCTCGGCCTTCCGCGCGCCCACCTTCAACGAGCTGTACTACCCTGGCTTCGGCAACGCCAACCTCAAGCCCGAAAACGCCTATAACAAGGAGATCGGCCTGTTGTGGTCGCAGGGCGGCAGCTTTGCCAGCCTCACGGTGTTCCGCAACCGCATCTCCGACATGATCGTCACCTTCCGCAACCCCAGCACCGGCCGCTCCCTGCCGTCCAACGTGCGTGAGGCGCAGGTGCAGGGCGTGTCGCTGGCGGGCGGCACCCGACTGGCCGGGTTCGACCTGGAAGCCGGCATCGACTTCCTCGACGCCAAGGACCGCGACTCCGACGCCAACCTGCCGCGCCGGGCCAAGCAGAGTGGCCACGTCCGGATCAGCCGCAGCGTCGAGCGCGTCACCGCCGGGGTCGAACTGCAGGGCGTGGGTGGCCGCTACGACGCGGTCAGCTTCAGCAGCAGCGCCCTCGCCACCGCCACCGAGCGCGACCGGCTGGGCGGCTACGGCCTCCTCAACGCCTTCGTGAAGTACGCCGTCACGCCCGACTGGAGCCTCGAAGGCCGGGCCAACAACCTGCTCGACAAGCAGTACGAGACCGCCTACGGCTACAACACCCCCGGCGCCAACGTCTTCTTCGGCGTACGCTACGCCCCGAGGTAATCCGTAACCCAACCGGGCCGCGGGCAAGCCCCGGCCCGGCACTGAACACACCCATGAACGCAGACATCCACCGCCCGCAGGCGCGCGCCTGACGATGGCCGACGAAATCCACCTCGCCACCCGCGGCCCCGCCAGCACCCCGGCAACGCGTTCCGGCGTCGGCCGGCGCGGGCGCCAGCGCGCCCTGCTGGTGCTTCTTGCCCTCGTCGTCGCGGCGCTGGCGGCCTTTGCCTGGGCGCTCTCCGCCGGCGCGCTGGCGGTCTCCCACGCCGACCTGCTGGCCGCCCTCACCGGCAGCGTTGGCGGCATGGAAGCCGACATCATCCGCACCCTGCGCCTGCCCCGCGCCGTGGCCGCCTTTGCCTGCGGTGGCCTGCTGGCGCTGGCCGGTGCGCTGATGCAGGTGCTGCTGCGTAACCCCCTGGCCGACCCCTACGTGCTGGGCATCTCCGGCGGCGCCGCGGTGGGCGCGCTGGGGGCGATCCTGGCCGGCGCCGCCTCCGGCTGGATCGACGCTGGCGCCTTCATCGGCGCGCTGGGCGCGACGCTGCTGGTGTTCGGCCTCGCCCACGGCGACGGCTCGTGGACGCAGACCCGGCTCCTCCTCACCGGCGTCATCGTGGCCGCCGGCTGTGGCGCGGCGGTGGCGCTGATGCTGAGCCTCGCCCCGGAAGGCCGGGTCAAGGGCATGCTGTTCTGGCTGATGGGCGACGCCAGCAGCGTCAGCCAGCCGTGGCCGGCCCTCGTGGTGCTGGGCCTGGGGCTGGTGGCCGTGCTGCCCTTCGCGCGGGAGCTCAACCTGCTCTCCCGCGGCGAGATCACCGCCCGGGCCCTGGGCGTGCGCGTCGGCCGCCTGCGGGCGCTGGTGTATGGGCTGGGTGCGCTGCTCACCGGCGTGGCCGTCACCACCGTCGGGTCGGTGGGCTTCGTCGGGCTGATCGTGCCCCATCTGGTGCGCCTCGCCATCGGCAATGACCAGCGCCTGCTGCTGCCCGCTGCCACCCTGGCCGGCGGGGTGCTGCTCACCGCGGCGGATACAGCCGCCCGCACCGTGGTCGCGCCGATCCAGCTGCCGGTGGGCGTGCTCACCGCGCTGTTCGGCGTGCCGGTGTTCCTGTTTCTGCTGACGAGGCATCCGCGATGAAGATGGACGCCCGTCCCCCGGTGCTCGGCACCGAAGCGCTGGCGGTCGAGGTCGGCCGGCACCGCGTGTGCCGCGATCTGGATTTCACCCTCCAGCCCGGCGACACCCTGGTCATCCTCGGCCGCAACGGCGCCGGCAAGAGCACCCTGCTGCACACCCTCTCCGGCCTGCGCGATCCCGCCGGCGGCAGCGTGCTGCTCTCCGGCAAGCCCTACGGCGACTGGCCTCGCGGCCACGAAGCCTGCCTGCGCGGCCTGCTCGCCCAGAGCCAGCCCGACTACTTCAGCGCCACCGTGCTCGAGACCGCCCTCGTCGGCCGCCACCCGTATCTGGGCCGCTGGGACTGGGAAGGCGAGGAGGACGAAGCCATCGCCCTCGCCGCGCTGGAGACGATGGGCCTCGCCGGCTTTGCCGAACGCCAGGTGCCCACGCTGTCCGGCGGCGAACGCCAGCGCCTGTCCATCGCCGCGCTGCTCGTCCAGCAGCCCCGGCTGTATCTGCTCGACGAGCCCCTCGCGCACCTGGATCTGCACCATCAGGTGGCGGTGCTCGATCACTTCCGTGGCCTCGCCAAGGGCGGCGCCGGCGTGGTGATGGTGCTCCACGACATCAACCTCGCCGCCCGCTACGCCAGCCACGTGCTGCTGCTCGACGGCGAAGGCGGCCACGTGATCGGCCCCGCCGCCAGGGTGCTTACCGTCGACCGCCTCTCCGCCGCCTTCGGCCACCCCCTGCGCGCCGTGGCGGATGGCGACAGCACGCTGTTCGTGCCCGTGTAGGCCTTGTTGAGGCGACCCGATCGGCGACCGCAGGGGCGCCCGTAGATACTGTTATCCCGCGCCAGCCCCATGAAGCGCTGGCTGGAACATCTGTCCGGACTTGAGCACGCCATAGCTGACATGAACGAGCTTTCGCATCATGGCGCCGATGATCAGCATGGCGGGCTTGCCCCGGGCGGCGAGGCGTTCGCGGAAACGCTTGCCCCAGTCGGTGCGGTACAGGGCCACCATGGCGGGCATGTAGAGGGCCTTGCGCAGGAAGCTGTGGCCCACCTTGGACACCCGGGGCTTGCCCCGCACACTGGAGCCCGATTCGTGCTGGCGCGGGTCCAGGCCGGCGAAGGCGGCCACCTGACGGGCGTTGCCAAAGTGCGTCGGATCGGCCACGAAGGCCAGCAGGGCGGCGATGGTCCGCTCGCCCAGGCCCGGGATCGAATCGAGCAGGCGGTGCTTGTCACGCAGCGTGGGGTCGTTGTCGATGTGATCGCGGATCGCGCTGATGAGCCGCGCGATCTCCTCGTCGAGCCACTGCAGGTGCTTGGCGATGCCCTCGGCCACGCTGTCGCGGGCCACCTCGAGCCGATTGGACTCCTGGGTGTGCATGGTCTGCAGCGCATCGAGGCGCAGCACCAGGGCGCGCAGCGTCTTCTCGGCCGGCGTCGGCGGCCGCCAGGGGGCAGGCGCCCGCTCGGCGCAGAACTGGGCGATGAGCTTGGCGTCGGCCTTGTCGGTCTTGTCGGTCTTGGTGCGCACCAGCTGCGAGGCGCAAAAGGCCTTGATCTGGGCCGGATTGATCACGCTGACGAGGGTCTCCGGGCGTGCCGCCAGATGCTCGGCGACGGCTTCCCAGTAGGTGCCGGTGGCCTCCATGCAAGCATGAAGGGCAGGCGCACCCTCCTTGGCGAGCCACTCGTCCAGGGCCTTGAAGCCGGCCGGATTGTTGGGAACCACCTTGTGGCGGACCTTGCCGCTCGCCAGGCGCAGGGCGCAGTCGAGCTTGGCCTTGGCCACATCAATACCGAGATGAAACGAATGCATGAAACGTCCTCTTTCGATCAACCTTGTAAATACGGGCTGCCGGCAAGCCGGGCCAAAGATACTGTCCGATCTGGATGGGAGGGTGAGGGACGGGTGCGGAAATCTACGTTGCGAGCTCGCGGCTCAAGGGGCGGCACGGCATCCCGTCACTCGGTCGGAGCACGCCCCGACCATGCAGGCCCGGCGGTCAGGACAACGATGACAATCGGGCGAAAAGCATGACGACGATAATACAAGGGGCGGCTTCAGCCGCCCATCCGCATGTTCAGCATCCCATGTGCCCGATTTGAAGTCCGCGGGCGACTGAAGTCGCCCCAACGAAAAACCAGAAAACCGACAGAGAGAACCCCATGACCGACACCGATTCCTCCCTCGACTCCCGCCACAAGGCCCGCATGGAACGCAAGAAGGCCGTCGTGGATGCCGCCATCGCCGCCGCCACCGACAAGCGCGGCGTGCTGCTGGTGAACACCGGCAACGGCAAGGGCAAGTCCAGCGCCGCCTTCGGCGTGCTCGCCCGCGCCCTGGGCCACGGCCTGCAGTGCGGCGTGGTGCAGTTCGTGAAGGGCCGCTCGGATACCGGCGAAGAAGCCTTCTTCCGCCAGCAGCCCGGCGTGAGCTGGCATGTGATGGGCGACGGCTTCACCTGGGACACCCAGAACCGCGCCGCCGACATCGCCAGCGCCCGCGAAGGCTGGGAGCAGGCCCGCGCCTTCCTGCGCGACCCGGCCATCGGCCTCGTCATCCTCGACGAGCTCAACATCGTGCTGAAGTACGCCTACCTCGACGTGGCCGAGGTCATCGCCGACATCCAGGCCCGCCCCGCCCACCAGCACGTCATCGTCACCGGCCGCGCCGCCCCCGATGCGCTGGTCGAGGTGGCCGACACCGTCACCGACATGGGCGCCACCAAGCACGCCTTCAAGGCCGGCATCGCGGCGCAGGCCGGCGTGGAGTTCTGAGGCGGTCATCGGATTACGGGTGGCGTTGGGGCGTGCCCGGTTTCTAACCTAGCTTGCCCGATCGGTACGCCCGAAACCCGATCCAGTAGCCGCTTGTCACCGGCCTGCTGCTGCATTCCTTCCCGCGCGATCGGCGACAGGTGCCAGCCCAGTGGGTAGAGGAAGCGCCCGTCTTCAATGAGGTCGATGTTGGCAACAGGCGGTTTGCCGTCCTCGCTTAGCCTGAACAATGACGTGATCCGGTGCTGCAGATCGGCCTCGGAGAGCTTGCCATTGGCTCCGATTCCTGTTGTGTTGATGGCGGTGACGATTGGGCCGAGCACCTCGCCATAAAGCTTCATTTCGCCGTCGCAGCCCGGGCGTCCGGGCTGGTAGAGATCGCTGGCGCGATTGTGACGCGTGGTCTTCACTTCGTCAGCGGTGCTTGGCGGCTTGGACTTGTCGCAGTTGGGCCGCTCGTCGGCGTCGGGGTGGATGCCATTGCGGATCTGGATGATTTGGGGTGCGAGGGTTCTCCGCGCCCAATCCCACGCCCGGAACTCCTGCGATGACTCGTTACCGGCTGTTTTTGGCGGGGTTGACAAATAGCGGGCAAGTCCGTTAAGGATGTCGGCGGTGGTGTGTCCGCCGCTATTATCGAAGTAGCCTCCGTCCGCTAGGTGGCCGCAGATCATGGTTTCCTTCGCCGCGCCCGATGGCAGCGGCTGTTGCAAGCCGGCTACACAGGCACCTTTCGGCACCTGGAGCGCGCCAATAGCGTTGATGAACGGAAAGCGCGCCGAGTTGTGGGCGGCTGTCGCCAGCGACAAATCCATCCCCGGTTGTCGCAGCGCAAGCTGGTCGCGGGCGGCCGGAAAATCGTGCCAGTCGATGGAGATCTCGCTTGCGATGGCCCGCTCACCGCTCTCGACCCAGGTACTGTTCAGGAAAAGGTAGGGCTGATGCGTCGATCCCGCCCGTGATGCGACGATGCCGGCTTCGATGCCTGGCACCGCGCGGAGGATCGCATCTTCAAATCGTACCCCTCGGGACAGTACGCCGCAGGCTGGTGTTTTACAGAAAGAACTGCCGAGTGACGTGGGCAGAATCTGGGCCAGCACGTCTTCGAACAACCAGGTAGAAATCAGTGGGGTGATCAGGTCCGCGTGGGCAAAACTGTCGAGGCAGCGCTGTTTGTCGGCGGGCTCCTGCTTATTCGCGCAGACCCGATCCACCGCTAGGCCGACCGACCCGCCCGACACCCCGGAGTACGAAAACGTCCGGGTGCGAAAATCCGGCACGTCGGCGGCCAGCCGGTCGAGCACCAGCGTGGTCCAGTAGGCGTTGCGGATGCCGCCGCCTTCCGCATTGACGAAATACACGGGCAAGCGCGCGCTCCCGGCGTGGGCCAGCAGGGCATCGCCCTGGTCGTACAAATGCTTCACCCAAGCGGCTAGCGCGTCGTCCAGACTGATTGTCGCCACGGGCGGAGGGGCCTTGCCCTCTGCAGGTTTCGGTACCCAGCTGTCGCTTCTCCATAACACCAGCAAGGCGCTCATCAGTGCCGCGACGACCCGCCCTGCGCCGTCCCAGAACGTCAGGGTGTCATCAGCTGAAGCGCGTCTGACAATGGCCCAGAACAATTCCAGGCAGATCAGCATCAGCAATCCGGCTGCGACAGTCGGCCAGAAGTCCGACGCTGGCGCCATCTGACCGACCAAGCCGCCCACTCGATGGTTCTGCATCCAGCCTGTGAAGCCAAGGGTACCGACGATGACCAGCAGGATGAGCACCCACGGGGTGGCCGTGCCCTGCTCGCTGAGGGATAACCACCCGAACACCGACAGCCAGAAGGTAAGGGTGAAGAAAAAGGTGGCCAGCACCATCGGTGGCCACGGGCCGAGCGGCGAGACATCCATCCACACCGCAGCCAGCCGGCACAAAAACATCCCTCCCGCGGCATAAAAAGGCAGCCAGAACGGCGAGATCCGCCCGAATAGCTGAAAGCGCGGATGTCTGGGAGTAGTGCTGTCCGCCAAGCCCTCGGCTTTCTCATACCAGTCGCAGAATTCGTCGCAATCGTAGAAATGCTTTTCATCCTTGTCGCGAATATGGATGAAGACAAAGACTGCGCCGCCTGCGATAGCGACGAGGATGAAGGCCAACAGTCGCCAGGCCACATCCCCTTTGCCGGCCATCACTGCGTCGTGCAAGGTGCTGCTGCACAGCAAGACGAAGAGCGTCGGCGGCAACAGGCCCAGAATGCGCGCCAGATCCCGCGCAAAGCGGTCGGCATAGCTCAGGGCTTCGATTTGCTTGTTGTCGCGTTGCCTGACTTTCGTGTACTTCGTGCACTTTGTGTACGCCTTGTGCTGCTTGTATGTCTTCGATTGCGGCGAGCGGATCAGGCACACGCTGCGTGACCACAACCACGCGGCAAAGCCGAAAGACCACATGCCCACGGCCGACATTACTGCGACGAAAAGCCCGCCAATCCAGTCAGGCTTGTGTGCAGGGCCGGACTCCATGGCTGCTACCGAATACAGCACGTCACGCCCCTGGTTCAAAAGTAGGGCCAGACCGGCGAAAACCACCAGTGCCATCCACACGTAGCGGCAGCGCCAAAGCATGTCGCCCACGGCCCGGCGCAAGCTCGCCCGGGCCTCGTGATCTGCGAGTCTGCTGTTCGGAATGAACAGGCCGAAGAACCATGCTCCCGCCAGCCCCGCTAGGAGCACCGCGTACGCGATCAAACCCCACTGCTTGACCTGATGGGCAAGCGCGCCTGCCGCAAGGATCGCATCCGCGCCGTTTAGTCCTTGATCGTGCGATTTCCGCCATGCCGCGACAGCGAAACCCAGCACCAGCCAGGTGGCCACCGCAATCGTTGTCTGGCGGCGGTTCAAGCGTTCTACGAACTTAGGCCAGGCTTTCCACCATTCATCCCACCGACCACGCATGACGAAGCCGAACAGGGCGGCGCTAACCCCGGTCGGAAGCACACCACCCATCAGGCCTGGCGGCCCAAGGCGCACCATGCCGACGAGGTTCTCGATCAGATCGACCAGCAGCAGCGCCAGCACCACCCCGATCACCACCGATCGCGGCCACTGCTGGTTCGGTCTCCCGTCCCGCGCCGTTGCACATAGAAACTTGTCAGCCAAGGCCAGGAACAAGGCGCCATACAGCGGGATCAGCACCACCGTATCCACGGCAAGATAAACCCCTGCAGCCGTCACAAGGTTCAACGGACCGAGCTTATACCCATGCCATACGTCATTCATTCCGCGCACGGCATCCTGATGAACCCATCCTAGATAGTCCTCAATGCCGTATCCCCGGGGGACGATCAAGGATATGCCGATCACGTTCAGCACCAGCGCCACAAAGGGCGCCCACAGCAACAAATAGCGAATCCCCTTAAGCGGCACTGCATCCTTGTCGTTGTTCACGGCCTGCTCTCCCATCATGATCGATGATCGTCTAGTCATATCTTTTCTATAGCAGACGCGCGCGGCGATTGTTGCGATTGTTCGAGCGGGGAATGATGTTTGGGCGCTTGGGGTACCGCCGCCCCAGCCTTGCGGAAAACCCCGGTTCTGCCCCCCGCCGCCGCCGGGTAAGCTGCGGGCTTCCCCGATCCGAGTTCCCCCCACCATGCACCACATCGTCTCCATCGAAGCCGGCGCGCTGGTCGCCGATCTGCGTCGGCCGGCCTTCGAGCACGCCTGGACCGAGCACGAAGCCACTTCCCAGGCCCAGGTGGCCGGGCGGCTGGCGGATGCCACCATCGCGGTGGTCAACAAGCGTCTGCTCACCGCCGACATCATCCATTCGCTGCCCAGGCTGCAGATGGTCGCCATCGCGGCCACGGGTTACAACAACGTGGATCTCGACGCCTGCCGGGCGCGGGGCATCGTGGTGTCCAACGTGCGCGGCTACGCCCGCGAGACGGTGCCCGAGCACGTGTTTGCGCTGCTCCTGGCGCTGGCGCGGCAGATCGGGCCGTTTCATCGTTCGGTGGCGGCCGGGCGCTGGCAGCAGAGCGAACAGTTCTGCTATTTCGACTACCCGATCCGCGATCTGGCCGGGCAGACGCTGGGCATCTTCGGCAGCGGCACGCTGGGGCAGGGCGTGGCGCGCATCGCCGCGGCCTTTGGCATGAAGGTGGTGTTTGGCGAACACAAAGGCGCCGCCAGCTGCCGGCCGGGCTACCTGCCCTTCGAGCAGCTGATCCGCGAGGCCGACGTGATCAGCCTGCACTGCCCCCTGAACGACGCCACCCGCCATTTCATCGGCGCAGCCGAGCTCGCCGCGATGAAACCTACCGCGCTCCTCATCAACACCGCCCGCGGCGGGCTGGTGGATGAGCAGGCCCTGGCCGACGCCCTGCGCGCCCGGCAGATCGGCGGCGCCGGCTTCGACGTGCTCACCGTCGAGCCGCCGGTGGACAACCCGCTCCTCGCGCCGGACCTGCTGGAGGCCGGCAACTTCATCCTCACCCCCCACGTGGCGTGGTCCAGCCGCGAGGCCATGCAGACCCTCGCCGACCAGCTCATCGACAACATCGAGGCCTTCGCCCGGGGCGAACCGGTCAATCGCGTGGCCTGATCGTCGTCTGCCGCGGCCAGCCCCTTTCCGGGCTGGCCAGGGCTGCTTCGTGGCGCCCAAAGCCCACCCGCGCCGGCCGGAACTTCCCCCGGCGGGGCGGCTCCATCCTCCATTCCCGCCGGTCCTGCCTCGCCCGTCCATGTCGCTCCTGCCCCGTGCCGCCTCGTTCGACGCCAACGCCCAGCGTTACGGCGAGCGCTACAAGTGGATCGTGCTGTTCATCCTCGGCATCGGCACCGTGTCGGGCGTGCTGTGCACCTCCAGCTTCAACGTGGCGGTGCCGGCGCTCACCCGTCACTTCGGGCTGGGGCAGGATCAGGTGCAGTGGGCGATGACCGGCTTCATGACGGCGATGACCGTCGCTATGCTGCCCACCGCCTGGCTCATCGATCGCCTCGGGTTCCGGCGGGTGTTCCTGCTGGCCCTGTCCATCCTCACCCTGGTGAGCGTTGCCGGATATCTGGCGCCCACCTTCCCGCTGGTGGTGGCGGCGCGCATCGTGCAGGGGCTGGCGGCCGGGGTGCTGCAGCCCATGGGCATCCTCGCGCTGATGAGACTCTTCCCCGCCGAATCCCGGGGGCGCGCCTCGGGCATCCTCACCGTCAGCATCGCCCTCACACCGGCCGTGGCGCCGGCGCTGGCCGGTGTGCTGCTCGATCGCTTCGGCTGGCAGGCGATCTTCCTGCTCGGGGTGCCCTTTGGCCTCGTCGCCATCGTCGCGGCCCTCTATCTGCTGCCCTCGCCCCGCCAGATCAAGGCCCGGCCCTTCGACTGGTCCGGCCTGGGCTGGCTCACCCTCGCCACGGTGTCCCTCATCGAGGGCGTCTCCAGCCTCCACCACAGCGGGCTGGCATCGCCATGGACGCTGGCCCAGATCACCGTGGCGGTGGCCGCCGTGGCCTTCTTTGCCCGTCACGCGGGGCGCATTGCCGACCCCCTCATCAACCTGGGCCTGTTTGGCGACCGCACCTTTGCGATGGGCGCGCTGGTGTCCTTCTCCTATGGCTTCGGGCTGTATGCGTCCACCTATCTGGTGCCGGTGTTCCTGCAGAACGCCCTCGCCTACGGGGCGGGGGGCGCCGGCATGGCGCTGATGCCCGCCGGCATCGCCCTGATCCTCACCCTGCCGGTGGCAGGGCGGCTGGCCGACCACTTCTCGCCCAAGCACGTCACCCTGGCCGGCCTCGCCGCCTTCGGCATCTCCTTCGTGATCTTCGGGGTCGAGGCCGGACGCATCGCCTACGCCGAAATCATCGCCGCCACAGTGATCGGGCGCATCGGGCTGGGGCTCATCCTCCCCGCCCTCAACCTGGCCACCCTGCGCCATCTCGAGCCCCACCAGATGGGGCAATCGACGGTCATCATCAGCTACGCCCGCCAGCTGGGCGGGGTGATGGGCGTCGCCATCGTCGCCGTGTTCGTCGAATGGCGCGAACGCATCCACGGCACCGT
>JAKLLO010000056.1:26467-41445 GCA_023150095.1 Zoogloea sp. | reverse complement strand
GGGGATGTGGTTTTCGATAGCCCCGACATGCCAGACATGTCCGGGATACAGCCCGAATCCGATGCGATTCCCATCGGTGTGTGGAGAAGCTAGTGCCGGAGTACCTAGCGCCAGGTCTTGGCCGGGCTTTCCCCGGGGAGGCGGGCAGCGTACCGGGTGAGTCGTCAAATTCCGTCGTCGGAGTCTGTGAGAATGAGTGAGCGTCCCTCCGCCGCGTGCCTTCTGTATGCCGATGTGGCCGGCGGCGCACGTCTTGCCGTCAAGCTCGGCGAAGCCGAGGCCGGCTATGCGGTCGAGCGCTGCCTGAACCGGATGTCCCGATGCGCGGAGGCCTATTCGGCCAGTGGCCTCGAACTGCATCCGGACGGGCTGGTGGCACGCTTTGCGGAGGCGGATTCAGCCTTGCTGGCCGCCCGGGAGATGCGGGAGCGGGTGCGGGCTCTGCCGCCGATGAGCGGCATCAAGCTCGTCCTGCGGGCCGGGGTGGTGCTCGAGGCCGAGGCCGAGAAGGCCGACGAAAGGGCCGAGGCGATGGCCGTCAGGCTGGTCGCCAGCCACAACCCCGATACCATCTCGGTATCCGAGAGTTTCAGCGAAGTCCTGTCGCCTTCCATGCGTCGCATGCTCAGCCGCCTGGAGGAGAGCAAGGGGACACCGTTTCCGACCCTTGAACTGGGTGATCTGCCGCCACCGACCCCGGCCGAGCTGCGCCAGGAGGCGGCGCAGGCGCTCAAGCAGCTGCGGGTGAGTTTCCGCGGGCAGAGCTGGGTCATCGATGCGGCCCATCCCACCCTGCTCTTCGGGCGCGAAACCGGCAACGACATCGTGGTGGCCGATCCACGGGTGTCCCGGCAGCATGCCCGCATCGAGCTGCGCAGCGGCCTGTTCTATCTTGCCGACTCCAGCACCAATGGCACCTATCTGCTCGAAGAGGGCAACGCCGAGCATTGCATCAAGCGTGATGAGTTCATCCTGGGTGAGAAGGGGCACATCGGCTGCGGCTTCTCGCCGGCCGAGAACATGTCCGACGCAGTGGCGTTCGCTGTCGACTGAGCCGCGGCGGCGTCCGGGCTGAAATACAGAAGGGCCGCAATTTGCGGCCCTTCGTGCTGTCGGGGTGGGCGGATCAGTTCGCCTTGAGACAGTCGCTCATGAACTTCTTGCGCTCGTCGCCCTTGAGTGCCTTTTCGCCGGCATCCTTGTTGCAGGTCTTCATCTTGTCCTGCTGGGTGGTCTTGGCCGGCTTGGCGGACAGGCATTCCTTCATGAATGCCTTGCGCTCATCGCCCTTCAACTCCTTTTCACCGGCGGAGGCGTTGCACTCCTTCATCTTGTTCTGCTGGGCGCCGGCCGCGAGAGCGGCGGGGGCCAGGCTGGCGGCGAACAGGGAAACGGCGACGCTCAGGATCATTTTCTTCATCAGGCCACTCCTCGTAGGAAGGATTATCGGGAACTGCGACACCATCATAAACGGCACATGTGCGATGGCGTTGACGGCGGATCGTGCCGGGGCGCCAATATGCCGCTCGTGCCACAGTTTTTTGCAGCCTTGCTTGGCTCAGATGCCGTTTTCTTCCATCGCCCGACGCTGGCGGTCAACAAACTCCTGGGTCGAGTCGATGCCCCGCAGCAGCAGGATGGTGGAGCGCACGGCGGCCTCGAGGAGCACGGCGAGGTTGCGGCCCGCCGCCACCGGCAGGATCACCCGCCGTACCGGAATGCCCAGAATCAGCTGTTCCTCGGCATCCTGGCTGAGGCGCAAGGGGTCTTCCTGGCCGGGCTGACGACGCTGAAGGTGGACCACCAGCTTGAGTTTCATTTTCCGGCGACAGGCGGTCTCGCCGAAGATCGTGCGGATGTTGAGGATGCCCAGGCCGCGGACCTCGATCACGTCCTGGAGCAGCTCGGGGCAGCGGCCTTCCAGGACATTCGGCGCGATGCGCGAGAACTCGACGATGTCGTCGGCCACCAGACCATGGCCGCGGGAGATCAGTTCGAGGGCGAGTTCGGACTTGCCGGCGCCGGAGTCGCCGGTGATGAACACCCCCAGGCCCAGCACGTCCATCAACACCCCATGCAGGGCGACCCGCTCGGCCAGCTTGCGCGACAGGTAGCTGCGCAGGTGGTCGATGACGTTGGCTGCCGGCAGGGGGCTGGCAAACAGGGACACGTCTTCATTGGCACACAGGGTGCGGATGATGCTCGGGATGTCCTCGTCGTCGGCGACGATCAGTGCGGGGGGCGCATAGGAGAGGATCTCCCGCACGTGGTGGATGACCTTCTCGCGGGTCTGGCGCCGGGCCCATGCAATCTCGGAGGCGCCGAGGATCTGCAGGCGGTCGGGGTGGATCAGGTTCAGGTGGCCAACCATGTCGGCAGGCCAGATGCGGTCTTCGGAGACCGAAATGCGGGTAGCGAGGCTGCCGCAGATGTGCCGCAGCCTCAGGCGTTCGAGATTGTCGTCAAACAGCCGCGCTACTGTCGTCTGGCGCATCACTTCCCCACTGGGCGAAGAGGGCATGGGCGGCCAGTGCATCCGGGGCGCTCAGGAGCTGTTCGCGGAAGCCGCGATCGCTGAACATCTGGGCCAGCTCGGACAGCAGTTGCAGATGGTGCTCGTTGGCCTGTTCGGGCACCAGCAGCACGAACAGCAGGGAGACCGGACGGCCGTCGGGGGCATCGAAGGGAACCGGTTCGGCGAGGCGGATGAAGGCACCAAGGGCGTCCTTGAGGCCCTTGATGCGGCCGTGGGGGATGGCGATGCCTTGACCCAGCCCGGTGGAGCCGAGCTTTTCCCGGGCAAACAGGCTGTCGAAGACGGTGCTTCGGCCGATTCCGTGGTTGTTCTCGAACAGCAGACCCGCTTGCTCGAAAGCGCGCTTCTTGCTGCTCGCCTCGAGTCCGACGACTACGTTGGCCGGCGGCAGTAATTTGGCGATGAGATTCATGCGTGGACTCTCCTGCATGCGGCAAGGACCGACACAGGTTTCCGATGAAGGGCGATTCAGGGGATCCGGGGGCTTCAGCCGCCGGGGCCGTTGTGTCAACTGGGGCGCATTATAGCCACAACGGTCCCGGGGAAAACGGGATTACTTGCGTGGACGAATCAGGATTCGGCCACGTGGTGCTTCAGGGAGTCGTGGCCATGGTCGGAGACCTTGTCCTTGTACTTCAGAACCTGGCGGTCCAGCTTGTCGGTGAGGGCGTCAATGGCGGCGTACATGTCGGAATCCTCGGCTTCCACATGGATGTCCTTGCCGCGCACGTGAACGGTGACTTCGGCCTTCTGACGCAGCTTTTCCACCGAGAGGATCACGCCGACGCTGGTGACGTTGTCGAAATGACGGATCACGCGATCGAGCTTGGAGGAAACGTATTCGCGGATGGCCGGCGTAACTTCGACGTGATGCCCCGTGATGTTGAGGTTCATGGTTCTTACCTTTCTGTCAGATGGTTTTGCGCAGACTGACCGGCGGGATATCGAGGGACTCGCGATACTTTGCGATGGTCCTGCGTGCCACGACGATACCCTGCTGGCCCAACAACTCGGCAATCTTGGCGTCGGACAAGGGTTTCTTCTTGTCTTCCGCGGCTACCAGCTGGCGAATCAGCGCCCGAATCGCCGTCGAGGAAGCCGCCCCACCGGTGTCGGTGGCGACGTGACTGCCGAAAAAATGTTTGAACTCGAAAATGCCTCTTGGTGTGGCCATGTACTTCTGGGTGGTCACCCGCGAGACGGTGGACTCGTGCAATTCCAACTGTTCGGCGATTTCACGCAGCGTCAGCGGGCGCATCGCCACATCGCCATAATCGAAGAACTGACGCTGCCGGTCAACGATCGCTTGCGACACACGCTGGATGGTGTCGAAGCGCTGCTGAACGTTCTTGATGAGCCAGCGGGCTTCCTGCAGGTGATTGGACAGGGAGCCACTGGCGCCGCGGTTGTCCCGCAGGATCTGGGCATAAAGCTGGTTGATGCGCAGCTTGGGCATCGCGTCCGGGTTGAGGTTCACAACCCAGGTGTTGCGCACCTTGCGGACGATGACATCCGGCACCACGTAGCGGATGTCGGACTGGGCGAAGCGGGCGCCGGGCCGGGGGTTGAGGTCGAGGATCAGGGCGTGGGCTTCGCGCAGCTCGTCGTCGGTGCAGCGCAGCGCGCGCTTGAGCTTGAGGTAGTCGCGGGCGGCGAGGAGCTCGAGGTGTTCGGCGACGATGGCAAGCGCCAGCTCGCGTTCGCGGCTGGGCGGCAGGGCACGCAGTTGCAGGCCGAGGCATTCGCTGATGTCGGCGGCGCCGATCCCGCAGGGGTCGAGGCTCTGGATGTGGCGCAGTGCGATCGTGAGGTCGTCCAGATCCACTTCGAGTTCGGCCGGCAGCAGCGGCAGGAGGTCTTCGAGGGCCTGGCTGAGGTAGCCGTCGTCGTCGAGGGCCTCGATCATGAAGCGGGTGAGGGCGCGGTCCCGGTCGGACAGCTGGGTGAGGGCGATCTGGGCGTCCAGGTGGTCGCGCAGGGTGGTGACCGTGGCCTGGAGATCCTGGAAGTCGTTGTCGTCGTCATCGTCCCGCGAGCCGCTGCCGGAACCCTGCCAGTCGCCGCCTTCGGCGAAGTCGAACTCCCGGTCGGTGTCGCGCTCGCGCTGGTCGGATTCGCGGGCCTGCTCCTGTTCGCGCTCCTGGGCGGCTTCGCTGCCGGCGGGGGCGGCCGGGCCGGGGGCTTCGAGGCGGCTGGAGCCGAGGTTCGATTCTGGCTCGTCCCGCTCGATCATCGGGTTCTCGAGGAGGATCTTTTCGATCTCCTGGTTGAGCTCGAGGGTCGACAGCTGCAGCAGCTTGATGGACTGCTGGAGTTGCGGCGTCAGCGCGAGGTGCTGGGAGAGTTTTAGCTGGAGGCTGGGCTTCATGACAACAATGATGCCTTAAAGCCGGAAGTGCTCGCCGAGGTAAACCTGACGGACCTGTTCATTCCGGACGATGTCTTCCGGGCGGCCGCTGGCCAGCACTTCCCCGGCATTGATGATGAAGGCGCGGTCGCAGATGCCAAGGGTTTCGCGGACGTTGTGGTCGGTGATGAGCACGCCGATCCCCTTTTCCTTGAGGAAGCGGATGATCTTCTGGATGTCGATCACGGCGATCGGGTCGACGCCGGCGAAGGGCTCGTCGAGGAGGATCAGCCGCGGGTCGGAGGCGAGGGCCCGGGCGATCTCGCAGCGCCGGCGTTCGCCGCCGGAGAGGGAGATCGCGGTGTTGTCGCGCAGGTGTTCGATGCCCAGCTCGCCGAGGAGCTGCTCGAGGCGCTCGGCCATCTCGGTCTTGGTGAGCTTCTGCAGTTCGAGCACGGCCTGGATGTTCTCGGCCACGGTGAGCTTGCGGAAGACGCTCATCTCCTGGGGCAGGTAGGACAGGCCGAGGCGGGCGCGCTGGTGGATCGGGCGATGGGTCAGGACCTGGTCGTCGAGGGTGATCTCGCCGCCGTCGGCGACCACGAGACCGACGATCATGTAGAAGCAGGTGGTCTTGCCGGCGCCGTTGGGGCCGAGCAGGCCGACCACCTCGCCACTGCCGACGTCGAAGGAGACGTCGTGGACGACGGTGCGGGCCTTGTACTTCTTGCGCAGGTTGCTGACTTTAAGCAGGCTCATCGCCGGGGTGTTCTTTCAGGACTCTACGAATGATTTCGGTCGAGAAGCCGCGACCTTGAAGAAAACGCGCCTGGCGCGCCCATTCTCGCGCGTCTGCCGGTGCTGCGGCGAACTTTCGACGATGGATGTCGCAGGCGCGTTCGAATTCGTTTTCGGGGCAGTTGTCGGCAATGGCCAGGCCGATCTGCTCGGCGCCGACACCGCGCCGGGCGAGCTCGCTCTTGAGCCTGGAGGCGCCGAAGCGGGCTGCCTTGGCGCGCACGTAGGCGTCGGCGAAGCGGGCGTCCGAGAGGAGGCCAAGCTCGACCAGGCGGTCGAGTTCGGCGCTGACCTCTTCCTCGCTGCCGAGGGCGCCCAGCTTGCGGGCCAGCTCGGCGCGGGAGTGTTCCCGCTGGGCCAGACAGCGCAGGGCCCGCTCATGCAGACTGGTGGCCATGGACGACGGTGCTTCCTGCCCGGAATGCTCAGGCTGCCGCGGCGGGGGCGGCGGGCGCGATCACGGCCATCTCGGGCAGCCCGACGGCGACGCGGATCTTGTTTTCGATCTCGCGGGCGATGTGCGGGTTGCTCTTGAGGAATTCGCGGGCGTTGTCCTTGCCCTGGCCGATCTTCTCGCCGTTGTAGGCGTACCAGGCGCCGGACTTGTCGACGAACTTGTGCTGGACACCCAGATCGATGATCTCGCCCTCGCGGGAGGTGCCTTCGCCGTACAGGATGTCGAACAGGGTTTCGCGGAACGGGGGCGCGACCTTGTTCTTGACGACCTTGACCTTGGTCTCGGAGCCGATCACCTCGTCGTTCTTCTTGATGGTGCCGATGCGGCGGATGTCCATCCGCACCGAGGCGTAGAACTTGAGGGCGTTGCCGCCGGTGGTGGTCTCGGGGCTGCCGAACATCACGCCGATCTTCATCCGGATCTGGTTGATGAAGATGACCAGGGTGTTGGTGCGCTTGATGTTGGCGGTGAGCTTGCGCAGGGCCTGGGACATCAGGCGGGCCTGCAGGCCGGGGAGCTGGTCGCCCATCTCGCCTTCGATTTCGGCCTTCGGGGTGAGCGCCGCGACGGAGTCGATCACGACCACGTCGACGCCGCCGGAGCGCACCAGCATGTCGGCGATCTCGAGGGCCTGTTCGCCGGTGTCGGGCTGGGAGATGAGCAGCTCACCGATGTTGACCCCGAGCTTCTGGGCGTAGGTGACGTCCAGCGCGTGTTCGGCGTCGATGAAGGCGGCGGTGCCGCCGAGCTTCTGCATCTCGGCGACGACCTGGAGGGTGAGGGTCGTCTTGCCGGACGATTCGGGGCCGTAGATTTCGACGACCCGGCCGCGGGGCAGGCCGCCGATGCCGAGGGCGATGTCGAGGCCCAGGGAGCCGGTGGAGACGGTCTGGATGTCGCTTTCGACTTCGCCGTCGCCCAGGCGCATGATCGAGCCCTTGCCGAACTGCTTTTCGATCTGGGAAAGCGCGGCGGCGAGGGCCTTGGCCTTGTTGTCATCCATCTGTCGTGATCCTTGTAAAAAGGGTTTTGGAGATTATGGCACAGAGTTTGCGTGCGGGTGATCGCGCGTCGTCACGAGAGGTATCGGAGCGAAGAAAGTCGCGCAGACTGGTATTTTATACAGTTGAAGCAGAACGTCTACCGGATTCGCCAGGGCCTTGATGCCAGACGGATTTCAGGCGTAGCGGCGGATGAGTTCGGTGAGGGCGAAGACCACCGCCTGGCGGCGGACGGCCTCCCGGTCGCCGTCGAAACGGCAGGTGGCGGTCTGGGGGGATTCGCCGGTCCGGCCCCAGCCGAAGCACACGGTGCCGACGGGCTTGTCGGCCGAGCCGCCCCCCGGGCCGGCGATGCCGGAGATCGACAGGGCGAGGTCGGCCTCGGCCCGTTCGAGGGTGCCGCGGACCATCGCCGCGGTGGTCGGCTCGCTGACCGCGCCGTGGCGCGCGAGGGTCATCGGCGAGACACCGAGGAGCGCGCATTTGGCGTCGTTGGAGTAGGTGATGAAGCCGCAGTCGAACCAGCCGGAGCTGCCGGCGGTGGCGGTGACGACCTCGGCGACCCAGCCCCCGGTGCACGATTCGGCGGTGGCGAGGCGCCAGCCGCGGGCGGCGAGGTGGTCGCCGACGAGGCGGGAGAGGGTTTCGAGCTGGGCGTCCATTAACCGAGGAACCTCACGAGCAGGGCCAGCGCGAGCAGGGTATAGCTGGCGGCGATGAGATCGTCGAGCATCACGCCAAAGCCGCCGCGGGTGTGGTCATCCACCCAGCGGATGGGCTGCGGCTTGACGATGTCGAAGAAGCGGAACAGCACGAAGGCGGTGAGCTGCCAGCCGAAGCCTTCGGGGGTGAGCCACAGGACCAGCCAGATGGCGACGATCTCGTCCCACACGACGCTGCCGTGGTCGGCCACGCCGAGGGCGCGACCGGTGCGTTCGCAGGCGAGGACGCCGAACAGGAAGCAGGCCACCAGCAGCCCGGCGAACAGGCCGTCGGTGAGCGGGGCGCGTACGAGGGGGAAGAGCAGCCAGCCGGCCAGTGTGCCGGCGGTGCCGGGGCCCTTGGGCCACAGCCCGGAGCCGAAGCCGAGGGCGACAAAGTGGGCCGGGTCGGACAGCAGGAAGCGGGTGTTGGGCTTCATGCGCCGTTGCCGAAGTGGTCGTAGCCTCGGGCTGCGAGTTCGCGCAGGGTGCCGCTGGTGTCGCGCAATTGCAGGCCATTGGTGGCCGGTGTGATGCTGCCGATGCGGTGCAGGGGCAGGGCCAGCCTGGCAGAAAGATCGGCCAGGGCGGCGCGCCGGGTTGGCGGGGCGGTGAACAGCAGCTCGTAGTCGTCGCCCCCGCCGGTGCACGCGGCGAAGGCCCGGGCGGGATCGCCGCAGGCGGCCACGAGGGGCGCGAGGGGCAGGTTGGCTTCGTCGATCACCGCGCCGACCGATGAGCTTTCGAGGATGTGGTCGAGATCGCCCAGCAGACCGTCGGAGACATCCAGCATGGCGCTGGCGATGCCGCGCAGGCCGAGGCCCAGGGCGACCCGCGGCTGGGGCCGGTGCAGGGCGGCGAGGCAGTCGTCGCGGTAGGTGTCGGCGAGGTGGGTGTCGCCGCGCAGGTGGGCGAGGCCCAGGGCGGCGCGCCCCGGCGCGCCGGACACCCACAGGTCGTCACCGGGCTTTGCGCCGCTGCGGGTGATGGCGGCGCCGGTGGGCACCTCACCGAAGATCGTCGGGCACAGGTTGAGCGGGCCGCGGGTGGTGTCGCCGCCGATGGCGTCGATGTCGAAGGCCTCGCAGCAGGCGAAGAAGCCGCCTGCGAAGGCTTCGATCCAGGCTTCGTCGGCGCCGGGCAGGCTGGCCGCCAGCACCACCCAGCGGGGTTGGGCGCCCATCGCGGCGAGGTCGGAGACGTTGACCGCGAGGGTCTTCCAGCCGAGATCGGTGGGGTTGGTGTCGGCGAAGAAATGGGTGCCGGCCACCAGCATGTCGGTGGAGATGGCCAGCTGCATGCCGGGGGCCGGGCGGATCAGCGCCGCGTCGTCGCCCACCGCCAGATCGGTGTGGCGGGCGGGACGGGTGAAGTGCCGGCGGATCAGGGCGAACTCGGACGGCATGGCGCGGGGTGGTCCCGGTGGGCGGCGGGTCAGGCCGGCTTGTTGCCGCGGGCGGCCTGGCGCTCGCGGGCGTTGGCTTCGACCTCGTCGGCGCGCAGGCGGGCGGCGAGCTTGTCGAGCACGCCGTTCACGAACTTGTGGCCGTCGGTGCCGCCGAAGCCCTTCGCCAGCTCGATGGCCTCGTTGATGATGACCCGGTAGGGGGTTTCGGGGCGGTGGGCGAGTTCGAAGGTGGAGATCAGCAGGATGCCGCGCTCGACCGGCGACAGTTCGAGCAGCGGGCGCTCGATGTAGGGCGCGAAGCCGACCTGGAGTTCGGGGGCGTTGCTGATGGTGCCGCGCAGGAGGCCGACGAAGAGCTCGCGGTCACACTTGTCGAAGCCGGCGACTTCGGCCAGCTGGGATTCGATGGAGGTGACGGGCGACTGGTTGAGCAGCCACTGGTAAACGCCCTGCAGGGCGAATTCGCGGGCGCGGCGGCGGGGGGATTTGTTGGCGGGGCTCATGCCAGGGCCTTCAGGAGTCGGGCCATCTCGACGGCGGCCTGGGCGCAGTCGGCGCCCTTGACCTGCATGCGCGCGAGGGCCTGGTCGTCGTCTTCGGTGGTGAGGATGCCGTTGGCGACGGGCACGCCGGTGTCGAGGGCGACGCGGGTGATGCCGGCGCCCTGCTCGTTGGAGACGAGCTCGAAGTGGTAGGTCTCGCCGCGGATCACCGCGCCGAGGGCCACCAGGGCGTCGAAGCGGCCGCTCCGGGCCATCACCTGGAGGGTGAGCGGGGCTTCGAGGGCGCCGGGGACGGTGGCGATGGTGATGTCGTTCGCCGCGACGCCGAGGCGCTGCAGTTCGGCGGTGCAGGAGGACAGCAGGCCTTCGCACACGTCGAGGTTGAAGCGGCACATGACGACGCCCACCTTGAGGCCGCGGCCGTCGAGGTTGGGTTCGATTTCGGGGATGTTGTCGTAACGGGGCATGGTGTTACCTGGAAAGGAGTGGAGGCCGGATCAGGCGTCGAGGGCCGCGTGGCCGACGACGGTGAGGCCGAAGCCGGTCATGCTGGGGATCTTCCGGGGGCTGGCCATCAGACGCATCTTGCCCACCTGTAGTTCGCGCAGGATCTGGGCACCGACGCCGAACAGGCGCGGATCCCACTTCTGGGCGGCGCGCGGGGCGGTGGGGTCGGTGGCGAGCTGGGCGAGGAGTTCCTGGCCGCTCTGGGGGCGGTAGAGCAGGACCATCACGCCGTTGCCGTGCTGGGCGATGCGCTTGAGCGCGGTGTCGATCGGGAAGGTGTGGCGGCCGCTGGCGGGGTCGAGGAAGTCGAGCACCGAGACGGGTTCGTGGACGCGCACCAGGGTTTCGACCTCCGGCGAGATGGCGCCGTAGGACATGGCCAGGTGTACGTCGCCGGAGGTGCGGTCTTCGAAGGCCGACAGGCGGAAGTCGCCGTGGGCGGTGCTGACGGTCTTCTCGCTGACCTTCTCGATGAGCTTCTCGGTGCGTGCGCGGTACTCGATGAGGTCGCGGATCGCGCCGATCTTGAGGCCGTGGTGCTGGGCGAACTCGATGAGTTCGGGCATGCGCGACATGGTGCCGTCGTCGTTCATGATCTCGCAGATCACCGACGCGGGCTCGAGCCCGGCGATGCCGGCGAGGTCGCAGCCGGCTTCGGTGTGGCCGGCGCGGATCAGCACGCCGCCGGGCTTGGCCATGATCGGGAAGATGTGGCCGGGCTGGACGATGTCGGCGGGCCTGGCGTGGCGGGCTACGGCGGCCTGCACGGTGCGGGCGCGGTCGGCGGCGGAGATGCCGGTGGTCACGCCTTCGGCGGCTTCGATGGACACCGTGAAGGCGGTGGAGAACTGGCTGCGGTTGTCGCGGGCCATCTGGTTGATGCCCAGCTGGCGGCAGCGTTCTTCGGTGAGGGTCAGGCAGATCAGGCCGCGGGCGTGCTTGGCCATGAAGTTGATGGCTTCAGGCGTGATGTGCTCGGCGGCGATGACGATGTCGCCTTCGTTCTCGCGGTCTTCCTCGTCCACGAGGATGACCATCCGGCCGGCCTTGATGTCGGCGATGATTTCGTTGATGGGGGCCAGCGCGCTCATGCGGGGCTTCCTTCCTGCTCGTTGCGCCAGGCCTGCATGCGCTCGACGTAGCGGGCGATGAGGTCGATCTCGAGGTTGACCGTGCTGCCGGCGGCGAGGCGCTTGAGCGTGGTGACCTGGACGGTGTGGGGGATCAGGTTGATCGAAAAGTCGCGGCCCTTCACCCAGTTGACGGTGAGGCTCACGCCGTCGACGGTGATCGAACCCTTGCGGGCGATGTAGCCGGCGAGGCTGGCGGGGGCGCGGATGATGAGCTCGTGGCTCTCGCCGACGGGCTCGAACTTCTGCACTTCGCCGATGCCGTCCACGTGACCGGTGACCAGGTGGCCGCCGAGGCGGTCGGCCAGGCGCAGGGCCTTTTCGAGGTTCACCTCGCCCGGGGCGTCGAGGCCGACGGTGCAGTTGAGGGTTTCGCGGGAGACGTCGAAGCTCACGACCTTGCCGTCCTGGGCGATGACGGTGAGGCACACGCCGTTGTTGGCGATGCTGTCGCCGAGCTGGACGTCGTCGAGATCGAGGGAGCCGACATCGACGGCCAGGCGCACGCCGTCTTCAAGGGGCGTGACGCTCAGGATGCGGCCCGTGGCGGCAACGATTCCGGAGAACATGGGATTGGGCTGACCAGAGGGGAAACGGCAATTTTAGCGCGATTTGCGAGGTTTTCCGCGCCGGGTTGACGACCGGGGGCGCCCCGGGCGGGACGCGCCCCTGGCTTTTGGGGATCAGAGAATCTCGGCGATGTGGTCGCGCTCGACGAGTTCCTGTTCGAACTGGTGGATTTCGAGGCCGAGGGCGTTGCGTGCCGACACCATGCCCACCGGCTTGCCGTCATCGACCACCGGCACGTGGCGGAAGCCGCCTTCGAACATCATGTGCAGGGCGTGGGCGAGGGGCTTGTCGGGGCTGGCGGTCTGAAGCTTGGCGGTCATCACCGCCGCGAGGGGGGTGGAATCCGGGTCGAGGCCACGGGCGACGACGCGGTTGAGCACGTCGCGCTCGGTGAACATGCCGGCCAGCCGCCCGGCCGCATCGACCACGAGGATCGCGCCTACGTTGTTGCTGGCCATGGTGATGGCGGCGGCGCGGACGGTGGTGTCGGCGAGAGCGGATACGACGGTCTGGCCTTCAACGACCTGGCGCAGGGTTCTGTTGGGCATGGGTTGTCTCCTGATGGGCTTGGGATGGGCAGAGGCGATCATCGCGAGGGGCGCTGTCGCGCCCTCGCTGTTATGTCTTGTTCGAGATCAGGCGCTCGGCTTCGGGGTGGCCGGCATGCTCATGTCGGGTTTGCCGCTCTTGGCGCCATTTTCGCCGCACGCCTGGGCGCCAGCAGCAAACCCCAGGCTCAAGGCGAGAAGCAGTGCAATCTTGCGGAACATCATGTCATCTCCTGCAGGGCGGTGGTTTCATCATGGAACGTCCGGACTGCTTTCGCAAGGATCGAACGTGCCTTCCGGCCGGTCGGGCCCGCCGTGCCGGATTGCGTCAACGACCGCACAAAACGCAGTCGGCCGGCGTGGCTTCGGCTTAACATGGCTGTCTGAGCGTGGTGGCTCCTGGTCCGGTGAACAGATGACCGACGAAACGAAAAAAAGCTCCCCAGCGTCCGATACTCAGTGCGATTTTTCTGCCGGCACCCCGGCCGATCCCGATGCCGCTGAAACCGGCGGGTCCGATGCCCAGGCCTTTCAGGCCATTCTGACCCTGGTGTCCCGCGAGAGTGGCGTCGACATGCGCTGCTACAAGGAAAGCACCCTGCGGCGCCAGACCCTGCGCCGCTGCCGGGCGCTCGGCCTTGCCGGGCTCGATGCCTACCTGGCCCACCTGTGCGTCAGCCCCGACGAGCTGGACCGGCTCCAGCAGAGCTTCATGATCTCGGTGTCGTCGTTCTTCCGCGATCCCGAAGTCTTCAGCGAGCTGGCCCGGGCCCTGCAGACCGTGGTGGATGGCAAGCAGGCGGGCGATGCGCTGCGGGTGTGGGTGCCGGCCTGCGCCACCGGCGAGGAGGTCTACTCGATCACCATCGTGCTGGCCGAGATCATCGGCGAGCGCTTCGGCCAGCTGGACATCCGGGTGTTCGCCACCGACATCGACGAGGACGCCCTCGACGTTGCCCGGGCGGGCCTGTATCCGACGTCGGATGTCTCCGGGCTGTCGCCCGAGCGGCTGGCCCGCTGGTTCACCGCCGAGGGCGACGGCTGGCGGGTGGTCAAGCCGCTGCGCGAGATGTGCGTCTTCTCGGTGCACGATCTGGTCGGCCATCCGCCGCTGGTGCGGATGGATCTGGTGAGCTGCCGCAACATCCTGATCTACTTCAAGCCCGGCCGGCAGGCCGAGCTGTTGCGCAGCTTCCACTTTGCCCTCAAGCCCGGCGGCCTGCTGCTTCTGGGCAAGTCCGAGTCGGTCGGCCTCGACGGCGACGGTTTCGAGTCGCTGGACGCCAGCGGCAAGCTCTACCGCAGCTCCGCGCTGCCGGTGGCGCGGCCCCATGTCACCCATCTGGCGGTGCCGGCGCGGCCGGTGGTGCCGCGGCAGGCCAGCGCGGTGCGGCGCGATTCTCTGGTCGAGGTCAGCCGCAAGGTGCTCCTCGATGCCTACGGCCCCCCGGCGGTGCTGATCGACGCGAGCTTCGAGCCGCTGCATTTCTTCGGGGCGTCGCGGCGTTATTTCACGCTGCCGGCGGGCAGCGCCGATTTCTCGGTGTTCGGGCTGTGCCTGCCCGAACTGCGCAGCGAGCTGCGCGCGTTGTGTTTCCGGATGCGCCAGGAGCAGCTCACCGAGCTGCAGGGCCTGGGCACGCTGGTGCGCCTGGGGGACGAGATACTGAAGGTGCGTCCGGTGGTCCGGCGCGTCGAGAGCGGCGGCACCGATCCCCAATGGGCGCTGCTGGTGGGTTTCGAGGAAACCCCCTCCACGCCCGCCACCCGCGCCGCCGGGGACGTCGAGGTGCTGCCGCCCGGCGAGGCCGCCGACGAGATCGGCCGGCTGCGCCAGGAACTCGCCGACACCCGCGACCACCTGCAGGCGGTCATCGAGCAGCTCGAGGCGTCCAATGAAGAGCTGCAGTGCCTCAACGAGGAGCTGCAATCCGCCGGCGAGGAGCTCCAGGCATCCAACGAGGAGCTCCAGGCCACCAACGAGGAGCTCACCACCCTCAACGACGAGCTGCAGGTGAAGTCGGTCGAGTACGCCCGCCTCAACGCCACCCTCGGCAATATCCAGAACTCCATCCGCACCAGCCTGATCGTGGTCGACCGGGACGGCCGGGTGACCCGCTTCAACCCGCTCGCGTCGCGCATCTTCGGCCTGCTGCCCAACGACATCGGGCAGTTCCTGTACGGCGTGCCGTGCTATCTCGACCTGCCGCGCCTGCGGGAATGGGTCGAGGGCGTGGTGGCGCGCAACGAGTCCACCGTCGAGCACGTCCATCAGCGTGGCTTCCACTACCTGATGCAGATCGACGCCTACCGCGACGAGAACGGCCGCAACGCCGGCGCGGTGCTCACCTTCACCGACATCTCCGACCTGCACCGGGCCGAGGAAGCCCAGGCCCGCAGCGAGGCGCGCTTCCGCCAGGTGTGGGACACCAGCGTCGACGGCCTCGCCGTGGTGTCGGGCGACGGCCACAT
>JAKLLO010000056.1:0-26444 GCA_023150095.1 Zoogloea sp. | reverse complement strand
CTGCCGGGCGAGCTCACCGGCGCGCAGGTCGAGCTGCTGGTGCCCGACCCGATGCGCGCCAACCACGCCATCCAGCGCGACATGTTCCGCGCCCTGCCGGGCCAGGCCCAGACGCTGATGAACCGGCGCAACCTCTTCGGCCGCTGCAAGGACGGCTCGGAGCTGGCCGTCGAGATCAGCCTCGCCGGCCTGTCGCTGGACGGGGTCGAGCACATCCTCGTCACCGTCACCGACGTCACCGAGCGCAGCCTCTCCGAAGCGCTGCTCCGGGCCAGCGAGCGGCGCCTGCGCCTGGCCCTCGACGCCGCCCGGGCCGGCACCTGGGAATGGTTCATCGACAGCAACAACCACTTCTGGTCCGACGAGCTGTGGGGCCTCTACGGCCTGCCGCCCGACGGGGAGATCCCGTCCTCCGAAACCTGGTGGCAGACCATCGACCCGGACGACCTGGACCGGGTGATCGTCACCGTCACCGAAGCCCGCAACACCGCCTCGGCCTTCGAGACCGAATGGCGCGTGATGCTGCCGCCCGACGCCCCGCCCCGCTGGCTGCTGTGCCGCGGCCAGCCGGTGTTCGACGACGCGGGCCGGCTGACCAGCTACATCGGCATCGTGCTCGACGTGACCGAGCGCCGCCTGGGCGAGGAGCACCGCCGCCAGAGCGAGGAGATGCTCGCCACCATCCTCGACAACGTGGGCGCCTACATCTACATCAAGGATGTGGACTACCGCTACACCTACGCCAACCGCGAGGTCTGCGCACTGTTCGGCGCCGAGCGCGAGGACGTGGTCGGCAAGACCGACGACGTGTTCTTCGACGCCCCCACCGCCGCCCGTCTGCGCGACAACGACAGCCGGGTGATCGAAGGTGGCGAGCGGATCGAGCTCGAAGAAACCAACCGCGACGTCCATTCCGGCCAGAGCCGCAGCTTCCTGTCGGTCAAGCTGCCATTGCGCCGGGAAGACGGGGCCATCTACGCCCTGTGCGGCATCTCCACGGACATCACCGAGCGCAAGCTCGCCGAGGAACAGCTGCGCATGCTGTCCACGGCCGTCGAGCAGAACCCGGGCAGCATCGTCCTCACCGATCTGGACGCGCGCATCCTTTATGTCAATGCCGCCTTCGAGCAGGTCTCCGGCTACACCCTCGACGAAGTGCGCGGACGCAATCCGCGCCTGATGCAGTCCGGCCAGACGCCGCCGGAGGTCTTTCGCCAGATGTGGCAGGCCCTCACCCGGGGCGACTCGTGGCGCGGCGAGCTCATCAACCGCCGCCGCAACGGCGACGTGTACGTCGAGTGGGCGGTGATTTCGCCGGTGCGCCGGGCCGACGGCAGCATCTCCCACTACCTGTGCATCAACCGGGAGATCACCGAGGAGAAGCGCATCGAGCAGGAGCTCGAACGCTACCGCCTGCACCTGGAGAGCCTGGTCGAGGAGCGCACCCGCGAGCTGGCCCTGGCCAAGGATGCCGCCGAGAGCGCCAGCCGCGCCAAGAGCGCCTTCCTCGCCAACATGAGCCACGAGATCCGCACGCCCCTCAATGCCGTGCTGGGCATGGCCCACATCATGCGGCGCGAGGGCGTCAGCGCCCAGCAGGCCGAGCAGCTCGACAAGATCGACAGCGCCGCCCAGCATCTGCTCGGCGTCATCAACGACATCCTCGATCTCTCCAAGATCGAGGCCGAGAAGTTCCTGCTCGAAGACAGCGAGTTCGCCCTCGACAACATCGTCTCGGGCGTCGCCTCGATGCTCAACGAGCGGGTCAGCGCCAAGGGCCTGCGGATGGAGCTCAACATCGAGAGCCTGCCCACGCTCGTCCGCGGCGACGCCACCCGCTTCACCCAGGCGATCCTCAACCTCGCCAGCAACGCGGTCAAATTCACCGAGCAGGGCACGGTCTCCCTGGGCGCCCGGGTGCTCGAACGGCGCGACGGGCGCGTCAAGCTGCGGGTCGAGGTGCGCGACAGCGGCGTGGGCGTGCCCCCCGAAGTGCTGCCCAAGCTGTTCGGCGCCTTCGAGCAGGGCGATGCCTCGAACACCCGCAAATATGGTGGCACCGGCCTCGGGCTGGCGATCACCCGGCGCCTGGCCGAGCTGATGGGCGGCGAGGCCGGGGCCGAGAGCACGCGGGGGGTTGGCAGCACTTTCTGGTTCACCGCCTGGGTCGGGGTGGGGCGCTCGGTGAATACCCAGTCCGGGCTGCCCTCCGAGGCCGGTCAGGCCGACATGATCCTGCGCCGGGATTTCGCGGGCGCCCATGTGCTGCTGGTCGAAGACGAACCGGTCAACCAGGAGGTCGCCCGCCTGTTCCTGCTCGACGTGGGGCTGGACGTGGCGATCGCCGGCAATGGCGCGGTGGCGGTGGACATGCTCCGCGAAGCGCCCTTCGACCTGATCCTGATGGACATGCAGATGCCCGAGATGGACGGCCTCGAGGCCACCCGCCGGATCCGTCTGCTGCCCGGCCGCGAAACCGTGCCCATCGTCGCGATGACCGCCAACGCCTTCGCCGAGGACCGCGCCCAGTGCATGGCCGCGGGGATGGACGACTTCCTCTCCAAGCCTGTCGAGCCCGACCGGCTGTTCACCACCATCCTGCGCTGGCTGCGGCGGGGCTCGGTGAAGCCGTCGCAGTAGGCGCGACGGCTTTCGTGAGCGTCTTGCCGAAGTGTTGTAGGGGCGACTTCAGTCGCCCATCCGCGGGTTGGTCCATCGGCGGTGCCTGGCGGGGCGTTCGTGGGCGACTGAAGTCGCCCCTACAGGCCGTGCCAGGGCGCGGTGCTTACGCAAACCCTTCCAGCACGATCTTGCCCACCGACTTGCCGCTTTCCAGTAGCTGGTGGGCCTTGCGCAGGTTGGCCGCGCAGATCGGGCCGAGCTTCGCCTGCACCGTGCTGCGGATCGCGCCCTGATCCACCAGATCGGCGAGGGCGTTCAGCAGGCGGTGCTGGGCGTCCATGTCGTCGGTGTGGAACAGCGACCGGGTGAACATCAGCTCCCAGTGCAGGCTCAGGCTCTTGCGCTTCATCAGGCGCACGTCGATGGGCTCCGGGTCGTCGATCAGGGCCAGCTTGCCCTGGGGCGCGAGGGCTTCCACCAGCTGCGCGAAGTGCTGGTCGGTGTGGGTCAGGCTGATGGCGTAATCCACCGGCGGCACGCCGAGCGCGTCGATTTGCGGCGCGAAGGGCTGGCGGTGGTCGATCACGTGGTGGGCGCCCAGCTGCAGCGCCCAGTCCCGGCTCTCCGGGCGCGACGCGGTGCCGACCACCGTGAGCCCGGTGCGCTGGCGGGCCAGCTGGATCAGGATCGAGCCCACTCCGCCGGCGGCGCCGACGATCAGCAGCGTGCCGGGCCGGCCTTCACCGGCCAGCGGCACCTTCAGGCGGTCGAACAGCAGCTCCCACGCGGTGATGCCGGTGAGCGGCAGCGCCGCGGCGTCGGCCGGGGAAAGGCTGGCCGGCTTGCGGCCGACGAGGCGCTCATCCACCAGCTGGAACTCGGCATTGCTGCCGGCGCGGTCGATGGCACCGGCGTACCACACCGCGTCGCCGGGGCGGAACAGGGTCGCGTCCGGCCCCGTCTCGCGGACGATGCCCACCGCGTCGTAGCCCAGCACCTTGTATTCGCCCTCGGGCGGGGCGGCGCTCCTGCGCACCTTGGTATCCACCGGATTCACCGCGATCGCCTGCACCTCCACCAGCAGGTCGCGGCCGGTGGGCACGGGGCGGGCGATCTCGATGTCGATCAGGGCGTCGGCGCGGTCGATGGCGCCGGGTTGCTGGTAGCCGACGGCTTTCATGCGGGCTGCTCCTCGAGGGCGGTGTGGGTGGGGTAGTCGATGTAGCCGCGGGCGTCGCCGCCGAAGAAGGTGGCGGGCTCCGGCGTGTTGAGGGGCCAGCCGCGCTGCAGGCGGGCGGGCAGATCCGGGTTGGCGATGAAGGGCCGACCGAAGGCCACCAGGTCCGCGTCGCCGCTGGCCAGTACCGCGTCGGCGCGATCTTTGGTGTAGCCGCCGGCCACGATGATCGGGCCGGGGAAGGCCGCGCGCAGCTGCTGGCGCACCTCGGTGGCTTCCGGGCAGTCGTCGCCGGGCTCGTTCACGTGCAGGTAGGCCACGCCCCGCTCGGCCAGCCGTGCGGCGGCGTGGAGGGCGGTGGTGAGGCTGTCGGTGCAGTCCATGCCGTTGGCCCGGTTGCGCGGCGACAGGCGCACGCCGGTGCGCGATGGGCCGATGGCGTCCACCACCGCGTCGGTCACTTCCAGCAGAAAGCGCAGGCGGTTCTTGCGGCTGCCGCCGTAGGCGTCGCTGCGCTGGTTGGCGGTGCTGCGCAGGAACTGGTCGATCAGGTAGCCGTTGGCGGCGTGGATCTCCACCCCGTCAAAGCCGGCCTCGATGGCGTTGAGGGCGGCCTGACGGAAATCCGCCACGATGCCGGCGATTTCGCTGGTTTCCAGCGCGCGGGGCGTCGGGCACGCCACCATGCCGCCCTGGCCGTACTCGCCGGCCTTCCAGATCTGGCCCGCGAAGGCCACCGCCGACGGCGCCACCGGCAGTTCGCCGCCGTGGAAATCCGGGTGGGACATCCGGCCGCAATGCCAGATCTGCAGGAAGATGCGCCCGCCCTGGCGATGCACCGCGTCGGTGACGAGCTGCCAGCCGGCGATCTGGGCCGCGCTGTGGATGCCCGGGGTGAGCGAATAGCCCTTGGCGTCCGCCGAGATGTCGGTGGCCTCGGCGATGATCAGCCCGGCGCTCGCCCGCTGGGCGTAGTAGGCGGCGTTCATCGCGGTGGGCACGTTGCCCGGCTGGGCCGCCCGGGCGCGGGTGAGGGGCGGCATCACGATGCGGTTGGGGAGGGACAGCTTGCCGACGCGGGTCGGCTCGAAAAGCGGAGAAGTCATGATGGCAGCAGGCAGTTCGGGAACATGGCCCGAAGTCTAGGGTGGGCGATCTCCTTTGATAATTGGTCTATCCTTTGACGCAATATCAAACGAGATTTGAAGATGCTCCACCTGCCCGACGTGCAACTCTTCATCCGTGTGGCCGAACTCGGCAACATCAGCGCCGCCGGCCGCGCCGTGGGCATGAGCCCCGCCGCTGCCAGCGCCGCCATCAAACGGCTCGAACAGCGGGTCGACAGCCAGCTCATCGAGCGCTCCACCCGCTCCCTGCGGCTCACCCAGGCCGGCGAGACCTTCCTCGCCTACTGCCAGCAATCCCAGCTGGCGCTCGAAGAAGGCCTCTCGGCGCTGCGCCAGGGCCGCGAGCAGCTCTCCGGCGACATCCACCTGGGCGCGCCTTCCGACCTGGGCCGCGACCGGCTCGATACCCTGCTCGAACCCTTCCGCCAGCGCCACCCCAACGTGCGGCTGGTGATGCACCTCTCCGACGGCCTCATCGACCTCTACCGCAACCCCATCGATCTGGTGCTGCGCTACGGCCTCAGCGAGGATTCCGGCCTCGTCGGCCGCAAGCTGTGCGACAACGGCCGCGTGCTGGTCGCCTCGCCCGACTACCTCGCCCGCCACGGCCATCCGCAAAGCTTTGAAGAACTCACCCGGCGCAACTGCATCTGCTTCTACCGCAACGGCGAGCTGTTCAACCGCTGGCGCCTGTTCCACCACGGCCAGCACCGGGAGATCACCGTGACCGGCGACCGCGCCGCCGACGACGGCGCCCTCGTCCGCAAATGGGCGGCGGACGGCCACGGCATCGCCTACAAATCCCGCATCGACGTGCAGGCCGATCTCGACGCCGGCCGCCTCATCGACCTCTTCCCCGACGCCATCTACGACCGCACCCCGCTGTACGTGGCCTATCCGAGCCGGCGCTACCAGCCGGCACGGATCAAGGCGCTGCTGGAGTGGCTGGGGGAGGGGTTCGGGGGGCGGGGGGATGCCGCGGCGTGATGGGCTTCGCCCCGTTCTGAACGGGTACATCCGCTTTGTGTTACATCAAAATGACGTGAGGCTATTGCTGTAACATGCCCGGCGCAGATTGCTTCCTCAACCACGTCCACCGGAGACGCCTCGATGACCTTGCACCTCAGCTCACTCCTGCTCACTGCGGCCGATGTTGCCGCGTTTGACGATGCGCTGGAGGCCATCGAACGTTTCGTGAAGCCGCTGCGGGCCCTGTCGGCGGAGGAGGCGACGCGGCTGACTCCCATGAGCGAGCGGTCGGAGCAGTTCTGCCGTCAGGCGGCGATGTTGCTGGAGTTCAACCGGGAGATTCTTCCGGCGCCCTTTGGTCTGACCGAGTTGCATGACGATCTGACCGCTTTCGATGTGCTGCGGCCGCGGATGTCGCGCCTGAAGGCGGCGCTGGCGAGGCTGGACGAAACCCAGCTCATGCTGGGCAGCGACATCATGACGGCGGCCCTGGAAGGTTATTCGCTGATGCAGCAGCAGGAGGAGGCGGTCGGGCTGTCGGTGCTGCAGCAGACGATGGCCCGGCCGCGGTCGGGGCATGGGGACGAGCATCACCCGCCGGTCTGATTGGGGCTGGCGGTCGGCGAGTAACGGGCGGGGGCATCCTCGCCCGTTGTGTTTTTGGGGCGCGGCCCGGCGCGGCCCGGCGCGGGGCTAACGCTCCCGGCGCGTCCCGTCCTTGTCGAAGGCCCCGCTGCGGATCGCCGTCAGGTCGGCTTCGCTGAGGCCCATGTCCGCAAGCGCTGCGGCGGTGAGGGGGTAGTCGTCGGCCGGCGGGCGATGGAAGCAGGCGCGCAGGGTGGCGATCCAGTGGGCGAGGAAGCCTGCTGCCGGCAGGGTGAAATCCGGGGGCGGGGCGGGCAGGGTTTTCATGGCGGAGCCTCCTTGTGGGCGCCGGCTACTGGCAGAAGGCCAGGCCGGCGACGAGGTTGAGGACGTGGGCCGGGTTGGTCCAGCCGTTGAAGGCCAGGGCGATCATCGCGGCGAGAAGCAGCGCGGTGAGGATGGGCAGCAGCTTCATGGCGTGGCCGGCGCGGGGCGGACGATCTCGCGGTCGTCGATGGGCCAGTGGAGCAGGGCGGCGACCACCCCGAGCCCGATGCTCACCAGCCAGATCAGGCTGTAGGAGCCGGTGGCGTCGAACACGTAGCCGCCCAGCCACACGCCAAAGAACGCGCCCAGCTGGTGGCCGAAGAACACGAAGCCGAACAGCGTGGTGATGTACTGCACGCCAAAGACTTGCGACACGATGCCGCTGGTCAGCGGCACGGTGCCGAGCCAGATGAAGCCCATCACCGCGCAGAACCCATACAGGCTGGCGGGGCTGACCGGCAGCAGCACGAAGGCGGCCATCGCGGCGGCGCGCAGCAGGTAGATGCCGGCCAGGAGCTGCTTGCGCCGGGCCATGCCGCCCAGCCAGCCGCACACATAGGTGCCGGCCACGTTGGCCAGCGCGATGATCGCCAGCCCGGCCACCGCGTGGTTGCCGGTGAGGCCCTTGTCGATGAGGTAGGCCGGCAGGTGCGAGGCGATGAAGGCGAGCTGGAAGCCGCAGGCGAAGAAGCCCGCCACCAGCAGCAGGAAACCCCGGTGGGCGAAGGCCTCGCGCAGCGCGGCGGAGAGGCTCTGGCGCGCGGCGTGGGCGGCGGGCCGGTCGTTGAGCGGGATGGCGCAGGGGAGCAGCACCGCGCAGGCGATGCCCAGCGCCACCAGCGCGCCGGCCCAGCCGAGCCCTTCGATCAGCCCTTGCGAGGCCGGCACCAGCACGAATTGCCCGAGCCCGCCGATGGCGCCGGTCACCCCCAGCGCCCAGCTGCGCCGCTCGGCCGGCATCAGGCGGCTGATCGCGCCATACACCACCCCGAAGGCGGTGCCCGACAGCGCCACGCCCACGGCCAGCCCGGCCGACAGGGTGAAGGCGGCCGGGCTGTCGGCCCGGGCCATCGCCAGCAGGCCTACTGCGTAGCACAGCAGCCCGCCAGCCAGCACCCGGCGCGAGCCGAAGCGGTCGGCGATCATCCCGGTGAAGGGCTGGGCGATGCCCCAGATGAGGTTCTGCAGGGCGATGGCGAAGCCGAAGGCCTCGCGGGACCAGCCCCGGTCGAGCACGATGGGCAGCTGGAAGATGCCCTGGGCGTGGCGCACGCCAAGGCCCATCCCCATGATGAGTCCGCCGGCGACGACGAGGAGCCAGGGGTTGGCGAGCCACGCGGGCCCGGGCTTGGGGTGATCTGCCATGATGCTTGCTCGCATTCCGTTGATGAATCCACAATGACACCGGGTTGGCGCCGTGTTTCCATTAAAGCAGGGCGTGGCTGCCGGCTCAAACGAGTTTTCGGATCAACTGGGATGAGGAATCGGAATGTCTGCGCCCCTTGTTCGGCTTCCTTCGCTGGATCTCGTCCGCGGTTTTGTGGCGGTGGGGCGGCGGATGAGCATCACCCTCGCAGCGCAGGATCTGTGCGTCACCCAGTCGGCGGTGAGCCGGCAGATCCACGCGCTGGAGGAAGCCCTGGGCCTCAAGCTGCTGGTGCGCGGGCACCGCTCCATCGCCTTCACGCCGGAGGGCGAGCGCCTGTTCCGCAGCGCCGACAGCGCCGTGCAGCAGCTACAGGACGTGGTGGGCGAACTGAAAGGCCCCACCGGCCGGCGCATGGTGACGATCACCTCGACCATGGGCCTCACCGGGCTGTGGCTGATGCCGCGGCTGGGCAACTTTCTGGCGCGCCACCCGGACATCGAAGTGCGGGTGTCGGCCAACAGCCGGGCGGTGGACCTGAAGGCCGAGGGCATCGACCTGGCGATCCGCTATGGCGCGCCGGGCACCATGCCGGAGGGCGCCGAGCTGCTGCTGGAGGAATCCATCGTGCCGGTGGCGCATCCGTCGCTGGGCCTCACCGCGCTGGATTCGCCCGAGGTGCTGGCCGGGCAGGTGCTGCTGGAATTCGACGGCCCCTTCCGGCCCTGGCTGCAGTGGAGCGAATGGCTGGCGCGCTTCGGCTGGGAAGGCGTCAAGCCCCGCGGCGTGCTGCGCTTCAACGTGTATGACCAGCTCGCCCACGCGGCGGTGGCGGGGCAGGGCATCGCGCTGGGGCGCCTGCCGCTGGTGTCGCCGATGCTGGCGGACGGCCGGCTGGTTCGGCTGGCGATCCCCCAGCCGGGGCCGCACCCCGAGCACGCCTTCTGGCTGCTGCGGGCGGAGGCGTCGATGCGGTTGGAGGTGGCGGCGGTGGTTGAGTGGATTCGGGAAGAGGCCGGGCGTTTGGGTTGCTGAACCCGTGGCTGGGCGACTGAAGTCGCCCCTACGAAAGGCGGAGGGCCGGCAAGGCTGTCGAGACAGCGGCGCCCCCTGTGGGGGCGGCTTCAGCCGCCCGCGGGCGTCGTGCATTCGGCTTTCAGCGTACTCACCTCGCCCTTCGGCGCCTGCGGCAGACGGCCGTGGCGGAGCCATTCGAGGGGGATCTTCCACAGGTCGTGCTCAAAGCGGCTGTGGAAGAACGCGAAGTGGCCGATGGCCGTCTGCCCGATGGCCTCGGGGCGCAGGTGCAGGTGGGTGCGCGGGCTGCTGCGGTAGTAGCCGAGCAGGCGCTGGATGGCCGAGGTGGTGCCGAACTCGTCGTCGGACACGCTGAGGGCGAGGGTGTCGGCGCGCACGGCGGCAAAGCGGCGCACGAGCTCGTCGCGCTCGGCGTCGGGCAGCACGCGGGCGCCGCCGCGGCGCCAGTTGTCCTCGAAGCGCGGATGGCGGGCGATCCAGTCGCGCACCACGCCTTTGGGCGTGTCCTCCAGCCAGCCCAGCCTGCCGCCGGGAAAGTAGCCGAAGACGGCGGTGAGGGCCGGCATCACCACGTGCCACTTGAAGAGCAGCCCGGCCCGGCGGGCGGGGGCGTAATCGCGCCAGTAGGCGTACTGGGCGCCCATGCTGAACACCCGCGACACCCGGTGGCTGGATTCGGCCAGCCCGATCAGAAAGCCGCCGACGCTGTGGGCCACCACCTGCACCGGCTGGCCGGGAAACTGCGCGAAGGCGTACTGCAGCGCGGCTTCAAAGTCGAGCCGGCCCCAGTCGATCCAGCCGGCCTCGAAGTGGCGCATCCGCGCCGGGCGCGATTCGCCGATGCCCCGGTAGTCGTAGCTCAGCACGTCAAAGCCGTGGCGGTGCAGGAAGGCCGCGAAGCGCGCGTAATAGCGGCAGCGCACCGAGGTGGCGGGGTTGATGATGACCACCGGCCGGCGGGCGTCGGCATCCGGGTGGCGCCAGCAGAAGCCGCGCAGCAGGTAGCCGTCGCTGGCGGTGAAGGAGATCGGCTGGGCGGTTGGGGTGTTCGGGTCCATGGGGCTGCCCGGGGGCGTTGATTCGATGGAAGAAATGGTAGGGGCTGGCCCCGGTGGCTTCAAACGATTCGTCGGCATGGCTTGCATGCGTGGGGCGAATGCCGGCGGCGGCCTTTGCAAGCCGGGGGCGCGCTTGTAAATTGCGCCCCGTAAATGTGTCTGAAGGAGGATGAGCATGCATTCCCTGATTGCCGAACTGCAGCGCCTGTTTGGTCGGCCCGGGCAGAATCTGCCCGACCCGCTGCCCGAGACGGGCTTCGCCCTTGATCTGGTGAGCCCGGACGCGCGGGTGTGGACGATGGTGATCGGCGTCGCGCCGGCCGCCGGCTGGGCGCCAGTGGCGGCCCTGTGCGAAGGCGTGGTGAACGAACTGGAGCTGCCCGCGCCGGCGGTGTCGGTGGCCGGCGATGCGGGCTTCCGGGTGTGGTTCTCGCTGGCCGACCCGGTGCCGCTGGATCGGGCCGAGGCCTTCCTCGCCGGCCTGCAGGCGCGCTTCCTGGCCGACGTGCCGGCGGCGCAGGTGAGCCTGCTGCCGTCGTCATCGGCGCGGCTGGTGCCCCTCGCCCCGGCCCAGGCGGCGGGCGACGGCCGCTGGACGGCCTTCATCGACCCGGCGATGGGCGGCATGTTCGCCGACGAGACCTGGCTCGACATGGCCCCCAGCCCCGAGCGTCAGGCCGACCTGCTGGCCGGCTTCAAGTCGATCGGCGCGGCGGATTTCGGGCGGGCGATGACGGTGCTCGAACCCGGCGGCCCGGTGGTGCCGGCACCTCGCGGGCCGGTGGCGGGGCTGGTGATGGAACCGCCCGTCGCGCCTGGCTCGGCGCCGCATGTCGGGCTGGCGGTGGGGAGCGGGTTTGTCGATCCGAAGAGTTTTCTGATGGCGGTGATGAATGACCCGGGGGCGAGTGCGGATCATCGGATCGAGGCAGCGAAGGCGTTGTTGCCGTATTTTGAGGGGTGAGGTTTTGGGCTTTGAAGTGCGGTTTGACGGGCACGGCGGATTTTAAGTCCGCGGTGTTTGTTGAAGTTTGAACGGTGGGGCGTGCCTTCGTTTGGCAGGGATTGGCCGGGACTCGCCCCGGCGGGCGACTTACTTCTTTGCTTCGCCAAAGAAGTAAGCAAGAAAGGCGACCCGGCTTCACCGGTCGTCCGCTGCGCGAACGACTCCCCTGCGCTGCTCGAAGTGGGCGGCCGGCGCGGAACTCGCCGGCGTTGCCGGCTCAGACAGCCGCGCCGGAAGGCCCCGCCCACTTCTCCGCTGCTCGGCGGTTCAGACGGGCTTTTCGGAATCATTGAGCCTTTTCTGGTGGGGCTTGGGTCTTTTGTCTAGCGGAGCTCTAGCCCGGGTAGGTCGGGTTAGCGCAGCGTAACCCGACATCGCACAGCGGGCTGCGATACGCGGCTGGATCAAAAAACGGTGAAGCGTCGCGAGGGAAGTTACGGCGAACAACGGCACATGCCGACGGGAAATGGAACGTCGGGTTACGCCCTGGCGGGCTAACCCGACCTACCCGACTGAGCGTCTTGCTTCCAAACTCCCCGACCACACAACCCAACCAGTAAACTTGCGGTGATTCCGAAAAGCCCGTCTGAACCGCCGAGCAGCACAGCGACGGGCGGGGCCTTCCGGCGCAGCTGTTTGAGCCCGAAGGGCGAGTTCTGCGCCGGCCGCCTGTTGCGAGCAGCGCAGGGGAGTCGGCCAGCGGCCGACCGGTGAAGCCGGGTCGCCTTCTTTGCCTACTTTCTTGGCGAAGCAAGAAAGTAGGCCGGCCGCCGGGCCGGGACCCGGCCAATCCCAGCCAATCGAAGCCGCAAAAAACAAACCCCGGCCGAGGCCGGGGTCGAAGGGATCACCCAGGCCCGGCAGACGAATACCGAGCCCGGGGAGCAGGGCGAAACTCAGCCCAGCTTCTTCTTCAACAACTCATTCACCTGCGCCGGGTTGGCCTTGCCCTTGCTGGCTTTCATGCACTGGCCGACCAGCGCGTTGAAGGCCTTTTCCTTGCCGGCGCGGAATTCCTCGACGGACTTCTGGTTGGCGGCGAGCACCTCGTCGATGATCGCCTCGATGGCGCCGGTGTCGGTGACCTGCTTGAGGCCTTGGGCGTCGATGATCGCGTCGGCCGATTCGCCTTCCTTGTTCCACAGTGCCTCAAACACCTTTTTCGCGATGGCGTTGGAGATGGTGTTGTCGGCGATGCGGGCGACGAGGCCGGCGAGCTGCGCGGCGCTCACCGGACTTTCGGTGATGTCCAGCTCGGCCTTGTTGAGGCGCGCGGCGAGGTCACCCATCACCCAGTTGGCGCAGGTCTTGGCGTTGGCGGCGCCGGCGGCGGCGACGGCATCCACGTAGAACTGGGCGGTCTCGCGGCTGGCGGTCAGCGTCGTCGCGTCGTAGGCGGAGAGGCCGTATTCGCCCTGGAAGCGGGCCGACAGGGCGGCGGGCAGCTCGGGCATCTCGCCCTTCACGCGGTCGATCCAGTCGGCGCCGATGACCAGCGGCAGCAGGTCGGGATCGGGGAAGTAGCGGTAGTCGTGGGCGTCTTCCTTGCTGCGCATGGCGCGGGTTTCGCCGGTGTCCGGGTCGAACAGCACGGTGGCCTGCTGGACCTTGCCGCCGTCCTCGATGAGATCGATCTGCCACTGGATCTCGTAGTCGATGGCCTGCTGCAGGAAGCGGAAGCTGTTGAGGTTCTTGATCTCGCGGCGGGTGCCGAACTCGGCCTGGCCGCGGGGGCGCACCGAGACGTTGGCGTCGCAGCGGAAGGAGCCTTCCTGCATGTTGCCGTCGCAGATGTCGATCCAGCGCACCAGGGCGTGGAGCGCCTTGGCGTAGGCCACGGCCTCGGCGGACGAGCGCATGTCGGGCTCGGAGACGATCTCGAGCAGCGGCGTGCCGGCGCGGTTGAGGTCGATGCCGGTCATGCCGTGGAAGTCTTCGTGGAGGCTCTTGCCGGCGTCTTCTTCAAGGTGGGCGCGGGTGAGATTGACGCGCTTCTCGTAGTGGCCGCCCTTGCCGTCCGGCACCAGCAGGTCGAGGTGGCCGCCCTGGACGACGGGGAGCTCGAACTGGCTGATCTGGTAGCCCTTGGGGAGATCCGGGTAGAAGTAGTTCTTGCGGGCGAAGATGCTCTTGGGCGACACGGTGGCACCCACCGCGAGGCCGAAGCGGATCGCCCGCTCGACGGCGCCCTTGTTGAGCACCGGCAGCACGCCGGGCAGGGCGATATCCACCGCGCAGGCCTGCACGTTGGGTTCGGCGCCAAACGCGATGCTGGCGCCGGAGAAGATCTTGGATTGGGTGTTGAGCTGGGAGTGAACTTCCAGCCCGATGACGACTTCCCAGTCGGTTCTGCTCATGGTGGCTCTCTAGATTTGGTGTCGTTCGTTCAGTCGCAGTGGCCGGTGCTCTTGTCGATCAGGAGCGGCCACACGTAGTCGTTGGCGCTGGCCGGGCTGCACAGGTTGTGGCAGTTGGCGAAGGCGACGGTGATCTGCTCGCCCTGTTCCCACATGTGGATTCGGCAGTCCCGCGCGCCGGCGAGTTCGACGGAGGGCAGGGCCTGGGTCTGGCGGAACTGGGCGAGGTCGTAGCGGCAGGTGCCGCGCTTGGGCATCGTCACTTCGGCCTTGAAGGCATTGACCTTGGAGTTGACCACCTCGACGGTGGCGCTGCCGAAGTTGCCGGCCTCGTCCTTGAACTTGCATTGCGTGCTCACCGAGAAGGTGCGCAGCGGCATGGGCTTGAGCTTTCCGCTGGCGCCCGTGGCGGGCCGCTCGACGATGCCGCCGCCCGTGCCGCCGCCGTCCGCGGGGCGGCCGAGGGACGGCAGGTCGAGGGTGCCGCAGCCGGCGAGGGCGGCGAGCACCACGGCGAGGAGCGCGCGCTGGATCAGCTTCATCGCGGGTTTCAGGCCTGCGGCGCCCGGGCGTGCCAGTCGGTGGCTTGCTGGAACTGGTGGGCGACGCCCAGCAGGCGGGCTTCGCCGAAGTAGTTGCCGATCAGCTGCAGGCCCACCGGCAGGCCGCCCTTGCCGAAGCCGGCCGGGTGCGACAGGCCGGGCAGACCGGCGAGGTTGACGGCCACGGTGTAGATGTCGCCGAGGTACATCTGCACCGGATCGTCGGTCTTGGCGCCCAGCGCGTAGGCGGTGGTCGGCGCGGTGGGGCCGGCGATCACGTCGCACTGCTGGAAGGCGGCGGCGAAATCGTTGGCGATCAGGCGGCGCAGCTTTTGCGCCTTGATGTAGTAGGCGTCGTAGTAGCCGTGGGAGAGCACGTAGGTGCCCACCAGGATGCGTCGCTTGACCTCGGCGCCGAAGCCCTGGGCGCGGCTCTTGCAGTACATGTCGTTGAGGTCGGTGTACTCGGCGGCGCGGTGGCCGTAGCGCACGCCGTCGAAGCGGCTGAGGTTGGAGCTGGCTTCGGCCGGGGCGATCACGTAGTAGGCGGGGATCGCCAGCCGGGCGTTGGGCAGGCTCACCTCGACGGTGGTGGCGCCGAGCTTGCGGTATTCGGCCAGCGCCGCCTCGACCGCGGCGCGCACGTCGTCGTCCATGCCGTCGGCGAAGAACTCCTTCGGCAGGCCGATGCGCAGGCCGGCGAGGGGTTTGTCCAGATCACGGCTGTAGTCTTCGGCGTCGCGCTCGAGGCTGGTGGAATCCCGCGGGTCGTGGCCGGTCATTGCGGACAGCAGCAGCGCGCAGTCTTCTGCCGAGCGGGCAAAGGCGCCGCCCTGATCCAGCGACGAGGCGTAGGCGATCATGCCGTAGCGCGACACCGTGCCGTAGGTGGGCTTGATGCCGGTGACGCCGCAGAACGAGGCGGGCTGGCGCACCGAGCCGCCGGTGTCGGTGCCGGTGGCGATGGGCACCATGCGCGCCGCGATCGCCGCCGCCGAGCCGCCGGACGAGCCGCCGGGCACGCAATCAAGGTTCCACGGGTTGCGGGTGGGGCCGGAGTGGGAGTTCTCGTTGGAGGAGCCCATCGCGAACTCGTCCATGTTGGTCTTGCCGACCATCACCGCGCCGGCCTGCTTGAGCAGGCTGACCACGTGGGCGTCGTAGGGCGAGACGAAGTTGGCGAGCATCTTCGAGCCGCAGGTGGTGAGCACGCCTTCGGTGCAGAACACGTCCTTGTGGGCGAGGGGGATGCCGGTGAGCGGGCCGGCGGTGCCGGCGGCGATGCGCGCGTCGGCCTCGGCTGCGGCTTTCAGGGCACTGTCGCGGCAGGTGGTGACGAAGGCGTTGATGCGCCCGTTGCCGGCCTCGATGCGGGCGAGGCTTTCAGTGGCGAGTTCGACGGCGGAGACGCGCTTCGCGCGAAGGGCGGCGGCGATGTCCTTGAGGCTGGAGTCGATCATGGTGCGGGGTGCAAAGTGAGGCGGCAGCCGGGGCTGGCCGCGGGAATCGGGATGGGTGGCGGCTTACTCGATGACCTTGGGCACGAGGTACAGCCCGGCTTCGGTCTGGGGCGCGATGGCCTGGTAGGCGGCGCGCCGGTCGGTCTCGCTGACGGCGTCTTCGCGCAGGCGCTGGGCGAGCTCCTGGGGATGGCTCATGGGCTCGACCCCGTCGGTGTTCACCGCCTGCATTTCCTCGATCAGGCCGAAGATGCCGTTGAGTTTGGCCTGGGTGGCGGCAAGATCGCCGTCGGCGAGTTCGAGACGGGCGAGCTTGGCGATGTGGCGGACTTCGTCGGCGGAAAGTGTCATGGCAATTTACAAAGTTGCTTAAACGACAAAGGTTTGTAGGTTATCATAAGCGATTCTGTTGCCCCAATTCCCCAACCCTTCCAACGGCTTTTTCCGGGATTTTTCTCCGATGTTTGGTTCTCTGCGCTCTTACTTTTCGAACGATCTCGCCATCGACCTTGGCACCGCCAACACCCTGATCTACGTGCGCGGCAAGGGCATCGTTCTCGATGAACCGTCCGTGGTGGCGATCCGCACCGAGGGCGGCCCGAACGCCAAGAAAACCATCCTCGCCGTGGGGATGTCCGCCAAGCAGATGCTGGGCAAGACGCCGGGCAACATCACTGCCATCCGTCCGATGAAAGACGGCGTGATCGCCGACTTCACCGTGACCGAGCAGATGCTCAAGCAGTTCATCAAGAAGGTTCACGACACCCGCCTGTTTTCGCCCAGCCCGCGCATCATCATCTGCGTGCCCTGTGGTTCGACCCAGGTCGAACGCCGCGCGATCCGCGAATCCGCTCTCGGCGCCGGTGCCAGCAACGTTTACCTGATCGAAGAGCCGATGGCCGCGGCGATCGGTGCCGGCATGCCGGTGGCCGACGCGACCGGCTCGATGGTCGTCGATATCGGCGGTGGCACGACCGAAGTGGGCGTGATCTCCCTGGGCGGCATGGTGTATGCCGGTTCGATCCGCGTCGGCGGCGACAAGTTCGACGAAGCCATCGTCAATTACATCCGCCGCAACTACGGCATGCTGATCGGCGAAACCACCGCCGAATCCATCAAGAAGGAAATCGGCTCGGCCTTCCCGGGTTCCGAGGTCAAGGAGATGGAAGTCAAGGGCCGCAACCTGGCCGAAGGCATCCCCCGCGCCTTCACCATCTCGTCCAACGAGATCCTCGAAGCCCTCACCGAGCCGCTCAACCAGATCGTCTCCGCGGTCAAGATTGCGCTGGAACAAACCCCGCCCGAGCTGGGCGCCGACATCGCCGAGCGCGGCATGGTCCTCACCGGCGGCGGCGCGCTGCTGCGCGACCTGGACCGTCTGCTGATGGAAGAAACCGGCCTGCCGGTGATCGTCGCCGACGACCCGCTCACCTGCGTGGTGCGCGGCTCGGGCATGGCCCTCGAAAAGATGGACCAGCTCGGCTCCATCTTCACCAGCGAGTAAGACGCGTCGCAAACGACCGGGACGCCCGCAGTGAACCTCCCGTTCCCCTGCGTGCGTCGCCTGCCCGGGCTGGTCCCGGGCGCGGCCGTTTGTCGATCGACCTGAGCGTCCCCATCCGATGGTCGGCCATTCGCCTCCTCCCTTCTTCAAACGCGGGCCTGCGCCGCTGGCCAAGCTCGTGTTCTTCGTGACCGTCTCGCTGGCGCTGCTGGTCTCCGACCTCAACCTGCGCTACCTCGACGCCTTCCGCCAGGGCCTGTCGGTGCTCGCCTATCCGCTGCAGATGGCGGCCGCCACGCCGGCGGATTTCGTGCGCAACGCCTCCAACTACTTCGCCTCGCTGGTGCGCCTGCAGATCGAGAACAAGGAGCTCAAGAGCAAGCAGCTCCAGGGCGCCGAGCGCCTCCTGCGCCTCGACCAGATCGAGCAGGAGAACCGCCACCTGCGCGCGCTCCTCGACGCCCGCGAGCGCCAGCCGGTCAAATCCGTGGTGGCCGAGATCATGTACACCGCGAAAGATCCGTTTTCCCGCAAGGTGATCCTCGACAAGGGCGCCCAGGCCGGTGTCGAACCGGGGCAGGCGGTGGTGGACGACGCCGGCGTGATCGGTCAGATCACCCGCGTCTTCCCGATGCAGTCCGAACTCACGCTCCTCACCGACAAGGATCAGGCGATCCCGGTGATCATCGTGCGCAGCGGTCTGCGCGCGGTGCTGTTCGGCTCGGGCAACGGCCTGATGGAGCTGCGCTACCTCGCCGCCAACGCCGACATCCAGGCCGGCGACAAGGTCGTCACTTCGGGGCTCGATGGCGTTTTCCTGGCCGGCCTGCCGGTGGCCACCGTGGCCCGGGTCGAGCGCGACCAGGCCCAGACCTTCGCCCGCATCCCCTGCCTGCCGGCCGCCGGCGTAGAGCAGTTCAGCCATGTGCTGGTGCTGGGCCACCGCGAAAGCCTGCCGCCGCGGCCGCCGGAGCCCGAAGTCATCAACAAGGGCAAGGGCGGCAAGGGTCGCAAGGCCAGGGCGGCGAAGGAGTAAGCCATGCAACCGACCAACCGTTCGAGCCGCATCCTGCTTCCGGTGAAGATGTGGTTTGTGTACCTCACCCTCTTCATCGCGCTGTTCCTCAACTACATCCCCACCGGCCACCTGCCGGCGGTGCCGGATTTCGTGGCCCTGGTGCTGGCCTTCTGGTGCGTGCGCGAGCCGCTCAAGATCGGCATCGGCACCGGTTTCGTGGTGGGCCTGCTGACCGACGTGGGCGTTGGCGCGGCGATGGGGCAGCACGCGTTTTCCTACGTGCTGCTGGCCTACGCGGCCAACGAGCTGTCGCGGCGGGTGCTGTGGTTCACGCCGGTCGAGCAGGCGCTCCACGTGCTGCCGCTGCTGTTCCTGTCCCAGGTGGTGATGGTGGTCGTGCGCCTGATGGCCGGGGCCGAGTTCCCCGGCTGGTGGATGTTCTTCGGCTGCTTCGTGGCCGCCCTGCTGTGGATTCCCCTGCACTACGTGCTGCTGCTGCCCCAGTACCAGCCGATGGAGCGGGATGAGAACCGGCCGATCTAGTGGGGGCCGGGGCGTGAGGGGTAAGGATTTGCTGATGCCTGCCGGTGGGCGCGCCGGCGTCGTGGTCGGAGGGGGCGCCCGATGACCTCGATCCGCACGCCCGAGCAGGAGCTCGGCCGTTTCCGCACCCGCCTGGCGGTGGCCGGCGCGGTGGCGCTGGTGTGCTTCGGGCTGCTGGCGGCGCGCTTCTTCTACCTGCAGGTGGTGCGCTACGACTACTACTCCACCCGCGCCGAAGACAACCGGATCTCGCTGGTCCCCATCGTGCCCAACCGCGGCCTCATCATGGACCGCAACGGCACCGTGCTGGCCCGCAACTACTCGGCCTACACGCTGGAGATCACCCCGTCGCGGGTGGCTGATCTGGAGCAGACCATCGAGGAGCTCTCCCGGCTCGTCGACATCCAGCCCAAGGACCGCAAGCGCCTCAAGAAGCTGATGGACGAATCCAAGAGCTTCGAGTCGCTGCCGATCCGCAATCGCCTCACCGACGAGGAGGTCGCCCGCTTCATCGCCCAGCGCTACCGCTTCCCGGGCGTCGAGCTCAAGGCGCGGCTGTTCCGCGATTACCCGATGGGCGCGTTCGGCTCCCACATCATCGGCTACATCGGGCGGATCAACGACCGCGATCTGGAGCGCATCGAAGAGAACGACGACACCGCCAACTACCGAGGCACCGACCACATCGGCAAGGCTGGCCTCGAGAAGAGCTATGAGCGCGAACTCCACGGCCAGACCGGCTACGAGGAGGTCGAGGTGGATTCCGGTGGCCGCGCGGTGCGAGCGCTGCGGCGCACCCCCGCCACGCCGGGCAACAATCTGGTGCTCACCGTCGATCTCAAGCTGCAGGAGGTCGTCGAGAAGGCCTTCGGCAACCGTCGTGGCGCGCTGGTGGCCATCGAGCCGGGCACCGGCGGCGTGCTGGCGCTGGTGTCGGTGCCGACTTTCGACCCCAATCTGTTCGTCGATGGCATCGCCCCGCAGGACTGGGACGAGCTCAACAACTCGCCCGACCACCCGATGGTGAATCGCGCCCTCAACGGCGCCTATCCGCCGGGCTCCACCTTCAAGCCCTTCATGGCGCTGGCCGCGCTGATGAGCGGCAAGCGCACCGCCAGCCAGGCGATTGTCGACCCGGGTTACTTCGACTTCGGCGGCCACCACTTCCGCGACGACAAGGCCGGCGGCCACGGGGTGGTGGACATGTACAAGTCCATCGTGCATTCCTGCGACACCTACTACTACAGGCTGGCCAACGACATGGGGATCGATCTGATCGCCTCCCAGCTTGGTCAGTTCGGTTTTGGCAGCCGCACCGGCATCGACATCGAAGGCGAGAGCAGCGGCGTGCTGCCGTCGCCCGAGTGGAAGAAGCGCCGCTTCAAGAAGCCCGAACAGCAGAAGTGGTTTGGCGGCGAGACCATCTCCATCGGCATCGGCCAGGGCTACAACTCCTACACCATGCTGCAGCTGGCCCACGCCACCGCCACGGTGGCGGCGGGCGGGGTGATGTTCAAGCCCCACCTGGTCAAGTACATCGAGAGCGCCAAGGACGGCTCGCGCCGGATGATCGAGCCCCAGCCGATCAAGACCATCCCGATCCGCCAGGACCATCTGGACACCATCCGCCGCGCGATGGTCGGGGTGAACCGCGAGGGCACCGGCACCCGCGCCTTCGCTGGCGCACCGTATCAGGCCGCCGGCAAGACCGGCACGGCCCAGGTGTTCTCCCTGAAGGGCGCCAAGTACAACGCACGGATCGCCGAGCGCCTGCGCGACCACGCGCTGTTCATCGCCTTTGCGCCGGCCGACAAGCCCACCATCGCCCTGGCGGTGCTGGTCGAAAACGGCGGCTTCGGTGCCGAGTCCGCCGCGCCGATCGCCCGTCAGGTGCTCGATTACTACCTCCTCGGGAAGCTCCCGGCCGGCATCGCGCCGGAATACCCGGGCGCCGAGGGAACGACGGGAGACAGCGCCGGTGATTGATTCCCGCTTTGATCCCCGCAAGTGGCCGGGCCACCTGATGGCGCCGCTCGACGGCCCGCTCCTCATCATCGTGCTGCTCATCCTGGGCTTCGCGTCGGTGGTGATGGTCAGCGCCTCGCCGGAGCGCCTCGGCACCCTGGCCCTCAACATCGGCGTGGCCTTCGTGGTGATGTGGGTCGCCGCCAGCATCCCGCCCCAGCGCATGATGAGCATCGCGCTGCCGCTCTACGTGCTGGGGGTGCTGCTGCTGATCGGGGTGGCGCTGTTCGGCGACGTCTCGAAAGGCGCCCGGCGCTGGCTCAACATCGGCGTGGCGCGCATCCAGCCCTCCGAACTGATGAAGATCTCGATGCCGCTGATGCTCGCCTGGTATTTCCAGCTGCGGGAGGGCGCGCTGCGGGTGCGCGACTTCTTCATTGCCGGCGCCCTGCTGCTGGTGCCGGTGGGGCTGATCGCCAAGCAGCCCGATCTGGGCACCGCCGTGCTGGTCGCTGCGGCCGGCTTCTACGTGCTGTTCTTTGCAGGGCTCACCTGGCGGCTGATCCTGCCGGTGGCTGTCGTGGGTATCGCCGGCATCGCCGCCATCGTGGTGATGGGCGACACCATCTGCCAGCCGGATGTGGAATGGCCGGGGATGCGCGAATACCAGAAGCACCGGGTGTGCACCCTGCTCGACCCCACCTCCGATCCCCTCGGCAAGGGCTTCCACATCATTCAGTCCACCATCGCCATCGGTTCCGGCGGGGTGTTCGGCAAGGGCTGGGGGCACGGCACGCAGACCCATCTGGACTTCCTGCCCGAGCGACACACAGATTTTATCTTTGCGGTGCTCACCGAGGAATTCGGGCTTGCCGGTGCCGTGATCCTGGTGTTACTCTATATCTGTCTGATTTTTCGCGGTTTGTTTATAGCCGCAGGTGCCCCGACCCTGTTCTCGCGCCTTCTCGCTGGCGCGCTCACGCTGATCTTCTTCACCTACGCGTTTGTGAACATGGGGATGGTGAGCGGAATCCTCCCCGTGGTGGGCGTTCCGTTGCCCTTTGTCAGTTACGGTGGCACTGCACTCGTTACCCTTTGTCTTGGTGTCGGGATGCTCATGAGCATCCAGCGTCACCGGCGTCGGGTAGGTGCCTGAACCCGCGTGCGCTCTGGCGCGCGCCCGAACAGGAAACGCGTCATGCCCCCTGTAGCGATCTCCCGTCGCGCCGGCCTGCTGCCGGCGCTCTTGTGTAGCGCCCTCGTCCTGTGTGGTCCCGCCATCGGTGCGCCCACCGTGTCGACGGATGCCACCTCCGATAGCGCGACCCTCTCCGGCCTCAAGCCCGGCGCCCGCTTTCATTTTGCCGACGGCGTGTTCAAGAACGATCGCCTGCCCGTTGACGCGCAGCCTGCCGACTCCGAAGAGCCTGCTGCGGCGCCCGTCGTCGAAAAAAGCGATTACTCCCTCAAGGGATCCATCTCCCCCGGCAATGGCCTGACCCTCGAAAAAGGCGTCGCCAGCTGGTACGGCAAGATGTTCCACGGCCGCAAGACCTCCAGCGGCGACCCCTACGACATGTATGCGATGACCGCGGCTCATCCGAGCCTGCCGATCCCCAGCTACGTGCGGGTGACCAACCTCGCCAACGGCCGTTCGGCGGTGGTGCGGGTGAATGATCGCGGACCCTTCCATCCGGGGCGGATCATCGACCTCTCGTACGCCGCGGCCTACAAGCTCGGCTATGTCGACCAGGGGCACGCCAACGTCGAGATCGCCCTGGTGCTGCCCGAAGATGTGGCTTTTGTGCAGCCGGGCCGCCCGGTGCCGCCGATTCGCCGCGCGAAGGCGCCGGCGCCCCAGGCCCCGGTGGCCGTGGCTCAGCGTCCGGCGCCGGTGTCCGAGCCTGTCGTGGCAGCCGAACCCGTCCGCCCGGCCGAGCCGGTGGCGGTGGCCGCAGCGGCACCCGCTGTAGCCTCCGTGGCTGCGCCGGCGCCGCGCCCCGTCGAGCGGGTCGGCAGCGAAGTCTTCCTGCAGCTGGGCGCCTTCGGCACCGCCGGGACGGCCGAGCACTTCAAGAGCTTCGTCGAGCACGAGCTCAAGTGGCTGAAGGAGTCCGTCTCGGTGCTGGCTTCCGAAGGCAAGTTCAGGCTGCGGGTCGGGCCTTTCCCGTCGGCCATCGAGGCCCGCTCCATTGCCGAGCGGATCGCCGGCACGCTCAAGCTCAAGCCCTCGGTCGTTCAGCGCTGAAGCTCTTGCGCGCGGGGATGTAAAACCCTGCTGTTGGCAAGGAAATTCCGCACCCTTTGGCTATACTGAAATCAACCAAAGGGAGGACGCCATGAGCTTCATCGATTCCCCCATCAGCCGTTGCGAAGCGGTTCGTGAGATGGTCCTGACCGACCAGACCCAACGCCAGTGTGCGATCGAGCACGGATGTCCGCCGGGGCGCAACTGCCCGCTGGACGGGTGCTTTGCCGAGATCTCCGGCCTCACCGAGGCGACGACCATCGCCGAGGTGGCGGCGGCCGAAGCCGCCCATCACCACGCCTGAAGCATGGCCAACCGGACCCTCGGCACCCGTCAGAAGCTGGTTTTCCGCGGCCCCGACAAAGGGCCGGGCGGCGCGCCGAAATCACCCCGCAACCCACTGGTCGTGCCGGCCCTGCAGCGCAAGGCCGGGCCTCACGACAAATCGACGGGCGGGAAGCGTCAGGCCGAGAAACGCGCGATGAGCCGCCAGTTGCAACGGCTGGCGGGTGCGGTCTCCGGCGAATCCGAATGAAGGCCTGAAAGGCCGCCGGGGCGCGGGCCCCAGGCGGCTAGCGCAGCTTTTCGAGCAGGCCGTCGAGCTGATCCAGGTTGCCGAACTGGATCGTCACCGCGCCAACGCCCTTCTTGTTGGCCTTGATCTTCACCGTCGCACCCAGGCGATCGGCGATTTCTTCTTCCAGACGCAGGATGTCCCGGTCGGGTGCCGGTGCGGGGGCTTTGGTCTTCGGATTGAGTTCGTGCTGGACGAGGCGTTCGGCCTCGCGCACCGACAGCCCGCGGGCGGCGATCAGGTTGGCGAGGCCGACCTGTGCGGCGCCATCCAGCGGCAGCAGCGCGCGGGCGTGGCCCATGTCGATGTCGCCGGCCATCAGCAGCTCCTGCACCGGCGGGGCCAGCTGCAGCAGGCGCAGCAGGTTGGAGGCGGCCGGGCGGGAGCGCCCGACGGCATCGGCGGCCTGCTGGTGGGTCATGCCGAATTCCTCGATCAGGCGCTGGATGCCGGCGGCTTCTTCGAGGGGGTTGAGGTCTTCGCGCTGGATGTTCTCGATCAGCGACATGGCCAGCGCGGCCTCGTCGGGGATCGCGCGCACCAGGCAGGGCACGCTCACCAGCCCGGCGATCTGGGCGGCGCGCCAGCGGCGTTCGCCGGCAATGATCTCGTAGCGTTCGGAGTCGAACTGGCCGCCGATGGGGCGCACCAGGATCGGCTGCATCACGCCCTGGGACTTGATCGAGGCGGCGAGCTCTTCCAGCGAGCCCGGGTCCATCCGGGTGCGCGGCTGGTATTTGCCGGGCGACAGTTCGCTGGCGGGCAGCACCTGGAGTTCGCCTTCGTTCTTCGCGTCGTCGTCGGTGTTGGCGGCGAGGAGGGCGTCGAGGCCGCGGCCGAGGCCTTTGAGTTTGGGAGGTGCCATGGTGGGTGTCAGAGAGTCTTGATCCGCGCGATCATTTCCTTGGCGAAGGCCAGGTAGGCCTGGGCGCCCTTGGCGCTGCGGTCGAACACCACGCCGGGCAGGCCGTGGCTGGGGGCTTCGGCGAGGCGCACGTTGCGCGGCACGATGGTCTTGAACACCTTGTCGCCGAAGTGGCTTTCGAGCTGGGCCGAGACCTGCTGCTGCAGCGTCACGCGGGGATCGAACATCACCCGCAGGAGGCCGATGATCGACAGATCGCGGTTGAGGTTGGCGTGAACCTTCTTGATGGAGTTGACCAGGTCGGACAGGCCTTCGAGGGCGTAGTACTCGCACTGCATCGGGATGATCACGCCGTGGGCCACGCACAGCCCGTTGAGGGTGAGCAGCGACAGGGACGGCGGGCAGTCGATCAGGATGAAGTCGTACTCGCTGGCGTGCAGGGCGAGGGCGTCGCGCAGCCGGTTCTCGCGCCGGGCGAGGCCGACCAGTTCGACTTCGGCGCCGGCGAGATCGCGGTTGGCGGGGATCAGGTCGTACTTGCCGGCTTCGGAATGGACGCGGGCGTCGGCCACGGTGCACAGGCCCACCAGCAGGTGATAGACCGACTTGCCGAGGCCGCGCTTGTCGATGCCGCTGCCCATGGTGGCGTTGCCCTGGGGGTCGAGGTCGATGAGCAGCACGCGCTGGCCGGCGGTGGCGAGGCCGGCGGCCAGATTGACGCAGGTGGTCGTCTTGCCGACGCCGCCTTTCTGGTTGGCGATGCAGAAGATGCGGGCCATGCTCAGGTTCGTTTCACGATGAGGAGGTGACGCTCGGCGCCAAGGCCGGGCACGTCGAGGGGAAGGCTGCGTTCCAGCGCGAAACCGGCGGGAATGCGGGCGATCTCGTCCTCGGGATAAACGCCTTTCATGGCGAGGATGCGTGTTTCGGGGCCGGCCAGGTGGGCGGTGAGGTTCACGAAGTCGGCCAGATCGGCGAAGGCGCGGGAGATGATGCCGGCCGGGGCGTCGGGCGCGTAGGGCGGCTGCCAGGCCTCGATGCGCGCGTGGTGGGCGCGGAAGTTGGGCAGCTTGAGCTCGATCTTGGCCTGGTTCTGGAAGGTGGCTTTTTTCTGCACCGTCTCGACGGAATCCACCTGCAGGTCGGGCCGGCAGATGGCCAGCACGACGCCGGGCAGCCCGCCGCCGGAGCCCACATCCACCAGCCGGTCGATGCCCGCGATGTGCGGCAGCACGGAGAGGGAATCCAGCAGGTGGTGGGTGACGACCTGGGCCTCGTCGCGGATCGCGGTGAGGTTGTACACCTTGTTCCACTTGATGAGCAGGCGGGCGAAGGCGAGGAGCTTTTCGGGCGCGTCGGCAGGCAGATCGAGACCGAGGGCGGCGATGCCCTTTTCGAGAATGGTGTTCATGCGGATTTCGGCTCCCGGCCGCGGGCCAGCTCGCCGCGCTTGAGCCACACCAGCAGCAGGCTGATGGCCGCCGGGGTGATGCCCTGGATGCGGCTGGCCTGGCCGATGGTTTCGGGCTTGTGCTGGTTGAGGCGCAGCTGGACTTCCTTCGACAGGCCGCGCACGGTGGTGTAGTCGAGATCCGGCGGCAGGCGGGTGGCTTCCGAATCCTGCTGGCGGGCGACTTCGTCCTGCTGGCGGTCGATGTAGCCCTGGTACTTGGCGGCGATCTCGAGCTGCTCGACCACCTGCGGGTCGGCTGCGGGTGCTTCGGGGGCGCCGGGCAGGGTCATCAGGCTGGCGTAGCTCACGTTGGGGCGGCGCAGCAGATCGAAGAAGCTGTATTCGCGTTCGATGGACTTGCCGAGCACGGCTTCGGCAGCCTCCGCCGACACTTTGACCGGCGTCGCCCAGGTTGCGCGGAGGCGCGCGGTCTCGCGCTCGATGGCCTCGCGCTTGGTGCAGAAGGCGGCCCAGCGCTCGTCGTCCACCAGGCCCAGCTTGCGGCCGGTTTCGGTGAGGCGCAGGTCGGCGTTGTCCTCGCGCAGGCTGAGGCGGTATTCGGCGCGGGAGGTGAACATGCGGTAGGGCTCGGAGACGCCGCGGGTGATCAGGTCGTCCACCAGCACGCCCAGGTAGGCTT
>JAKLLO010000294.1 GCA_023150095.1 Zoogloea sp. | reverse complement strand
GCGCATCAAGAAGATCTCCGGCCAGAACCTGGCCCGCAACTGGGCGATGATCCCGGCCGTCACCTACCACGAAGACGCCGACATCACCGACCTGGAAGCCTTCCGCGTCCAGATGAACAAGGAGTTCGAGAAGTCCGGCAAGAAGCTGACCATGCTCGCCTTCATCATCAAGGCCTCGGTGCGCGCCCTGCAGGAGTTCCCCGAGTTCAACACCAGTCTCGATGGCGACAACCTGGTTTACAAGAAGTACTTCAACATCGCCTTCGCGGCCGACACCCCCAACGGCCTGGTCGTCCCGGTCATCAAGGATGCGGACAAAAAGAGCGTGTTCGAGATCGCCGCGGAGTCGGGCAACCTGGCCAAGCTGGCCCGTGACGGCAAGCTCAAGCCCGCCGACATGTCCGGCGCCTGCTTCACCATCTCCAGCCTTGGCGGCATCGGTGGCACCTACTTCGCCCCCATCGTCAATGCGCCGGAAGTGGCCATCCTGGGCGTCAACAAGTCGGTGATGAAGCCGGTTTGGGACGGCAAGCAGTTTGTGCCGCGCCTCACCCTGCCCATGTCGCTCACAGCCGACCACCGCGTGATCGACGGCGCCCTGGCGACCCGCTTCAACGTGTACCTCGCCCAACTGCTGGCCGACTTCCGTCGGGTCATGCTCTAAGGAGATCGCCATGAGCCTCGTAGAAGTCAAGGTTCCGGACATCGGCGATTTTTCCGACGTGCCCGTCATCGAGCTGTTCGTGAAGGTCGGCGACAGCATCAAGGCCGAAGACGCCATTGCCACGCTCGAATCCGACAAGGCCACCATGGATGTGCCCTCGTCGGCCACCGGCATCATCAAGGAAGTCAAGGTTGCGCTGGGTGACCGCGTTGGCGAAGGCAAGGTGCTGATCGTGGTTGAAACCGAGGGTGCGGGCGCCAGCCCGGCTCCGGCCGCTGCGGCAGCCCCGGCTGCTGCCCCTGCCGCTGCGCCGGTGGCGGCGCCGGCCGCCGCCAGCCACGGTGGCGCTGCCGACGTGGAGTACGACATGGTCGTGCTCGGCGCCGGCCCCGGCGGCTACTCCGCCGCCTTCCGTGCCGCCGACCTGGGTCTCAAGACCGCCATCATCGAGCGCTACGCCACCCTCGGCGGCGTGTGCCTCAACGTCGGCTGCATCCCCTCCAAGGCCCTGCTGCACGTGGCCGCGGTAATGGATGAGGCGGAGCACATGGGCGCCGCCGGCGTCAGCTTCGCCAAGCCCACCGTCGACGTGGACGTGCTGCGCGCCCACAAGGAAAAGGTCGTCGGCAAGCTCACCGGTGGTCTGGCCGGCATGGCCAAGGGCCGCAAGGTGGACATCATCCGCGGCTACGGTCACTTCCTCGACCCGAATCACATCGAAGTCGAAGAAACCACCGGCACCAGCCAGGACAAGACCGGCGCCAAGAAGGTGGTGAAGTTCAAGCAGGCCATCATCGCCGCCGGCTCTGCCGCCGTGCATCTGCCCTTCATCCCGCGTGACCCGCGCATCGTCGACTCCACCGGCGCGCTGGAGCTGCGCTTCGTGCCCGGCAAGCTGCTGGTCATCGGCGGCGGCATCATCGGCCTCGAAATGGCCACTGTCTATTCCTCCCTCGGCGCCCGCGTCGATGTGGTGGAGATGATGGACGGCCTGATGCAGGGCCCCGACCGGGACGCTGTGAAGGTGTGGGAGAAGCAGAACACCCACCGCTTCGACAAGATCATGCTGAAGACCAAGACGGTCGGCGTGGATGCCCGGGAAGACGGCCTCTACGTGACCTTCGAAGGCGAAGGTGCCCCCACCGAGCCCGTCAAGTACGACATGATCCTGCAGTCGGCAGGCCGTGCGCCCAACGGCAAGAAGATCGGCGCCGACAAGGCCGGCGTGATCGTCACCGACCGCGGCTTCATCCCCGTCGATGCCCAGATGCGCACCAACGTGCCCAACATCTTCGCCATCGGCGACGTTGTCGGCCAACCCATGCTTGCCCACAAGGCAGTGCATGAAGCCCACGTGGCGGCCGAAGTCGCTGCCGGCCACAAGGCAGCATTTGACGCCACCGTGATCCCGGGCGTCGCCTATACCCACCCCGAGGTGGCATGGGTTGGCTACACCGAAGCCCAGGCCAAAGCCGAAGGCAAGAAGGTGGAAACCGCCAAGTTCCCGTGGGCTGCCAGCGGCCGCGCCATCGCCAACGGCGCCGACTACGGCTTCACCAAGCTGATCTTCGATGCCGAAACCCACCGGGTCATCGGCGGCACCATCGTCGGCCCGTCCGCCGGCGACATGATCGGCGAAGTGTGCCTGGCCATCGAGATGGGCGCCGACGCAGTCGATATCGGCAAGACCATCCACCCCCACCCCACCCTGGGCGAAACCGTCGGCATGGCCGCCGAAGTGGCCCACGGCAGCTGCACCGACGTGCCTCCGGCACGCAAGAAGTAAGCGCGTAAAGAACCCTGTTGTAGCGTTGTTTCAAGCGGCCTTCGGGCCGCTTTTTTTTTGGGGCTCAGCCCGACCGGTCCCACCGGAGCGGGGCCGGGGTCAGCAGCCGCAGCCGTAGCTGAACGAATCACTCCCCAGCACCTTCCACGCACCCTGGATATTCACCAGCACCAGGCGATACCAGCGGTCG
>JAKLLO010000055.1 GCA_023150095.1 Zoogloea sp. | reverse complement strand
CCGGCCCACGGGCGGTGCCGGCGGGGGCGCCTGGAGCTGGCGCAGCGCCTGGGCACGAGGCAGCGGGGGCGCGGTGGGCGTGAAGGCTTCACGACCGATCCCGGCGGAGCTTTCACGCGTCGGCCTTTCGGCACGCACCGCCGGCCTGGGCGGCTCAACCTGCATCTGCTGACGGGACGGCGCAGCGACAGCCGCCGGCGCACGACCGCGCACCACCGGCGCGGGCGCAGCCACGTTGCGGCCACCACGGGCGACGACCGACGCGTTGCGGCCATGGCTCTTCTGTGTAGCCACCGGCGCCTGGCGGGCAGCACCACGGGCAACCGGCGCAGCCTTCTGCGGCGCAGACTTGGCGGCAACCACCGGCGCGGCGCGGCCACCACGGGCGGTCGGCGCGGCTTTGGTCACCACCGGCTTGGCGGCCGGCGCGCGGGAGGCAACGGCCTTGGGTGCCGGCGCGGCCTTCTGGGCCACGGCCTTGGCGGCAGGCTTCTGCGCAACGGGTTTCTGGGTGGCCGGCTTGGGGGCCGGCTTGGACGCGGCAGGCTTTGCGGCCTTGGCCGGGTGCGCGGGCTGCGGCGCGGCGGAAACATCGCTTCCGACCACCATCAGACCGAACGCCACCGCTGCCAGCGTAGCGAATAGGGGGTTCATTGGGTGTGTATCTCCTGCGAGGCCGGGCACGTCGGATACGACGGCCGGCGGGGCGTGCACGGGTGGGGGCTGCCCACGGCACGAATAATCGGCGAATTCTACCGGAAAGTTGTCGGGCGACGGGCTTGCAGCGGCGGCCGGGTTTCTGCACCATGCGCCCTTTTTCCACGCCAGCAACCGTCCATGCTTCTGCCGATCGAACAACGCATTGCCGCCGAGTTAGGTGTACAACCCCGCCAGGTTTCTGCGGCGGTCCAGCTTCTTGACGAAGGCGCGACCGTGCCCTTCGTGGCCCGTTACCGGAAGGAAGTCACCGGCGGCCTGGACGACACCCAGCTGCGCAACCTCGAAGAGCGCCTGGGCTACCTGCGCGAGCTGGAAGAACGCCGCGCCGCGGTGATCGCGAGCATCGACGAACAGGGCAAGCTCGACCCGGCGCTGCGCGAAGCCATCGAGAACGCCGAAACCAAGCAGCGCCTCGAGGATCTTTACCTCCCCTTCAAGCAGAAGCGCCGCACCAAGGCTCAGATCGCCCGCGAAGCCGGCATCGAGCCGCTGGCCCTCGGCCTGCTGGCTGACCCGACCCTCACTCCGGAAACCGAAGCTGCCAATTACATCAACTCGGAAGCCGGCTTTGCCGACACCCGCGCGGTGCTCGACGGCGCCCGCCAGATTTTGATGGAGCGCTTTGCCGAAGACGCCGAGCTGCTGGGCACGCTCCGCGAATACCTGGCCGATCACGGCGTGGTGGCCTCCACCGTCATCGCCGACAAGGAGAACGACCCCAACGCCGCCAAGTTCCGCGACTGGTTCGACTTCCGCGAGGCCATCTCCACCGTGCCGTCGCACCGCGCGCTGGCCCTCTTCCGCGGCCGTAACGAAGGCTTCCTGCGCCTGCAACTGGCGTTGGATTCCGACCCCACCGACGGCTCCGCCCCCGGCCCCAACCCCTGCGAAGCCCGCATCGCCGGCCGCTTCGGCATCAAGGATCAGGGCCGCCCGGCGGATTTCTGGCTGCGCGAAACCGTGCGCTGGGCCTGGAGCGTCAAGATCTCCCTGCACCTGGAGCTTGAACTCCTGGGCAACCTGCGCGAGCAGGCCGAAGAAGAAGCCATCCGCGTGTTCGGCCGCAACCTCAAGGATCTGCTGCTGGCCGCCCCCGCCGGCCCCCGCGCCACCCTGGGCCTCGACCCCGGCCTGCGCACCGGCGTGAAGGTGGCCGTGGTCGACCAGACCGGCAAGCTCCTCGACACCGGCGTGATCTACCCCCACGAACCCCGCCGCGACTGGGACGGCAGCCTGTACGCGCTGGCCAAGCTGTGCGAGAAGCACAAGGTATCGCTGATCGCCATCGGCAACGGCACCGCCAGCCGCGAGACCGACAAGCTCGCCGCCGACCTCATCAAGCTGCGCCCCGAGCTGCACATGACCAAGATCGTCGTGTCGGAAGCCGGCGCCTCGGTGTATTCCGCATCCGAACTCGCCGCCAAGGAATTCCCCGATCTCGACGTGAGCCTGCGCGGCGCCGTCTCCATCGCCCGCCGCCTGCAAGACCCGCTGGCCGAGCTGGTCAAGATCGACCCCAAATCCATCGGCGTCGGCCAGTACCAGCATGACGTCAACCAGACCCGCCTCGCCCGCGCGCTGGATTCGGTGGTCGAGGACTGCGTGAACGCCGTGGGCGTGGATGTGAACATGGCCTCGGCCGCGCTGCTCACCCGCATCTCCGGCCTCAACCCCACCCTCGCCGCCAACATCGTCGCCCACCGCGACGCCAACGGCCCCTTCCCCAGCCGCGCCGCGCTGCTGGAGGTGCCGCGCCTCGGGCCCAAGACCTTTGAACAGGCCGCCGGCTTCCTGCGCATCACCAACGGCACCAACCCGCTCGATGCCTCGGCCGTCCACCCGGAAGCCTACCCGGTCGTCGAACGCATCCTCGCCGACATCCAGAAGGGCGTGCGCGAGCTGCTGGGCGATTCCCGCGCCATCGGCCAGCTCAAGCCCGAACGCTACGCCGACGAACGCTTCGGCCTGCCCACCGTGCAGGACATCCTGAAGGAACTCGACAAGCCCGGCCGCGACCCGCGCCCCGAGTTCAAGACCGCCAGCTTCAAGGAAGGCGTCGAAGAGCTGAAGGATCTCTCCGAAGGCATGATCCTCGAAGGCGTCGTCACCAACGTCACCAACTTTGGCGCCTTCGTGGACATCGGCGTGCACCAGGACGGCCTCGTGCACGTCTCCGCCCTCTCCGACCGCTTCGTGAAAGACCCCCACAGCGTGGTCAAGGCCGGCCAGGTGGTGAAGGTGAAAGTGCTGGAGGTCGACCTCCCCCGCAAGCGCATCGCCCTCACCATGCGCATGGGCGACCAGCCCGGCACCACCAGCCGCCCCGCCGGCGAACGCCGCGACGCCCCCCGCGGCAACCAACGCGCCGCAGTTGCCAAGCAGAACCGCGAACCGGCGATGGCCGGGTCGCTTGCCAGCGCGTTTGCGAAGGCACTGAAGAAGTAAATCAACACCCGGGCCGGCCACAACCGGCCCGGCGCACCTCGGGCGCCCCCCCCTCCGCCGCGAGGTTCTCGTAGGGGCGACTTCAGTCGCCCACACGCGCCCCCCACGCACCTGCGCCAACGAAACCCGCGGATGGGCGACTGAAGTCGCCCCTACAGCGCGTCCGCGCCCTGCTCTTCCACGCCGCACCCGTCCCCATCGGCCGCAAACCTCGATCCCGGCCCGCCACAGCAAGCACTCGGCACACGCCCGGTGTCAGTCCACGACGCAACTGATGCTGTGCACGCCTGCAACGACGATGTTGGAGGCCCGATATCAACGATAGTCTCGTCAACTGCTTATGTTGGGTCATCAACATAAGCGATAGCGCTCTCAACATTAACGATAGGTCGGCCAACATGAACGATAGGCGACCCGATATAAACGATAGCGTCCTCAACATAAGCAGTTGACGCACCAACATGAAGCATTGGGCCTTCAACATAAGGGTTAGCGCCACCAACATAAACGTTACGCGGACCAACATAAGGGTTGGCGACTGCAACATGAACACTGGCGCATCCAGCGTCAGCGCGATGGCAAGCACCGAGTGATAGCCCGGGCATCATCCCCATCGCGCACCCATCCACAAGGGCGCCCGCTCTAAGAACGTCACCAAGCCCGCCAAGCCGAGCAGGCTCGACTGCGCGCACGTTTTCAGGAGACCGACGCCATGCTTGCAGACTGGAGCAGCACGCAGTAAATTTCTACGGCATACAACACTGGGCGCAAGACTGAACGAGGCAATCCGTTGCAGAGGCAAGGACGTGGCCTTGCTGTTACTGCAGCGAGGAGTCTAAGGGTCAGGAACCGCTTGGACTTGGCAACAAGTGAATCGCGTAGGAAGTTATGTGGGCTGTCCGAGCGCGCCTTTTTTAGACAGAAGACGATGCACTTGATGACGCGCTAAGAACGTTGAACGGTGACTACTGGGAGTAAGGAAATAATGAACAATGGCAATCTGACAGAAATAGACCACAAGGCAATGGACTCTTTCTTAGAGAAGGTACTCGATTGGTATAAAACCGGCGAAATCACCCGCTCTGCCGCAATAGGCGGCCTGGCGCACGTGATGACGGCACTGGCCAAAGATAATACTGCAGAAGCAGTTTCGTGGTTCCAGAACGCCGATGTGTCCTACTTCAAGAACTAACGTTGGCTAACAACTCCGTCGAGAGGGGCGGCCCAAAGCTGAGCTTTGGGCCGCCCCTCACGTCAGACGTTAGGTACCTCGAATGCCTGCGAAGCGCAAAGCGGTGAGCCCATCCACCGGAATTAGCTCGAAGAAGCTGCCAGAGTGGATAACTGACCACTTCAAGGAGTCACTAAAATCGCATGAACTGCTCATGCAGATCACGGATATTAGCGCTCGAGGAATCAGCGTTTTTCGTGGAATGCCAAAAATCGTCAAAGTATTGGCTGATGTCGAAGGCAATTCAGATCACCCGGACTCGATGAAAAAGCTGGATCGTGCGCAAAAGGAGGCTGAGCTCGCAAGTACAGAAGTCGAGAAAGACTTTCCCGTGCTGCATGGACTTGCCGTAGTCGCTCTTTGGAGCTGGATGGAACACTTTGTGAAAGGGTTCGTCGCGCTTTGGCTCGCGCATCGACGCGATGCACTGAATGTACCGGCTGTACAAAAACTGCGCGTCAGGCTTGGAGAGTACCTACAGCTTCAGAAGGCTGAGCAGGCGCAGTTTCTGGTGGAATTACTAGAGCAAGAACTCGCAAGTTCTCTCAAGCGCGGAGTCACGCGATTTGAGTCACTGCTACAGCCATTTGGGTTGTCGTTCCAGTTGCCCGACGGCTGTCGCGAGACTCTCTTTGAACTGCAGCAGATCAGAAATGCGATTGCCCATCGCAACGGCCGTGCTGACAGGCGACTCTGTTCAGACTGCCCATGGCTCAAACTGAAGATCAATCAGCCGGTCCTAGTCAGCCGCATGATGCTTCACGCCTACTCCGAGGCAGCGGGGGCGTTTCTTCTCGCCTTCCTTTACCGAGTTGGAGATGTCTACAGTGTCGATCTTCGTCCCACCGAGCACGAGGCGCCCACCCCTTCGTTCAAGCGGACGCCTGACGGCGCCGCCTAACAAAAACGCTATAAATATATTCATATAGCCTGATCACTACTATGCCGCAGCACATCTACTTTGACGAATCGGGTTTCACGGGAAACAATCTCCTTCACCCCAATCAACAGCATTTCGCTTACGGATCAATTGCCACGGATGACCTAGAAGCGAAAGAGTTTGTTGCTGCATTAATCAAAAAATACGGCATACAGGGCGGCGAACTCAAGGGAAGTCGACTGGTTCAGTTCAACAAGGGCCGCAAGGCGGTCGATGAGATATTTACTCACTTCGAAGGAAGAATCAAACTTTCGGTTTCCGAAAAGAAATACGCACTTGCCTGCAAGTTCTTCGAGTACATATTCGAACCATGTATCTCGGACATAAATTCATTGTTCTACGGCATTGGATTTCACAAATTCATAGCCAATATATTGTATGTCGAGTTCATGGCACGGGGTGCAGGAGCGGAGCAAATCTTCGGAGACTTCGAAAGTCTCATGAGGAGCCGCAAGACCGAAGGACTCGACGTAATATTTTCATCGTCGACCCACCCTGAGAACTCACCAATACTGATTCAGATTCGAGAATTCGCGCAGCACAGGGTTGAGGATATTCGTGCTGAGTTGGCTTCACTTGGCGATGATGGGGTCGGCAAGTGGATACTTGATCTTACTAACTCTGCTCTTTTCACTCTGCTAGCCAATTGGGGCTTGGAGTTTGAACAAGTAACAGCAATTTGCGATCACTCTAAACCCCTACAGCATGAGCAGTCCTTGTTCAACGCCATGATTGATCGACGCAACCGTCAGTTCAGCACGGCCTTCGGTAAAGAGCACCCAATCACTTTCAACCTATCGGGCCCTATCCAGTTTGCCGACTCTAAGACTACCCCCGGAATCCAACTTGCCGACGCAGTTTCAGCCGCAGCGATTTACGCGCTTACTAATACTGACAATGAACACGTAGAGAGATGGAAAGCGCTGATTCCAGCTATTGGCCACTACGGAAGCATTTTTCCTGAACTCGATACGCTAAACCTCAAAGATCTTTCGGCTCAACGCAATGCAGTTGTATTAATGGAGCTCCACTCGAGAGCGAAGGAGGGACGACACCTGATCGAAGGCATGCCTGAATATCTTCATCTTGTAACTCAAAGACTTCGTACGCATCCGATATATGTATAACCCTGCGCCCAGCCGGACCTGCGCGAAAACCCAAGCAGGTCCGAGAATTCGAACGTTAGACCACTAAATATGCGCACAGAAGACTGATATCCATTCTCTCTTCAAGCTGTACATTGGGAAATTCGCGGCGCCCGTCGCGCATATATTTTGGAGCGGTAATGGCAGGAATAACGAGTCGTACCGTCTAGCCCTTTGTAATCCTAATGGTTTCCCCGTCAAGCTACGTTTTCCCATGTCCGGCCAGCGGGCCGGTTTATCTTTCCCGCCTAAAGCCTTTCCTCTCCTGATACTGCACGCACACGACGGATAGGACAGACAGACTACCTTTTTCTGATACCACCCAAAGCAACGAAATATTCTTTTTATGGTGAGCATTCCTACCCCACCTCCATCGCCCTGAACACCGCACACCGCCGAAACACCCCCTCCTCCGCCTCAACCTCCTTCTGGCTGCAGTATTTCCCCACCAGCTTCGCCAGCCCCTTGATGTCGCGGCCGGATGCCTGCGGGAAGATGTCCGGTAGCCGCTCCAGCAATTCCGGTGCGATCTGTAGCCCGAACTGCTCGGCCATCACGCCCCAGATCTTGCGGCGGTCATCGCGGCTGGGCGGGTGGAAGCGGATGAGGGCGATGCAGCGGGAGACGATGGCTTCGTCGATGTCGTCAACGCGGTTGGTGGTGAGGAAGAGCAGGCCGTTGAAGTATTCGAGCACGCGCAGGAAGACGCCGACCACGGCGTTCATGGTGATGTTGTCGTCGCGGCGCTTGATGTAGACGTCGGCTTCGTCGATGAGCATCACGGCACCCCAGCGCTGGGCGCGGGTGAGGACGTCCTTGAGCACGGTTTCCATCGCGGCCACGTTGAGGCCGAGCTGGCCGGAGTGCACGCGGTAGAGCGGCCGGCGGATGATCTCGGAATACACCTCGGCGGTGAGCGTCTTGCCCACGCCCGGGGGGCCAGCGCACAGCACGGTGGTGCCGCCGCTCTTGCCGGCCACGATGTCGTCCATCAGCACGTCCATCTCGGCGGTGAGGATGTCGATGAGGTCGGTCTGCTCGGGGGGCAGCACCAGCTTGTCCTTGAGCGCGGGCTGGTAGGCGTAGGGCTGCATGTCTTCCACATGCACCCACACGTAGTGGTGCAAATCCAGGTGGAACATCAGGATGTAGAAATGCACCGGTAGCTCAGTGAACAAGCCCTTGCCGATGCTGGCCTGGGCGTCTTCGACCTCGGCTTCTTCCTTGCCCGACAGGCGCGCGCCGCGCGTCACCCGGCGGACGAACTTGGCGAGGATGTCGCCGGTGGCGTCCAGCGCCAGCACCCGCTCGCCGAGGATGCTCTCGTCGTTCACCAGCCGCGCGGGCGATCCGGTGGATGAGAGGATGATCTGGTCCTTGCGGGAGTAGTCGGTGTCCCGGTGCGTGGCGGTGGGGTTCTCGGCAAACCAGCCCACGCCGGTGCCGGAGAACTGCGCACCGTATTGCCCGCGCCACTCAAAGTAGCGGGCGGCCATCTCGTCGTAGCTGGCCAGCAGCGCCGGGGTTTCCTTCACGTAGCCCTTGGCGGCGAAGACTTCGGCGATGGTGCGCCCGGCGATGTCCGGCCCGGTGATGCGCAGGGTGGTGGCAGCCAGGCGGGCGCGGGCGTTGGCCTTGAGTTCGACGAAGATCTTGCCGCTCTCTTCCTCGGAGGGCGGGGTGAAATCCAGCCGCGTGACCACGTAGGCCAGCGGCTTGCCGTTGATGCCGGCGGAGAACACCCAGCCGCGGCTGGCGTCTTCAGCCAGGTAGCGGGCGATGGCGGGCACGGCCATCTCGAGTTCTTCGGGCTCGAAGCGTCGGCCGCCGGCCGCCAGCGCGTGGCGCAGGGTGGCGATCTGCGCGGCGCGGGCGCGGGATTCGGCGTCGCCGGCGCGGTAGAGGGTTTCGAGCAGATCGAGCTCGGGCGCTTCGAGGGTGTGGAAGGGGATCTCGACCCGATGCCCGAAACGGAGCTGTTCGCGCAGGTGTTCCAGCCGGGGGAAGGCCGCCATCATGGCTTCGATGTGGGCCTGTTCGATCTGCAGCTTCATGCGTCGGCGTCCTCTTCTTCGAGCCCGGCGAACAGGCCTTCGGCCCGGATCATGGCCTTGAAGGCCTTCATCACGGGGCGCGACAGCGTGGTTTCGGCGAGCACGCGTTTTTCGTAGATGAAATCCCGCAGCGCCTCGCCGCCGGGGTCGCGGGCCTGGGCGATGAGCGCGTGCAGTTCGTCGCCAAAGCGCTGGCCTGGGCGGTGCTTCACGGCGTCGTAGAGGGCGGCCATCACCACCTTGTCGGTCTCGCTCATCTTGCATTTGCCGTCGAGGATCTTGAGCATCACCGCGGTGGCGCAATCCACATCGCTGGGCGTGAGGGGATGGGCAGCCACCCAGGCGGCCACGGCGTCGCTGCTCATGCCTCGGCCGCGGAAAACGCCATCTCCAGCGCCGGGTAGCCGCCGTCGATGCTGAACACCCGGGTGAAATGGAAGTCGGCAAACATCTGGGCGTAGGTCTTGCTGGCGTTGCCGTGGTAGCAGTAGATGAGCACCGGCGCGGCCTTGTCGAGGCGGCGCGTCCAGGCAAAGAAGCGGTCTTCGGCCAGATGGGCGGCGCCCTCGATGTGGCCACGCTGGTAGCTCGCCAGGTCGCGCACGTCGAACACGGTGACGCCCGGTTCGCTGCGGATCAGCGCCACGGCAGCGGCGCCGGGGATGCATTCATAGCTCATGGGTTACCTCTAGCAATGAGAACAATCGAGGCGACCTGTAGGGGCGACTTCAGTCGCCCATCCGCGCGTTGATGAATTTGCGGTGCAGGCATCTGTGGGCGGCTGAAGCCGTCCCTACGGGTCGATGTTTCGTGTGGCGCTCAGGCCGCCGCGGTGGTCTTCTCCAGCAGCAGCGGTTTCACCTGCGCCAGCCAGGTGTCGATGCGTTCGTCAGTGAACATGCCCTGGGTGCGCTGGTCGATGACGAGGCCGACGAAGCGTCCATCCACCACCGCCGCGGAGTGGGCGAAGGTGTAGCCGTCGGTCGGCCAGTCGCCGACGATCTCGGCGCCCCAGCCCTTGAACACCGTGTAGAGCGCGAACAGCGAGCTGCAGAAGCGCTCGGAGTAGCGCTCCTGCGCGCCCAGGCCGAAGAAGGCGACGCGCTTGCCGGTGAGGTCGGGTGCCGTCTCGAACTTGCCGAGAAACTCCGCCCAGTTGGGCTCGAAGCAGCCGGAGATGCCGTTGCCCGGGATCTCGCCCTCGCCGTAGCTGGGCGTACCGAGGATCAGCGCGTCGTATTCCAGCATCTCGGCCGGGGTGATGCGGTTCACGTTGATCGGCTTGTCGCAGACGTCCTCGCCGATCTTCTTGTGCAGCTTCTTGGCCACGAGGCGGGTGGTGCCGGTTTCGGTGCCGAAGAAAAGGCCAATCTTGTTCATGTTCGCTCCCGAGCTTCGATCAGACGGGGTGGCACGCCTGTTGCACGCCACCGTTCAAAACCCCGGCGGCTGTCGGTTTGCCGACACGACCGGGCACATTCAAGCCAACCCCACGGAGCCAGCCATGCCAGCCACCACCATCGACCACAAGGGCACGCCCGTCGCCATCGGCGATCCGGTCCGCGTCCTCGACATCACCCTCGACCCGGATCTGGACGAGGACGAGCTGATCATGTTCGAGGACATGGTCGGCGCCGTCTGCGAGGTCGAACGCATCGACCCGGACGGCACCGCCTGGGTGGCCCTGTGGTGGAACGGCGACGAAGGCACGCTCACCACCCAGGTGGGGCTGTCGCCGGCGCAGATGGCGCGGGTGTAAGGCCGAGGCTACCGGCCGGGCCAACACCCGGCCGTTGCCGCAAAGCGCCGGGAGCCTCATTCCTCTTCCTGGGCGCTGTAGTTCTTCAGGCGTTTTTCTGCCGCCACGCCCAGCACCTTGAGCAGCCAGGGCGGGGGCGAATCGACCATCGCCTTCTGAAACTGCGAGACGATCTCCAGCGCCGGGCCGCCATCGGCGATCTTGATGGGGTAGATGTCGGCGCGGATCACCTTGGCCGCCGCCGGGCCGCCAATGGACACCACGTAACACACGTGGCAATCGCCGATCAGCTGGGCGCGCCACAGGTTCTTGTCCTCGGCGAGGTCGGCGTCCATCGTGTCGCGGATGTCCACCAGGCGGATTTCGTCGGGCGACACCTGATAGACCAGAAAGCGCAGGCACGAGCCGAAGTGGCCGGAGAGCGTGTCGCCCTTGTCCGAGGCCACCGCCACCCGCACCGAGCCGGGCATGTCGCCTTCGTCGTAGGGCTGGATCTTGGGCAGCGAGTCGTCGCCCTGGGTGTCGCCCCACAGGATGCGCACCGCCAGCTTCATGGCCTCCAGGCCGATCCCGATGTCTTCGCCGTCCTCCTCGCCATCCGCGCTGGCAAAGCCGGTCTTGAGCATCGTCACCGTCACCTGACGGAGCATCTCCTCGTCGATCTCGTCGCCCAGCCGGCGCTGCAGCAGCTCGATCAGGCTCGACAAGGACGCGTTGGGCATGGCCCGGGCCGCCAGGGCGATGCGCAGGGCGGCTTCCCGGGTCACCGGGGGCTTGGTTCTGGTATCCATGGTTGGGTCTCTGCGAAGTGGGGGTTGTTGGGTGTTGTGGGTGTTTTCCCCTTCCCCTTGCAGAGATGGTGCCAGCCGCGCGCAAGCGCCCGCGCGTCGCTAACTGCTTGATTTCTCGCAGGCATGGCCTTTGCTAAAAGAAGCCCAAACCCACCGGAAACGCCAATCGTGTCGGATATCCCACAAAACGCCGTCGCCCCCGACAACCCGCTCGCCGCCTACCACGCCCGCACCCGCCACCGTTTCGAGGCCTTCGCCGAAGGCCCCGGCCAGCTCGACTGGGACGCCCAGCCCGCCGCCTTCCGGCACTACACCGGTGCGCCGGTAGCGCTGCTGCCCCTGGCCGCCGACCGCTTCGAGCGGCCCTTCGGCGATCTGGACGTGCCGCCGACAACGCCCATCCCGGCGGACGCGACCAGCCTCGGTGCGCTGCTGGAGCTGGCCTTCGGGCTCTCCGCCTGGAAGAGCTGGGGCCCCAACCGCTGGGCGCTGCGCTGCAACCCGTCGTCGGGCAACCTGCATCCGGTCGAAGCCTACGTGCTGGCCGCTGGCGTGCCGGGCGTGGCCGATGGGCTGCATCACTACGACCCCGAGGACCACGCGTTGGAGGGCCGCGCTCTCGTCGAGGCGGAGGGCAGCCGCTGGCTGGCCGTGGGGCTTTCCAGCGTGATGTGGCGCGAAGCCTGGAAATACGGCGAGCGGGCCTTCCGCTACTGCCAGCTCGACGTGGGCCACGCGGTGGCGGCGCTGGCCTACGCCGCCGCACTGCTGGGCTGGGAGGTGGCGCCGCTCACCCTGCCCTCGGGCACCCTCGCCGGACTGATGGGGCTGGACCGGGAGGAGGACTTCCCCACTGGCCGCTTCTCCTTCACCGAGGACGAAGAGCCCGAGATCCTGCTGGCGATCCGCGCGCCGGGCATCCACGCCCCACCCGCCGGGCCGGCGCTGCTGGACTGGATCGCCCCCGCCAGCTGGCACGGCAGCCCCAGCGCCATCGACCCGTCGCCCGGCTACCGCTGGCCGATCGTCGACAAGGCGGCCCGCTTCAGCCGCTGGCCGGCGGATGCGCTGCCCGCCCTGCATCCGGTGTTTCCGCGCCTGCCGACGCTGCCGCCCCACGCCACAGCCAGCGGCGCCGCGCAGATCATCCGCCAGCGCCGCAGCGGCCAGCGCTTCGACCCACGGCACACGCTGCCCCGGGCGGATTTCTACCGCATGCTCGACGCCCTGCTGCCCCGGCCGCGGGCGCCCTTCACGGCCCAGGAGGCCGACCCGGCGATTCATCTGCTGCTTTTCGTGATGCGCGTGGACGGGCTGCCGACCGGCCTCTACCTGCTGCCCCGCACACCGGACGCGGCGATCCCTGCCGACCTGGGCACGCCCCGCCCGGCGGCGGACTTTGCCCCGGACTGCCCGCCCCACCTGGGCCTCGTCCAGCTGGCGGCGCTGGGCCTGCAGGAAGTCCAGCGCCTCGCCCGATCCCTGTCGTGCCACCAGGACATCGCCTCCACCAGCGCCTTCTCGCTGGGCATGGTGGCGGATTTCGGCCGCCTGGGCGCCGACGGCCACGCCTACCGCAGCCTGCTCCGCGAGGCCGGCATCGTCGGCCAGGTGCTGTATCTCGAGGCCGAAGCCGCCGGCGTACGCGGCACCGGCATCGGCTGCTTCTTCGACGAGCCGGTGCATCAGGCCTTCGGCCTCGCCGGCACCCGCTGGCAGAGCTTCTATCACTTCACCGTGGGCACGCCGGTGGTCGATGAACGCATCGAAACCAGCCCGCCCTATCCTCAAAGACAACAGGAAGATTCATGAACGCTCACGCCCGGCCGCCCGAAGGGAGCGGTCACCCTCCCGTGGGGAGGGCAAAGCAGGTGTTTCGCGGTACCCTGCACCGCGCCTGCGCAGCGGGTTGGCTGTGCAAAGCCAACCCTCCGTCACGTAATAAACGGAGGGTCGTCGTATGACGCCTGCCCTCGCCGAATTCTTCGCCACCCACGGCTTCGACCCCGCCAGGCCTTCGGCCCTGCAGCCGGACCGGCGCTTCACGCCGCTGATGCGCGCCGCCAAGGAAGGCCGGCTCGACGTGGTGGATGAGCTCCTCACCTGGGGCGTCGATGTGGCCGTGACCAACGCCGATGGCTGCAACGCCCTGTGGCTGGCCTGCTACAACGGTAGCCACGCGATCATCGACCGGCTGCTCCAGGCCGGCATCGACATCGACCGCCAGAACGACAGCGGCGCCACCTGCCTGATGTACGTGGCCTCCAACAGCAAGCCGGATCTGGTGAAGCTGCTGCTGGAACGCGGCGCCAACCCGCGCCTCTCCAATCACGACGAGTTCACCGCGCTGGACCTGGCCGCCTCGCTGCCCTGCCTGCGCCTGCTGCGGGCGGCGGCCTGAGGCCGGATCAAGGCGTGGCGAGGTAATCCAGCGCCAGCGCGCTCATCGCCCGGGCGCCCACGGCCAGCGAGGCCTCGTCGATCTCGAAGCGCGGCGAGTGGTTGGGCGGCGCGGTCTTCAGGTCACGCTTCGGGTCTGTGGAGCCCAGGAAGAAGAACACGCCCGGCACCTGCTTCTGGTATTCCGAGAAGTCCTCGTAGGCGCCGAGCTTGGGCGCCAGCACCGCCTTGCCACCGGTCACCTGCTGCATCGTCGGCAGCATGCGGTCAGTAAGGGCGGCGTCGTTCACCGTGGTGGAATAGCTCGGCTGCAGGAAGGTCAGCTCGGCGGTGGCGCCGCTCGCGGCAGCGATGGACTCGGCGGTGGTGCGCATGCGCCGGCGGGCCTCGTCGCGCATGGCGTCGTCGAAGGCGCGCAGGGTGCCGAGCATCTCGACGCGATCCGGCACGATGTTGTCCCGGTTGCCGCCGTGGATAGCACCGATGGAAATCACCGCCGGCTCGCGGGCGATGTTGAGCTGGCGGCTGACGATGGTCTGCAGGCCCAGCACGATCTGCGCGCTACTCACCACCGGGTCGATGCCGTTCCACGGAAAGCCGCCGTGGGTCTGGCGGCCATTCACCTTGATCGAGAACGAATCGCCCGACGCGAGGATCGCGCCCGAGCGGTAGCCGATGGTACCTACCGGCAGGAAGGGGATCATGTGGAGGCCAAAGATGGCATCCACCTTCGGCTTGTCGAGCACGCCGGCGTCGATCATCGCCCGGGCGCCGATGGCGGTGTGCTCGCCGTGGCCGGCCTCGGACGGGCCTTCCTCGGCGGGCTGGAAGATGAACTTCACGCTGCCGGCCAGCTGCTCCTTCATCCCCGCCAGTACCTCGGCGGTGGCCATCAGGATCGCGGTATGGGCGTCGTGGCCGCAGGCGTGCATCACGTCCACCTCCTGCCCCATGTGGCGGCCCTTCGCCTTCGACGCGAAGGGCAGATCCACCAGCTCCTTCACCGGCAGCGCGTCCATGTCGGCGCGCAGGGCCACCACCTTGCCCGGCCGGCCGCCCTTGAGCAGCCCGACCACGCCGGTGCCGCCGACGCCGGTCTTCACCTCCAGCCCGAGCTTGCGCAGATGCGCCGCCACCAGCGCGGCGGTGCGGGTCTCCTGGTTGGAGAGCTCCGGATGGGCGTGGATGTCGCGGCGCCAGTCGATCAGGCGCGGCTCGACGGCGGCCACGCGGGCCTCCACGTCGGCCAGGCGGGCGGCGTCGAGGGCCTGGGCGGGAGTGTAGGCAGCCAGCAGCGCGCCGGCGAGCGCCAGGGCGCGGGTCGGGAAGTTCATCGGTAGTCTCCGTGGGGTCGGGCCGGTTGCCGTGGCATCGGGCCTCTTGTGGGGGTGGCGATACCCCATGGTAGAAACCGCGTTACGATGCGTCCAATGCAAAATAATCTTCAACTTGATGCCTGAAAGTAATCAATGGATCTCCATCACCTGCGCCACCTGATCGCCGTTGCCGAGCACCAATCCTTCCGCAAGGCGGCCGACGCCCTGTGCATCACCCAGCCAGCCCTGAGCCGCAGCCTCCAGGCGCTGGAGCAGGAGCTCGGCGTGCGCCTCATCGACCGCCAGGGCCGACGCAACGTCCCGACCGCCTACGGCGCAGTGGTGGTCGAGCGGGCCCGGCGCATCGTGGCCGAGATGAAGGAGCTCACCCGCAGCGTCGAGCTCCTCAAGCGCGCCGACCTGGGCAGCATCGCGGTCGGCTTCGGCCCCACGCCGGCGGCCATCCTGATGCAGCCCTTCCTCGCCCGGATGACCTGCGATCACCCGCGGCTGCAGGTGCGCATCGCCCGTGGCGCGGTGGATCTGCTGGTGCAGGCGCTGCGCAACGAGGCCATCGACATCGCCATCGTCGACCAGCGCGCCCTCACGCCCGCCGACGATCTGGCCATCGAGCCCGCCGGGCGCCTGCGGGGCGGCTTCCTGTGCCGCGTGGGCCATCCGCTGGACGGGCAGGCGCCGATCACCCTCGACGCCCTGCGCGCGTTTCCGGTCGCCTCCACGCCCCTCAGCGACGAGCTCGCCCGGCTGCTGGTGGACCAGCTCGGCCCCGACGCCCATCCGGCGCGCCTCGTGACCGTGGCGAGCGAGGACATCCACAGCCTGCTCGATCTGGTCGAAGCCACCGACACCGTGTTCTTCGGCATCTTCGCCTGCGCCCGGGCGCGCATCGCCGCCGGCCGGGTGCGCGAGATCCAGATCCAGCCCCACGCCGAACGCCTCGGCCACTACGCGCTCGTCACCCTCGCCGGCCGCACCGAAGCCCCGGCCCTGCGCCTTTTCCGCGATTTCGTGCGGCAGCACTTCGTCGAATGAAGCCGGCGCCACCGCAACCCGGATCGGGCCAAGGCTTGGGGCACAGCCGGCCTGTCGCTTAAACTACGAGGCCACAGCGGCCAGACGGCCCGAACTCCGCGTTTCCCCGACATGCAAGACAACCGCGCCCCGACGGCCCACGCCGTCACCTGCTACGGCATCAAGAACTGCGACACCATGAAGAAGGCCCTCGCCTGGCTCGACGAGCACGGCGTGCCCTACCAGTTCCACGACTACAAGAAATCCGGCATCGACTCCGGCCGCCTCCACGCCTGGAGCAAGGCCATCGGCTGGAAGACCCTCATCAACACCCGCGGCACCACCTGGCGCAAGCTCACCCCCGAGCAGCAGGCCATCGACACCCAGAGCGCCGCCGTGCAGCTGATGCAGGCCAACCCCAGCCTGATCCGCCGCCCGGTGCTCGAAACCGCCGGCGGCCAGCTCCTGGTCGGCTTCGACCCCGCCCTCTACGCCAGCCTCGTCACCCCCGCCGGAGCCCCCGAATGAGCGAACCCAGCAGCTACGTCCAACGCTTTCTCCTCGACGACCTCGACATCCGCGGCGCCATCGTCCTGCTCGACGACGTGTGGCAGGCCATGCAGATCAACCGCGACTACCCCACCGCCGTGCGCGACCTGCTCGGCGAGATGAGCGCCATCGGCTGCGTGATCGGCGGCAACCTCAAGCAGCCCGGCCGGCTCACCATGCAGCTGCAGGGCCACGGCCCGGTCGGCCTGCTGGTGGTGGACATCACCGAAGCCCTCAACCTGCGCGGGCACGCCAAGTCGTCCGATGAAGCCGCCAGCAAGACCGGCGTGGGCGAGCTGATCGGCGACGGCCAGCTCCTGCTGTCCCTCGACATGCCCGAGCTGCGCCACCCCTATCAGAGCTACGTGCCCATCGAAGGCAACACCATCGCCGCGATCTTCGAGCACTACCTCACCCAGTCCGAACAGCAGCCCGCCGTGCTCCACAGCGCCTGCTCCGGCAACCGCGCCGCCTGCCTCTTCCTGCAGAAGCTGCCGGATGCCGACAAGAAAGACCCGGACGGCTGGGACCGCGTCACCCGCCTCGCCGCCACCCTGCGCGCCGACGAGCTGCTGGGCCTCTCGCCGGAGGAAATCCTCACCCGCCTGTTCCACCAGGAAACCGTGCGCCTCTTCGAAGCCCGCGAGGTCACCCACCACTGGCCGCTGGATTGGGAAAAGGTGCGCACCATGCTGCGCTCCCTCGGCCGGGCCGAGCTCGACGCGGTGCTCGCCGACCACGGCGTGGTGCTGATCCACGACGACCTTTCCAACCACGAATACCGTCTCGACGCCGAAGACGTGGCCGCGCTGTTCGCCGAGGAGCCCGCCGAACCCCGCACCCTGCATTGATTCCGGGCCCGCGGCCCGCCGGACTTGCCCGAAACTGCTGTCAAAAGTAAACTCGGGCGGTTTTAGTCCGCGCATCCGCACCCAAAATCCATGGCCGAAGCATCATCCCTGCAGGGCAAACTGATCGAGTTCAAAGGCGCCAGCCTGGCAGTGATGACCGCCTACGTCCGTGACACGGACCCGGTGCGCCTCGCCGACGCCCTGCACATGATGCTTGGCGGCATGCCCGACTTCTTCGCCGGCGAACCGGCGATCCTCGATCTCGGCCAGCTCGCCGCCGATCCCGACCGCATCGACTGGACCGGCCTCCTGAGCCTGCTGCGCCGCTACCAGCTCCAGCCGGTGGGCGTGCGCCACCTGCCCGAACACCTCTACGAAGGCGCCCGCCGCGCCGGCCTGGCGGTGCTCGGCAACGAAGGCTTCTCGGCCGAACGCAAGATCACCCCGCCGCCGCCGGCCCCCGTCGCGGCCCCCGCGCCCGCCCCCGAACCCGCACCGGCACCGGCACCAGCCCCCGCCGCCGAAGCTGCGCCCCAGGCCGCCGCCGGCACCGAGCCCGCCCACGCGCCCACCCTGGTGGTGGATCGCCCGCTGCGCTCCGGCCAGCAGGTCTATGCCAAGGGCGGCGATCTGGTGCTGCTGGCCGGCATGAGCCCCGGCTCCGAGATCATCGCCGACGGCAGCATCCACTGCTACGGCCCGCTGCGCGGCCGCGCCCTGGCCGGCGCCCGCGGCGACACCTCGGCGCGCATCTTCAGCACCAATTTCGGTCCCGAGCTGGTCTCCATCGCCGGCGTCTATCGCACCTTCGAGCGCGGCATTCCGCAAGCCGTCGCCGGTCGTGGCGCCCAGGTCCGGCTGACCGGCTCGGACAACCTGCATACTCTCGAAATCAATCCGCTCCAGTACGACTGAAGCGCATCAACACCGAAGGGAACATCGTGGCACGCGTCATCGTAGTAACGTCCGGCAAGGGCGGCGTCGGCAAGACCACCACCAGCGCGAGCATCTCCAGCGGCCTGGCCCTGCGCGGCTACAAGACCGCCGTGATCGACTTCGACGTCGGCCTGCGCAACCTCGACCTCATCATGGGCTGCGAGCGCCGCGTGGTGTACGACCTCATCAACGTCGTCAATGGCGAAGCCAACCTGCACCAGGCCCTCATCAAGGACAAGCACTGCGAGAACCTGTTCATCCTCCCCGCGTCCCAGACCCGCGACAAGGATGCGCTGACCGAAGAAGGCGTCGAGAAGGTGCTCAAGGAGCTCGAGCACATGGGCTTCGACTACGTGGTGTGCGATTCCCCCGCCGGCATCGAGCGTGGCGCCGTGATGGCCCTCACCTTCGCCGACGAAGCCATCGTCGTCACCAACCCGGAAGTCTCGTCGGTGCGCGACTCCGACCGCATCCTGGGCATCCTGCAGAGCAAGAGCCGCCGCGCCATCGAAGGCCGCGAGGCGGTCAAGGAGCACCTGCTCGTCACCCGCTACTCGCCCAAGCGCGTCGAAGACGGCGAGATGCTGTCGTACAAGGACGTGCAGGAGCTGCTGCGCATTCCGCTGATCGGCGCCATCCCCGAATCCGACGACGTGCTGCAGGCCTCCAACCAGGGTCTGCCGGCCATCCACCTGAAGGAAAGCGACGTGGCCACCGCCTACCAGGACGTGGTGGCGCGCTTCCTCGGCGAAGACCGCCCGCTGCGTTTCGTCAGCTACGAAAAGCCGGGCCTGCTCAAGCGGCTGTTCGGAGGCAAGTGAGATGTCGCTCCTCTCCTACTTTTTCGGCTCCAAGCCCAAGACCGCCTCGGTGGCCAAGGAGCGCCTGTCGCTGCTCATCGCCCACGAGCGCAGCGCCAACCAGCCGACGCCGGATTTCCTCCCGGCCCTGCAGCGTGAGCTGATCGAAGTCATCTCCAAGTACGTCAACGTCTCCGCCGACGACATCAAGGTCCAGCTCGGCAAGCGCGACAACTACGAGATCCTCGAAGTGGACATCACGCTGCCCGAACAACAGCCCAAGTAAGCCGGCTGCCGCCCGGATGGTGAAATTGGTAAACACTGCGGACTTAAAATCCGCCGCCGCAAGGCTTACGGGTTCAAGTCCCGTTCCGGGCACCACTTACCGAAGGCAATTTCCGTGATCGTCCTCGACCTCATCTGCGACCAGGAGCACCGTTTCGAGGCGTGGTTTGCCTCGGGCGACGCCTTCGAGCAGCAGCGGGCCGCCGGGCTCGTCAACTGCCCCCACTGCAACTCCCACGAGGTGCGCCGGCTGCCGTCGGCCCCCTACGTGCAGACCAGCTCCCACTCCGCGCCGGTGCTGCCCGAACCCGATCCGGCCGCCATCGCCGCGCGGCTCGTCGAAGCCCTGCGCAGCGCCGCCAGCCAGTCGGAAGACGTGGGCGAGCGCTTCCCCGAAGAAGCCCGCCGCATCCACCGGGGCGACGCCGAGGAGCGCGCGATCCGCGGCAAGGCCAATCGCAGCGACCTGCTGGAGCTGATGGAAGAAGGCATCCCGGTGCTGCCGGTGCCACCGGACAAGGAAGACCTGCACTAGGCATCCTTCACGCGCACAAGAAAAAGCCGCCCGGCTGGCATGGCCAGGGGCGGCTTTTTTGTTGCCGGTTGCGAGCCGGCGTGGGATCAGCGACGGAAGCGCTCGGTGATCTCGGCGACGCGCTGGCCGAACAGGCGGGCGGTTTCCAGATCGCCGGCGGGCATCTCGTCGGGGCTGGCGTCGGCCGGGGTCTGGGCCATCGCGCCGGCAAAGGAGCCCAGCACGTTGATGTCGTCGCGCTGGGCGGCCTTGGTGTTGGCCGGCATCATCCCGGTGCCCACCCAGATGCCGCCGTGCTGCATGGCCATCGTGAAGAAGGCGTGCAGGGTGGCCAGCTTGTCGCCGTTCATCGACGCGCTGTTGGTGAAGCCGGCGAACACCTTGTTCTTCCACGCCTGGGTGAACCAGGCCTTGCTGGAAGCGTCGGCAAACTTCTTGAACTGCCAGCTCACGCTGCCCATGTAGGTCGGGCTGCCCATGATGATGGCGTCGGCGGCGTTGAGGCTTGCCCACGCGGCTTCGGGCAGGTTGCCTTCGGCGTCGATGGCGACGAGATCTCCGCCCGCGCCCTTGGCGACGGACTCGGCGAGACGTTGGGTGTGGCCGTAGCCGGAGTGATAGACGACGACGATCCTGGACATGGTGGGGTTCCTTTTCTCGAGGGTTGAGTTCTGCGTTTGAAATCGGGCTTACGGGGCGAGGTCGAAGACCAGCACTTCGGCGTCGGCGCCATCGGTGAGGGCAAGGCTCGCCTCGCCGGACAGCAGGGCCGCGTCGCCGGTGGCGAGCGCCTGGCCATTCACCGTCAGCCGGCCGCGCACCAGATGCACGTAGGCCTTGCGGGCCGGGTCGAGGGCCAGCGTGGCGGCTTCGGCACCGTCGAACAGCCCGGCGTAGAGGCGCGCGTCGGCGTGGATCGTCACCGAGCCATCGGCACCGTCGGGCGAGGCCACCAGACGCAGCTGGCCGCGCTTGTCGGCGTCGGCGAAGCGCTTCTGCTCGTAGCCCGGGTCGATGCCGGCTTCACTCGGCTCGATCCAGATCTGCAGGAAGTGGGTCTGGCGGTCGGCCGCGTGGTTGAACTCGCTGTGGCGCACGCCGCGGCCGGCGCTCATGCGCTGGACTTCGCCCGGGGTGATCGTGGCGCCGTTGCCCATGCTGTCCTTGTGGGCCAGCTCGCCGGCCAGCACGTAGCTGATGATCTCCATGTCCCGGTGGCCGTGGGTGCCAAAGCCGGTGCCGGGGGCGACGCGGTCTTCGTTGATGACCAGCAGGTTGCCCCAGCCCGTCCAGGCCGGGTCGTAGTAGCCGGCGAAGCTGAAGGAGTGATGGCTGGTCAGCCAGCCGTGGTCGGCGTGGCCTCGGTCGTGGGAGCGGCGGATGTTCAGCATGGTGTTTCCTCCTGTTGATGGGGCCATTGTGGCGGCCCGCGCAGCCGTCGCGGTGCAGGGGCTTTGATGGCATCATTCAAAAAATCTGAACGGTCAAGCCACCCATGCCCCAAAACGCCCCCACCCCGCGCGATGTGCTCACCCCAGAGGCCTTCGCCCTGCTCCAGCGCATCGCCGACACCGGCAGCTTTGCCGCCGCCGCCCGCGCCGTGGGCATGGTGCCCAGCGCCCTCACCTACCGGGTGCGCCAGATCGAGGACGCGCTGGACGTGCTGCTGTTCGACCGCAGCTCGCGCCAGGCCCGGCTCACCGAGGCCGGCCGCGAGCTGCTGCACGAAGGCGGACGGCTGCTGGGCGAGATCGACGCGGTGGCCAACCGGGTGCGCCGGGTGGCCACCGGCTGGGAGCCGCAGTTCACCGTGGCGGTGGACGGCGTGATCAACCGCAGCACGTTGCTGGAGCTGTGCGAGCGTTTCCTGGCGATGGCGCCGCCCACCCGACTGCGCCTGCGCGACGAGGTGCTCTCGGGCACCCTGGAGGCGCTCACCTCCGGCCAGGCCGATCTGGCCCTCGGGCTGGTCGTCCCAGCCGCGCCGGCGCTGGATCTGCTCACCCGCCCGATGGGCGACCTGCGCTTCATCTTCGCGGTGGCGCCTCACCACCCGCTCGCCCAGTCGACCGAGCCCATCAGCGACGCGGCGCTGCGCGCCCACCGGGCGGTGGCGGTGGCCGATTCCACCCAGCGCGGCGGTGGCGTCACCTACGGCCTGCTGGAAGGGCAGGACGTATTCACCGTGCCCGATCTGCCCACCAAGCTCGACGCCCAGCTGCGGGGCCTGGGCGCCGGCTTTCTGCCCGAGTGCATGGCCCGCCCCTTCCTCGACAGCGGCCGACTGGTGGAGCGCCCGGTCGAGCGCCAGACCCGCAACTTCCAGCTGAGCTACGCGTGGCGCAAGTCCAAGGCGCCGGGCAAGGCCATCCAGTGGTGGCTGGCCCAGCTCGACAACCCGGTCACCCGCGAGGCGCTGCTCACCCGGGGGCGGACGGCATGAAGACCATCGACGCCCTCGCCCGCGGGCTGGAAGTGCTGCGCAGCTTGGAGGAGCGCCGCGGCCAGTCGCTGGCCGAGCTCCACCGCGCCACCGGCATCCCCAAGGCGAGCCTGCTGCGCATCCTCGACACGCTTGAGCAAGGCGGCTTCGCGTGGCGCGCCATCGGCGACGGGCGCTACCGACGCCGGGTGTCGCTGATCTTCCGGCCGGGCATCGACGACGAGCTGCTGCGCATCGGCGAGATCGCCGCGCCCTTCCTCGAGGCCCTGCGCCGCAAGGTGATCTGGCCGTCGGACGTGCTGGTGCAGCGCAACTTCCGGATGGAGATCGTCGAGACCTCGCGCCGCCAGAGCCACCTCAACGTGGCGGTGTACGCCATCGGCTTCCGGGTCGAAATGTTCCTGTCGGCGCCCGGCCGGGCCTACCTCGCCTTCTGCAGCGACGCCGAGCGCGCCGCCGTGCTGGCCGACGCCGCCGCCCACCCGCCGGCGCTGGTGCGCGCCCGCCAGGTGCTGGCCGGCGAGCTGCCGGCGATCCTCGACGAAACCCGGCGCATCGGCTACGCGTCCCGCGATCCGCTCTTCGGCGGCGACGGCGAGAAGGAGATGAGCGTCCACGACGACGGCATCGACGCCATCGCGGTGCCGGCCATGCACGACGGCAAGCTGCTCGCCACCATGAACCTGGTGTGGCCGCGCAAGTACCGGCTGAAGGCGCAGATCGTCCGCAACCACCTGGCCGACCTGCAGGAAACCGCCGCCGCCATCGCCGCCGCGGCAGCCGAGGCCGAAACGGAGAAACGTTCCACTGAGTGAAACGGGCGTCACCTGGAACTGCAAATCTCGAGATACCGTGCAAGTATCGCGATACCCGACGAGCCCCATCAGCCCGCCGGCAAAACAACAGCCAGGAGACACCCGATGAAAGCCCTTCCGCCGCTTCTCGCGAAGCTGTGCCTGCCCGCCCTCGCCCTGCCGCTGGCCTTCACCGCCAGCGCCGCCGAGCCGGCCAAGCGCCCCAACATCCTGCTCATCGTCGCCGACGATCTGGGCTACACCGACCTCGGCGCCTACGGGGCCGAAATCGCCACGCCCAACCTCGACCAGCTCGCCAGCACCGGCGTGAAGATGACCAGCTTCTACGCCTCGCCCTTCTGCTCGCCCACCCGGGCGATGCTGATGTCGGGCAGCGACAACCACCTGGTGGGTTTTGGCGACATGGCCGAGCTCATCACGCCCGAGCAAAAGGGCAAGCCCGGCTACGAGGGCAACCTCAACGACCGCGTGGTGCCCATGGCCCAGGTGCTGAAGGACGCCGGCTACCGCACCGCGATGGCCGGCAAGTGGCACCTGGGCGTGGCCGAGCAGTTCAGCCCGGCGGCGCGGGGTTTCGAGCAGTCCTACGCGATGGTGATGGGCGGCGCCAGCCACTGGGGCGACCAGACCGGCATCGTGGCGATGGACCCGGCCAAGCCGCCCAAGGCCATCTACCGCGAGAACGGCAAGGCCATCGACATCCCCCGCGACGGCTTCTATTCGTCCGAAGCCTTCACCGACAAACTGCTGGAGTACATCCGTAACGGCGAAGGCTCCGGCAAGCCCTTCTTCGGCTACCTCGCCTTCACCGCACCCCACTGGCCGCTGCACGCGCCGGACGCCGATATCGCCAAATACGAAGGCCGCTACAAGGAAGGCTACGACACGCTCCGCAAGGAACGCCTCGAGCGCATGAAGAAGCTGGGCCTCATCGCCGCCGACACGCCGGTGTATGAAGGCCACCCCAACTGGCCCAAGTGGGACAGCCTGACCCCGGCCCAGAAGGAGTCCGAAGCCCGCCGGATGACGGTTTACGCCGCGATGATCGAGAACATGGACCGCCAGATCGGCCGTGTGCTTTCCTACCTCAAGGAGAAGGGCGAGCTCGACAACACCTTCGTGTTCTTCATGTCCGACAACGGCGCCGACGGCAACTCGGTGTACGACGTGGGCCGCACCCGCGAGTGGATCCACAAGGACATGGACAACAGCACCGCCAACATCGGCAAGCCCGGCTCCTTCATCGAATACGGCCCCGGCTGGGCCCAGGTAGGCATGAGCCCCTTCAAGCTCTACAAATCGTTCATGTACGAAGGCGGCATCTCGGTGCCGGCCATCGCCTGGGGCCCCGGCATCCACGGCGGCAGCGTGAAGCGCGAGTTCGCCCACGTGATGGACGTCGCCCCGACGATCTTCGAGCTCGCCGGCGCCAGGCACCCGGGCACCGAGTACAACGGCCGTGAAGTGCTGCCCCTGCGCGGCAAGTCGATGCTGCCCTACCTGCAGGGCAAGGCCAGGCAGGTCCGCGGCAAGGACGACGCGGTGGGCTGGGAACTTGGCGGGCGCAAGGCGCTGCGCAAGGGCGACTGGAAGATCGTCTATGCCAACCAGCCCTGGGGCACCGGCGACTGGGAGCTCTACAACATCGCCCGTGACCGCACCGAAAGCCGCAACCTCGCCGCCAGCCAGCCGGCCAAGCTGAAGGAGATGCTGGCCGAGTGGAAGCGCTACGTGGCCGAGACCGGCACCTTCGAGATCGACAACCTCGCCAACCGCCCCGGCTACAGCAACGGCGCCAAGTACTACGAGGATCTGGAGATCGAGGTGAACATGAAGCCCCGCAGCGCGGCCCCCACCCCCGACGCAAAAACCAACTGAGCACCTCCGAATGCGCGGCCTCCTGGGCATCCTTGCCGCCCTGGCCTCCCTCCCCTCCCTTGCGGGGGCGGCGACGCCCCCAGGAGAGCCGCGCGCCCACTACGTGGCCGACACCCAGTGCGCCGCCTGCCACCCCCGGCAGGCGGCGGCCTGGAAGGATTCCAAGCACGCACTGGCCATGCAGCCGGCCACCCCGGCCACGGTGCAGGGCGACTTCAACGACACGCGATTTGCCGCCCCCGGCGAGACCGCCCGCTTCTTCCGCCGGGATTCGCGTCTGTTCATCAACACCATCGGCGCCGACGGCAAGGCGGCGGACTTTCCGGTCAGCCACGCCTTCGGCCTGCGCCCGCTCCAGCAGGTGCTGATCCCCCAGCCCGGCGGACGCCTGCAGGCCTTCACCGTCGCCTGGGACACCCAACGGAAACGCTGGTTTTCCCTCCACCCGGAAGGCGCCCTGCCGCCGGGCTCGCCGCTGCACTGGAGCGGCCGCTTCCAGAACTGGAACCTGATGTGCGGCGAGTGTCACACCACCGCCTACCGCAAGGGCTACGACGACACCACCGACACCTACCGCAGCACCTGGGCCACCGGCCACGTGGGCTGCCAGGCCTGCCACGGGCCGGGCAAGGACCACGCCGACAGCGCCCGCCAGCCCGGAAAAAAGCCCACCCCCACGCCCAACAGCGCCCTCGCCAGCGCCCACGGTCAGGTGGATCAGTGCGCCACCTGCCACGCCCGGCGCACCCGCATCGTGGAAGAGACCGCCCCCGGCAAGCCGCTTTTCGACAGCTTCATCCCCGACACCCTGCGCGCCGGGCTCTACCACCCGGACGGCCAGCAGCTCGACGAGGTGTTCGAGTACGGCAGCTTCCGCCAGAGCCGCATGTACCAGGCCGGCGTCGCCTGCGCCGACTGCCATGAGCCCCACGCCGGCCAGCTGCGCACCAGCGGCAACGCCCTGTGCGTGCGCTGCCACAGCCCCGCGCCGGACCCGCGCTTCCCCGGCCTGCAGGCCAAGCACTACGACGCCCCGGCCCACCACGGCCACGCCGCCGGCCAGCCCGGCAGCCAGTGCGTCGACTGCCACATGCCGACCCGCGACTACATGGTCATCCACGCCCGCCGCGACCACGCGATCCGCATCCCGCGGCCCGACCTCACCCGCCAGATCGGCACGCCCAACGCATGCCAGGGCTGCCACGCCGACAAGCCGACCGAATGGGCTGAAGCAGCGATCGAAAAACGCCACGGCGCGAAGGAGCGGCCGGCCCATTACGGCGAAGTGATCGCCGCCGCCCACGCCAGGCAGCCGGGCTCGACCGCCAGGCTCGCCGCACTGATCGGCGACGCGGCCCAGCCGGCCATCGTCCGCGCCACCGCCATCGAAACCCTCGCCAGCCTGGGCGCCCCGCCCCCCGTCGCCAGCCTGGCCGACCCGGACCCGGCCGTGCGCACCGCGGCGGCGGCTGCCCTCTCGATCCGCCCCGCGCCCGAACGCCTCGCCCACCTGTCCCCGCTGCTGGCCGACCCGCTACGGGCCGTGCGCATCACCGCCGCCCGCGGGCTGGCCGACATTCCGGCGGACCGCCTCGACACCGACCAGCGCCGCCTGCGTGACCAAGGCATCGCCGGCTTCATCGCCGCCCAGCAGGCCATGGCCGACATGCCCAGCGCGCAGGTGAATCTTGCCCAGCTCTACCTCGAACTCGGCAAGCCGGTCGACGCCGAGCGCCACTACCGCCGCGCCATTGCCCAGCTGCCCGCCGGCAACGACGCCCGCCTCGCCCTGGCCCGCCTGCTGGTGGATCAGGGCCACGGCGAAGCGGCCACGCAGCTGCTCCGGGACGGCGTGCCGGCGTCCAGCCAGCCCGGCCCGCTCCACTTCGCCCTCGGCGTCATCGCCGGCAAGGCTGGCCGCTGGGCCGAGGCTGCCGCCGAGCTGGAACACGCCGCCCGCCTGATGCCCGACGATCCGCGCGTCCGGCGCAATCTGGAAGCCCTGCGGCAGCGCCTGCCCCGACAGGCGCCGGGCAATCCGCCGCAGTAGATCGGGCGTAGGCCCGGCACGACGTCACCTCAATGCAGGCACGGAAAGTCACCGTCCGATCCAGCCGTCACTCACGAGTCCGTCGCGGACAGGTCATGAATCCCGGAACCGCACTCACACAACCTGAGCACGGGCGACTGAAGTCGCCCCTACGACGGGCGAAGCTGCGGACAGAATCTGAATCAAAGCCGCCCACCTGTGGGGGCGACTTCAGTCGCCCGCAGACGCGAGTGCATGCACTTGAGCGGCCTGGGAACACAAAAGATGGCAAGCCGACCATCCG
>JAKLLO010000293.1 GCA_023150095.1 Zoogloea sp. | reverse complement strand
AACTTTTAGCGGGGCTGGTCAATGACATGTTGTTCTTGTCCCGGGCCGATCGCGGGGAGCGCGCCCGTCGCCACCGTGTGGATAGCCTGGCCGAACTGGTGTCCGAGGTCATCGAATTCCACGAAGCGTCAATGCAGGAGGCCGGCGTGACTGCGCGCTTACGCGGTGACGGCATGGGCACAGTCGATGCTGGGTTGGTTAGGCGTGCGCTCTCGAACCTGCTCGCCAATGCGACCCGTTTTGCAGAGCGCGGATCGGTGATCGAGGTCGATATCAAGCAGGACGCAGATGGCCGCATTTGCCTGTCTGTCAGCAACACGGGCCCTGTCATCCCCCCGGAGCATTTGCCTCGTCTATTCGACCGCTTTTATCGGGTTGATGGGGCCCGCGAACATCGCGACCATAACCACGGGCTCGGCTTGGCGATCGTAGCTGCGATCGCGCGAATGCATGGCGGCGCCACCTTTGTGCGGTCAGCTGCCGGAACGACGAGCGTTGGCCTTACCATGACCGTTATGGATAGCTGTTCATAACGGCCAGAGGACTAAACCGCTCGCGCGGTAGGGGTGTGCTGAACCGCTCGTGACGAGCATCGAAGTTCGTGGTTTCCATCGGCAGCAGGCTTGCCATGTTGGGAGATGAGGCAATCGGCCTCATTTTCGACAGGAGCAAGCCATGGATACCCCGACTCGTCCCGTCAGCCCCTTGCGCCAGCGCATGCTCGACGACATGCGGATGCGCAAGCTCACCCCCAAGACGCAGAGTGCGTACATCCGCGCGGTGTGCCGGTTCACGCGCTATCTGGGGCGCGCGCCCGATACCGCCACGGTGGAGGACCTGCGCAACTACCAGTTGCACCTGGTCGATACCGGCACCTCGCCGATGTCGCTCAACGCCGCGATCAGCGGGCTGAAGTTCTTCTTCGATATCACGCTTCAACGCGGCGAGTTGATGGCACGAATGCAGCCGGTCCGGCTGCCGCAGCGCCTGCCGGTGGTGCTCAGCCGCGAGGAGGTCGCGCGCCTGATCGCCGCCTGCAACAATCTCAAGCACCAGACGGCGCTCTCGCTCGCCTACGCGACCGGACTGCGAGCGAGCGAAGTGGTCTCGCTCAAGGTCAGCGACGTCGACAGCGGGCGCATGACCCTGCGGGTCGAGCAAGGCAAAGGCCGCAAGGATCGCTACGCGATGCTCTCGCCCCTGCTGCTGGAGCGGTTGCGCGTGTGGTGGCGGGTCGCCCGGGCGCAGGGCAAAATGCTCGATGGCGGCTGGTTGTTCCCGGGCCTCAACCCGATCGAGTCGCTGAGCCCGCGCCAACTCAATCGCGCTGTTCAGGCCGCCGCCCTGGCGGCCGGCATCGACAAGCGGGTGTCGATGCACACGCTTCGCCACTATTCCGTGTGCCGGACTACGCCGCGCCGAGTCAGCTGGGGCCTGGAAAGCAGGCAGCCGTGAGGGTTTCGGCAGCAGAGGATTCTCGATGGCTCGGCATAGTTTGATCTTCTTTCAGGGGCATATCGCCCCGGAGGAAGGAGATCGCAATGGACCAGCTATACAGTAAGCGTCCGCCCACCGCCGTCTTCCCTTCCGCGTAGCGGTCGCTGACGATTGCCCCTCGGGAGGGGGCACCCAAATTTGTGCCCACGATTGCATTCATGGACCCAAATTTGGATCACCGCCGCCATCGCGGCCCGCGCGGGCCGTACCGCCGCCACTCGATCGAGTTCAAGCGCACCGTCGTCGAACAGTCGCTGCAACCGGGCGCCTCCGTGTCGCGTCTCGCGCGCCAGCACGACGTCAACGCCAACCAGATCTTCGCGTGGCGCAAGGCCTACCAGGAAGGTCGCCTGGGGGGAGCTGCGTTCGTGCCGATCATCCTCGCCGACACCGACGATGAGGACGCGCCCGAGATGCTCGATACCCCAGCGGCCGCATTCGGTCGGCTGACGATCGAGCGCAAGGGCGCACGGCTGACCGTCGAAGGACGTCCCGACGCCCAGATGCTTGCGCAGGTTCTTGCGGTGCTGTTGCGATGATCGTCCCGCCTGCGGGCACGCGGATCTGGATCGCAGCCGGCATCACCGACATGCGACGCGGCTTCGACGGCCTGGCCGCGCTCGTTCAGACCCAACTCCAAGCCGATCCCTTCAGCGGACAGCTCTTCGTGTTCCGGGGCCGGCGTGGAGACCGGATCAAGGTGCTGTGGTGGGACGGCGACGGGCTGTGCCTGTTCGCCAAGCGGCTCGAGCACGGTAAATTCGTCTGGCCGCAGGTGACTCATGGGACCGTGGCGCTGACGCCGGCCCAGCTGTCGATGCTGCTCGAGGGCATCGACTGGCGGCGTCCGGCCAGAACGGCGCCGAATCGCGCTGCATAGCGGCTTATAGGACCTTTTTAGCGTCATTTGGCGGCGTTTGGCGGCATGCTCCGGTATCATGTCGCCATGTCGAACACCCCTGTTTCCTCTCCTGACGAAGTCATCGCCCTACGGGCGAAGGTGAGCGAACAGGCGGCCGAGATCGAGCATCTGAAGCTGGTGATCGCCAAGCTGCGCCGCATGCAGTTCGGCCGCAGCTCGGAGCAGATGAACGAGATGCTCGGCCAGTTGGAGCTCTCGCTCGAGGAGCTCGAGACCCTGCGTGCCGAGACCCCGGCCGATCCGACGACG
>JAKLLO010000292.1 GCA_023150095.1 Zoogloea sp. | reverse complement strand
TCGATGGTGGCAGTGCCGGTGGTGGTGCCGCCGTGGCCATCGGAAATCGTGTAGGTGATGGTGACCGGGCCGTTCACGTTGCTGGCCGGGGTGAAGGTCAGGGTGCCGTCCGGATTGACGACGACGGCGCCCTTGGCCGGATCGACGGTGGCGCCGGTGACGGTGAGGGTGTCGCCGTCCACGTCGGTGTCGTTGCCGAGCACGGCGAGGGTGACGGGCGTGTCTTCGCGGGTGGTGGCGGTGTCGGGCGTGGCGACCGGGGGATCATTCACGGGCGCGACGTTGATGGTCACGGTGGTGCTGGCGGTGCCGCCCTTGCCGTCGCTGATGGTGTAGGTGACGGTGTCGGTGCCGTTGAAATCGGGGTTGGGCTTGTAGCTCAGGCTGCCATCCGGATTGACGGTAACCGTGCCGTTGGCCGCCGTGGCGCCGGTGACGGTGAGCGTGTCGCCGTCGGCGTCGGTGTCATTGCCGAGCACCGGGAAGCTCACCGGGCTGTCTTCGGTGGCGCTGACGGCCGGGTCCGGCGTGGCGACCGGCGGGTTGTTGGCGACGGTGGTCGTGGTGGGCGTGGCGATACCGGCGTTCAGCGGCAGGAAGTCGATGCCGTCGGTGCTGGACGTGTAATTGAAGGCCAGCGGGGTGACGTCTTCGAGCACCCGCACGAGGCGCACGAAGTCGTGGGTCTGGTCGCCCAGACCGCCACCAGCGAGGCCCGCGGCCGGGTCTTCGATGCCTTCAAACGGGTCCTTGCCGCTGTTGAGCGCCTGGATGACCTTGTCGGCCTCGGCACCCAGGCTGGAAACGACGTTTTCGCTGCGCTCCGGCACGGTGGTGGCGAAGAAGTCGTCGTTCAGCAGCAGCTCACGATCCGCGCCCACGCTCACCTTGGCGCCGGTGGCGAGCTGGAGTTCGACCACAGAATCCGGCCCCGTGACGATGACCTGGCCTTCCCCGACTGGATCGCCCGGCTTGATGGCGGTGAGCTTGCCCGCGGCGTCGCGCAGGAAGGCTTCGCCCTGCACGAAAACGACGGTGCCCTTTGCGGTGGCGTTGGTGGTGGCGTTGATTGGGGCAGACGGGGTGGCCATGACGGTCTCCGGAATTTGGGTTTTCAATCGATTTGCAATTTACGGCGAGGGGATGGCGTTCTGTATTGTCCACGAGGACAGGTGGCGTGACGGATGCCACGCGGATGCGCAGGCAGCGTGACGCGCGGATGACTGGGCGGTCCAGTCATCCGGCAATGGATTGAGGCAGGGATCGGAAGGAGCACCGAACCGGGCGGTTCAGTGCAGGGCGCGCAGGGGCTGCGCTCAGCGTACGCCGTGGACGCGCAGGGCGAGCTGCAGGCGGTCGGAGAGGTCGAGCTTGTCGAAGACGGCCTTGAGATGGGCCTTGACCGTGCGTTCGGTGATGCCAAGGGCCAGGGCGATGCTGAGATTGCTGCTGCCGATGGCGGCCAGCTGGGCAACCTCGCGTTCGCGCTCTGTGAGCGGCGTGGACCAGTCGGCAAGGCCGGCGCGAGGCAGGCGGGTGTCCACCAGGCGTAGCAGGCGGGAGAGCAGGGCGCGGCCAACCCACAACTCGCCGCTGGCGATCACGTCGAGGGCCTGGCGCAGGGTTTCGAGCGGGGCGTGGGAGTGGCAGTAGCCGCTGGCCCCGGCGTTGAGCACGGCGAGGCCTTCGTCGTCGTCGGGGTTGGATGACGCCGCCAGGATGGCCAGCCCCTCGGCGTTGCGTTGCCAGGCCGGACGCGTCCAGATCGGTGCGGTGCCGCCTCGGGCGCAGCCAAGGTCGGCCAGCACCAGCCGGTGGCCGGCTGACCGCCAGCTGTCGAGCGCGTCGATGCCGCGGGCACGTAGCGGAGATGGGGCGAGATCCTGCCAGCGCTGGGCGAGCAGGTCGTCATCGGTGATGAGGAGGAGGGGTTCCGGGGTCGTCATGATCGGGGTGGTCAGGGTCTCAGCGCTCGGTGAGCGCGTTGGCCTTGGCCCGCAGGACAGGTTTCATCAGATAGCTGAGGAGCGATTTCTTGCCAGTGAGGATGTCCACCTCGGCCACCATGCCGGGGATGATGGGCATCTGGGCGTCGCCGATGGTGCTGCGGGTGGTGCGCACCCGCACGATGTAGAAGGCGTTGCCTTTCTCATCGGTGATGGTGTCGGCGCCGATGTGTTCGAGGGTGGCTTCGAGCCCACCGTAGATCGAGAAATCGTAGGCGGTGAACTTCACCAGCGCCGGCTGGCCAGGGCGCAGGAAGGCGATGTCCTTGGGCTGGACGCGGGCTTCGAGGAGGAGCGCGTCGTCGCTGGGAACGATCTCGATGATCTCCTTGCCGGGCTGCACCACGCCGCCCACGGTGTTGGCGAAGAGCTGCTTGACGGTTCCGTTCATCGGCGCGCGGATCTCGGCCTGCTTGACCCGGTCGGCGAGGCCCTCGCTGCCGGCCGACAGGGCGGCGAGCTTGGCGTTGGTTTCGGAGAGTTCGCTGCGGGCCTGGTTGCGCAGGTTGAGCTCGACTTCCTCGATCTTGCGCTGGGCTTCGGAGATGGCGGCCTGGATGCGCGGGATCTGGGCGCCGGCGGCGTCCCGTTCGCCCCGGTAGCGGGCCACGTCCCGCTCGAGGCGCAGGAGCTCGACCTCGGACACCGCGCCGGTCTTGGCGAGCGGGCGGGTGACTTCGAGTTCTC
>JAKLLO010000054.1 GCA_023150095.1 Zoogloea sp. | reverse complement strand
TGCGCCAGCTCCACCGCCGAGCGCACGCCCATCTTCTCGAACACCCGCGAGCGGTGCACCTCGACGGTGCGCATCGAGATGTTCAGCTCGTCGGCGATCACCTTGTTGAACTTGCCGGCCAGCACCAGCTGCATGACTTCCTGCTCCCGCGGGGTGAGCTGGGCGAGGCGGGTGGCGACGGTGGCCTGGGTTTCCTGGTTGGCCTGATGGCGGGCGTTGGTGGCCAGCGCGCGGATCACCACGTCCACCAGCGCGTTGTCCTCCACGGGTTTTTCGAGGAAGTCGAAGGCGCCTTTCTTGAGGGCGCCCACCGCCATCGGCACGTCGCCGTGGCCGGTGAGGAAGATCACCGGCAGGGTGTTGCCGCGCTCCAGCAGGGCATCGAAACATTCGAGGCCGCTCATCTCGCGCATCCGGATGTCGAGCACGATGCAGCCCTGCCAGTCGGGCTGCCAGGCGGCGAGGAAGTCTTCGGCCGAGGCCCAGGCGCGGGCGGCCACGTTGCGGGTGCGGAACAGCCAGCTGAGGGCGTCGCGGATGGCTTCGTCGTCGTCGACGATGTGGGCGAGGGGCATGGCGGGATTGCTCATGGGATGTGCACCGGGAGCGAGAAGTTGAAAATCGTACCACCGCCCGGATGGGCTTCGAAGGTGAGGCGGCCGCGGTGCAGCTCGGCGATGGAGCGGCAGATGTTGAGGCCCATGCCCATGCCTTCTTCCTTGGTGGTGAAGAACGGGGCGAAGAGCTTTTCGGCGACATCGGGCGGGATGCCCTTGCCCCGGTCGGCCACGCTGAACACCAGCATGCCGTCGACCTCGTGGGTGGTGAGCTGCAGGTGGCGCTCGGCCCGCGGGGTGTCGGCCATGGCGTCCATGCCGTTGCGGATCAGATTGACGGCCACCTGCTCGATCATCACCGGGTCCACCTGCACGCCGGGCAGGGTGTCGTCGAGATCCACGTCGATGTCCACGCCGCGCCGCACGGCGTCGGGTTCAACCAGGCCGACGGCTTCGCGGATGATGGCGTTCAGGTCGGCGGCCTCGAACTTGGGTTCGGAGCGCCGCACGAAGGCATGGACCCGGCGGATGATCTGCCCGGCGCGCTGGGCCTGCTTGCCGATCTTCTGGAGGATGCCGGTGAGCTCGCCGTCCGAGAGCGCACCATGCTCGATCATGTTGAGGCAGCCAGTGTTGTAGCTGGAGATGGCAGCCAGGGGCTGATTGAGCTCGTGGGCGAGGGTGGAGGCCATCTCGCCCATCGTGACCAGCCGCGCGGTGGCCTGCAGGCGTTCCTGCTGCTGGCGGGCGAGCTCCTGGGTGCGCTTCTGTTCGGTGACGTCCACCATCGAACCCATCCAGCCGATCTGGTGGCCGTCGGCGTCGATCAGCGGGGCCTCGATCAGCAGCGCGTCGAAGCGTTCGCCGCTCCTGCGCATCAGGCGGATCTCGACGCCCTGGGGCGGCGCGTTGCCGCCGAGGATCATCTGGTGGACCTCGTAGGTGCGTTCGAGGCTCTCGGGCGCCCAGTAGGGCATGGGCGGGAGGAGCCCGACGAGCTCCTCGGCGCTCCAGCCGACCATCCGGCAGAAGGCCGGGTTCACGTAGGTGATGCGGCCCTGCAGGTCGCGGGCACGCATGCCGGTGTTGAGGGAATCTTCCATCGCCTTGCGGAAGGCGTGCTCGCTGCGCAGGGCCTGCTCGGCGGCCTGGCGACGGACCATGTGGCGGCGCAACTGCCACAGGCTCCACACGATGGCCGCGGCGAGCACGCCCAGCGAGCCCATCAGCAGCAGCGAGATCCAGCGCACTTCGGATTTGTAGGCGGTGATCTGCAGATCCAGCCCGTGGCCCGGCGGCTCGAAGGGAATCTCGTAGGCGAGGCCCGACAGGGGCGACACCTTCGACTTGGCGGCGATCTCGGCGCCCAGGTTGTTCGCCACCGCCACCCGGTAGCGCTCGGAGAACCACCAGGGCACCTGGTGGGTCAGGATTTCATTGACCGAATACACGCCGACGACCGTGCCCAGGTGGCGTCCGCCCTCGAAGATCGGCACGTGAACCTCGAAGTGGGTCTGGTTGTCGATGACCGCGTAGGCGTCGCTGTAGGTGGGCCGGCCGAGGGAGCGGGAGAGGCGGAACGCGGCGTCGGACGGGAAGCTGCCGGTGGCTTCGCCCACCAGATGGCTGTCGGTGTAGGGCGGCTCGGCGTCCTTCACCTTGCCGTCGGGGCCAAGCCACAGGATGCGGATCAGCCCGCTCTCCGGGTCGAGGGCCCGCTTGATGCGGGCTTCGGTGGCCGCACCACGGCTGTGGGTGCCGAGCAGCTCTGGCCCGAGCTGGGTGAGCTGGGCGTTGTTGCGCTCGAACTGGAAGGACAGGTTCTGCTCCATCCACAGCACGTCGTTGATGAGCGTGGCGCGCTGCTCCTCGGCGTCCTGGCGGTGGGTGAGCCACAGCAGGGCGGCCATGGTGGCGATGAACAGCACGACGGCGGCGTAGGGCAGGCTCCAGTAGACGCGAGGCGGCGGGGAGGCGGGTGAGGGTGGCAAGGGGCTGGCGATCATGGGTGGGTACAGCCTGCGTTATGACGGGTTGGACCGGTTGTGGGCATCCGCAATTTCCACACTGCGGTTATCCACAATTGAGGCAGCGGCGCGCCTTGCCGACACTCGCGGTATGGCACGCCATAACGGCAGCTTGTTCAAGAATAGAAGTATTTTATTGGAGACAAAGATGAAACGTCGCACCGCCATTTTCAGTCTTGCCGCCCTTGGCCTTGCCACCTTCTCCGGCATGGCCGCTGCTCAGGCGCCGATCGTCATCAAGTTCAGCCACGTGGTGGCCGCCGACACCCCGAAGGGCAAGGCGTCGGAGTTCTTCAAGAAACGCGCCGAAGAGCTGACCAAGGGCAAGGTGAAGGTCGAGGTCTTCGCCAATAGCGCACTTTACAAGGACAAGGAAGAACTTGAAGCCCTGCAGCTGGGCGCCGTGCAGATGCTGGCGCCGTCCCTGGCCAAGTTTGGCCCGCTGGGCGTGAAGGAGTTCGAGGCTTTCGACCTGCCTTACATCTTTGACGATTACACCGAACTGCACCGGATCACCCAGGGCCCGGTGGGCGCCAGCATCCTGAAGAAGCTCGAGCCCAAGGGCATCGTCGGCCTGGCTTTCTGGGACAACGGCTTCAAGTCCTTCTCGGCCAACACCCCGATCCGCACCCCGGCCGATCTGAAGGGCAAGAAGCTGCGCATCCAGTCGTCCAAGGTGCTTGAAGAGGAAATCCGCTCGGTCGGCGGCCTGCCGCAGGTGATGGCCTTCTCGGAGGTGTACCAGGCCCTGCAGACGGGCGTCGTGGATGGCACCGAGAACCCCCACTCCAACATGTACACCCAGAAGATGCACGAGGTGCAGAAGCACCTGACCGTGACCGATCACGGCTATCTGGGTTACGCGGTGATCGCCAACAAGAAGTTCTGGGACGGCCTGCCCCCGGATGTCCGTGGCCAGCTTGAACAGGCGATGAAGGAATCCACCACCTACGCCAACAAGATCGCCCAGGAAGAGAACGACAAGTCCCTCGAGGCCATCAAGAAGAGCGGCAAGACCCAGGTCTATATGCCCACCAAGGACGAGAAGCTCGCCTTCAAGAAGGCGCTGGTGCCCGTCCACCAGAAGATGGAAGGCCGGATCGGCAAGGATCTGATCCAGTCCATCTACAAGGAAACCGGCTTCGATCCTTCGAAGCTGTAATCTCCATCACCCCCGGGCCGGATGCGTCCGGCCCGGGGGGCGTCCCTTTCCCGCTGCGTTCTTCAGCGAGGTCAAATCATGAAGATTCTCGATCGCCTCGAGGAGTGGATCATCACGCTCCTCATGGGCGGTGCGACTGCGATCATCTTTCTCGCGGTTGTTCACCGATATCTGGCCGGTCTCAGCATTCCCGGCCTTCAGGACTGGCTCCTGTCCCTCAATGTGAGCTGGACCCAGGAGCTGTGCATCATCATGTTCGTGTGGATGGCCAAGTTCGGCGCGGCTTATGGCGTGCGGACCGGCATCCACGTGGGCGTCGATGTGCTCATCAACCGCCTGTCCGACAACACCCGTGGCAAGTTCATCCTGTTCGGGCTGATGGCCGGCGCGCTGTTCACCGCCACTGTGGCAACCCTGGGCGCCCACTTCGTGTGGGAGAACGGTGCCCACTATGCTTTCCTCAGCCTGACCGGGGCCGAGTTTGGCGATGTGCCGGAAGGCCCCACCACGCCGGATCTGGAATGGCCCACCTGGATCGTCTATAGCGCAATCCCCCTGGGTTCCAGCCTGATGTGCTTCCGCTTCCTGCAGGTGGCCTGGAACTTCCTGCGTACCGGCGAGCTGCCCCATCACGACCACGGTCATGTGGATGGCCTTGAGGAAGAGACGCTGCCGGTGGATGTGGACGTCTATGGCATGGACGACAACCTGCACATGCACGACCTGAAGCACGGGAAGACCGGTGCCGACAAGAAGGGAGGCCCGCAATGAACGCCGCAATCATCTTTGGCATCCTGGCCGTGCTGATGCTGACCGGGATGCCCATCTCGATCTCCCTCGGCCTCACGGTGCTCACCTTCCTGTTCACGATGACCGAGGTGCCGCTCGAATCGGTGGCGCTCAAGCTGTTCACGGGCATCGAGAAGTTCGAGATCATGGCGATCCCGTTCTTCATCCTGGCGGGCAACTTCCTCACCCACGGGGGGGTGGCCAAACGGATGATCAACTTCGCCACGGCGATGGTTGGTCACTGGTATGGCGGCCTGGGGCTGGCCGGCGTGGTGGCGTGCGCGCTGTTCGCGGCGGTCTCCGGTTCGTCGCCGGCGACGGTGGTGGCGATCGGTTCGATCCTGCTGCCGGCGATGGTCCGGGCGGGCTTTCCCAACCGCTTCGGTGCGGGGATCATCACCACTGCGGGTGCGCTGGGCATCCTGATCCCGCCGTCCATCGTGATGGTGATGTACTCGGTGGCGACCAACACCTCGGTCGGCGCGCTGTTCATGGCCGGCGTGGTGCCGGGCCTGGCCCTGGCGGCAACCCTGGGTGGCGTGACCTGGTATCGGGCCCGCAAGTTCGACTACCCGCGTCAGCCCAAGGCGAGCGTCGCCCAGCGGATCAAGGCCTTTCGGGATTCGGTGTGGGGGCTGCTGCTGATCGTGGTGGTGATGGGCGGGATCTACACCGGCATCTTCACGCCCACCGAAGCGGCGGCGATGAGCGCCATGTACGCCTTCATCGTGGCGGTGTTCGTCTACAAGGACATGCCGCTTTCAGACGTGCCCAAGGTGCTGCTCAACTCGGCCAACATGTCGGCGATGCTGCTCTACATCATCACCAACGCGGTGCTGTTCTCCTTCATCATGACCAACGAGAACATCCCGCAGGCGCTGGCCGACTGGATGCTCGGCAACGGCCTGGGGGTGATCGCCTTCCTGCTGGCGGTGAACGTGCTGCTGCTCTTGGCCGGCAACTTCATGGAGCCGTCGTCCATCGTGCTGATCTTCGCCCCGATCCTGTTCCCGGTGGCGATGAAGCTGGGCATCGACCCGGTGCACTTCGGCATCATCATGGTGGTGAACATGGAGGTCGGCATGTGCCATCCGCCGGTGGGCCTCAACCTGTACGTGGCCTCGGGCATAACCAAGATGGGCATCACCGAACTCACCGTGGCGGTTTGGCCGTGGCTGCTGTCGATGCTGGTCTTCCTGGGTCTCGTCACCTACTGGCCTGGACTTTCGCTGTGGTTCCCGCGGATGCTCGGCATGATGTGATGCACGTCCTGGCAGTCTGATCCACACTGGAAACGCACCCCGACGGGTGCGTTTCCTTTTGGCGGGGGAGGGCGTCGGGTTTGGTCGGCCCGGCCAGTTGTGATAAAAGGGCGTGTTTTCCGTGGCCTGCCCGGGCCACGTGTGTTCCGCTCTGCGAGGCCCTCGTTGTCCCAGCCTTCTTCCCCGTCGCCGTCATCCGAAGTGTCTTCCCGCGAGCACGACTGCTACCACTGCGGTCTGCCGATTCCCGATGATGTCGATCTCGTCGTCGATATCGAAGGCACGCCCCACCACATGTGCTGTACCGGCTGCCAGGCGGTGGCCCAGTCCATCGTCAGCAGCGGCCTGATCGATTACTACCGGCGCCGCGACGCGATGCCCGAGCAGGCCCGCGAGGCGATGCCTGACGAGCTGAAGGATCTGGGGCTCTTCGATCACCCGGATTTCCAGCAGGGCTTCGTCAAGCCCATCGGCGAACATGAGCGCGAAGCCGCGCTGATCCTCGAAGGCATCACCTGCGCCGCGTGCATCTGGCTCAACGAGCAGCATGTGGCCCACCAGCCGGGCGTCACCGCGGTGGACATCAACTACGCCACCCGGCGCGCCCGGGTGCGCTGGGATGAGCGCAAGATCAAGCTCTCCGACATCCTCGCGGCGATCCAGGCCATCGGCTACCGGGCCTTTCCTTACGACGCAGCCCGCTCCGAACAGATATCCCAGCGGGAGCGCCGCTCGGCCCTGTGGCGGCTGTTCGTCGCCGGCTTCGGGATGATGCAGGTGATGATGTATGCCTTCCCGGTGTACATCGCCGACGGCGACATGACCGCCGACATCGAGGCGATGATGCGCTGGGCGAGCCTGATCCTCACCGCGCCGGTGGTGCTGTACTCCGCCGCGCCCTTCTTCAGCCACGCCTGGCGCGACGTCAAGCTGCGCCGGCTGGGCATGGACGTGCCGGTGGCGCTGGGCGTCGGTGCCGCGTTTGTGGCCAGCTGCTGGGCCACCTTCACCGGCAAGGGCGAGGTGTATTTCGACTCGGTGACGATGTTCGTGTTCTTCCTGCTGTGCGGCCGCTACGTGGAGATGCTCGCCCGCCAGAAAGCCGTGCGCGGCGTGGAGGAACTGGGCAAGGCGCTGCCAGCCTTTGCCGAACGCTTCGCCAATTGGCCCGATCCGGAAGGCGAACGGGTGCCGGTGTCGCAACTGCAGGCGGGCGACATGATCCGCGTGAAGCCGGGCGAGACCGTGCCGGCCGACGGCATCGTGGCCGAGGGCGAGAGCGAGGCCAATGAGGCGCTCCTCACCGGCGAGAGCCGCCCGGTGCCCAAGAAGCCTGGCGCCCAGGTGACTGGCGGCAGCGTGAACATCGGCAGCCCGCTGTGCGTGCGCGTCACCCGCACCGGCGAGCACACCCGCCTCGCGGCGATCCGCCAGCTGATGGAGCGCGCGTCCGCCGAGAAACCCCATGTCGTCCAGCAGGCCGACCGCGTGGCGGCCTATTTCATCGTCGCGCTGCTGGTGCTGGCGGTGGTGACCGCCGGCTGGTGGTGGTGGCACGATCCCGATCGCGCCCTGTGGGTGTTCGTCTCGGTGCTGGTGGTGAGCTGCCCCTGTGCGCTGTCGCTGGCCACGCCGGTGGCGCTCACCGTGGCCACCGACGCCCTGGCGCGGATGGGGGTGCTGGTCACCCGCGGCCACGCCATCGAGGCCCTGGCCCGGGCCGATCACTTTGTTTTCGACAAGACCGGCACGCTCACCTACGGCGAGATGCGCGTCGAGCAGATCCGTGTGCTGGGGCAGGGTGACGAGATGGAGGCGCTGCGTCTTGCCGCCGGCCTGGAACAAGGCTCCGAGCACGCCATCGCCGAGGCCCTGCGTCGGCGCGGTGGTGGGCTGGTGGTGCCGGCTTTTGGCAACGTCGCGGCTACCACGGGGCAGGGCGTGGCCGGCGTGCTGGAGGGCGTCGCCTATCGCATCGGCAGGCCGTCCTTCGTGGCCGAGCTGGTGGGCTCTCCCGAGCCGGAGGCGCTGCTGTCCGACGAGCGTTCCGGTCGCACCGTCATCGCGCTGGGTTCGGCCGCGGGCTGGATCGCCGGCTTTGCGCTTTCCGACGGGCTGCGGGAGGACTCTCCGGCGGCGCTGGCCTCGCTACGCGAGAAGGGGCTCGACCTGTCTATCCTGAGCGGCGACACGCCGGCCACCGTCCAGGCGCTGGCCCGGGAGCTGGGCGTTGCCGATGCCCGGGGCGGCATGACCCCCGAAGGCAAGCACGCCGCGCTGCGTGGGCTGCAGACCGAAAACGCGATCGTCGCGATGGTCGGCGACGGCGTGAACGACGCGCCGGTGCTGGCTCAGGCCCAGGTTTCCATCGCCATGGGCGGCGGCACCGACCTCGCCCGCAACCAGGCCGACATCGTGCTGCTGTCCGGCCGGCTGTCGTCCCTGGCGGACGGGCTGGATCTGTCGCGCCGGGCGCTCAGGATCATCCGCCAGAACCTCTGGTGGTCGTTCGCCTACAATTTCACCGCCGTTCCCCTCGCCATGTCCGGGCTCGTCACGCCCTGGATGGCCGGGATCGGCATGTCGGCGAGCTCGCTGTTCGTCGTCCTCAACGCCCTGCGCCTCCAGCGCGGGCGCCAACGCTGAGATCGGATCATGGAAAGTCTTTACCTGCTCATCCCGCTGTCCATCGTCCTGGTCTTCTTGATCGGCGTCATCTTCTGGTGGTCGGTGCGCAGCGGGCAGTTCGACGATCTGGAAGGGCCGGGCTACCGGGTCGTCAGCGATGACGACGATCCGCCGGCGCAGGCCCCGGAGAAGGGCGGTCCGAAGGCGGGAAGTTGAGTTGTCAATCTCCACGCTATCTGAAGGGTTTTTGACCCAAATCAATTCTGCCCCCAGGGGCGTCGTGCATACTCGATCCCAAGTTGAAGACGCAAGTGCGAGCAAGAACTAGTGTCTTCCAGGCATCACTGCCTGTGGCTTAAGTCTCTCTGTTGGGGTTGGGGGTGCGCGATGCGCACCCTTTTTTTTGCTTCTTCGCCCCCATATTCCTTCGTTCCGCGGGTTGGGTACGACACTGGTCGTGCGCGGCGTGCCGCCCATCGGCGCTCCAATGCCGAAAAACGCCGATCCGACGCACCAACCTGCTAAAATTCCAAGCTTTCGGTTTTTCGACCATCCTTTGTCTCACGGAGTCCTGACTCATGGCTATTGAACGCACCCTTTCCATCATCAAGCCCGATGCCGTCGCCAAGAACGTGATCGGCCAGATCTACGCCCGTTTCGAAGGCGCCGGCCTGAAGGTCATCGCCGCCAAGATGGCGCACCTGTCCGAGCGTGAAGCCGGTGAGTTCTACGCCGTGCACAAAGAGCGCCCCTTCTTCAAGGATCTGGTTTCCTTCATGACCTCCGGCCCGGTGATGATCCAGTGCCTGGAAGGCGAGAACGCCATCGCCAAGAACCGCGAACTGATGGGCGCCACCGACCCGAAGAAGGCCGACAAGGGCACCATCCGCGCCGATTTCGCCGAGTCCATCGACGCCAACGCCGTTCACGGCTCCGACGCGCCGGAAACCGCTGCTGTGGAAGTTGCCTTCTTCTTCCCCGGCATGAACGTTTACAGCCGTTGATGATCTCTACCGGCGGGATGAAATTTCTTCCTCCCGCCGGTCTGGATGGAAATACACGTGGTCAATCTTCTCGATTTCGATGCGGCAGCACTCACCGACTGGTTCCTCCAGCAAGGTGAGAAACCCTTTCGTGCCAAGCAGGTGCTCCGCTGGGTGCATCGCTTCGGCGTGACCGATTTCGAGCAGATGACCGACGTGGCCAAGTCGCTGCGGGCCAAGCTCGCGGCGACGGCCTGCATCACGCCGCCGGTTCCGGTGCGCGACAGCATCTCGACGGACGGCACCCGCAAGTGGCTGCTCGACGTGGGCAACGCCAACGCGGTCGAGACGGTGTTCATCCCCGAAACCAACCGCGGCACCCTGTGCATCTCGTCCCAGGCAGGCTGCGCGCTCGACTGCGCGTTCTGCTCCACCGGCAAGCAGGGCTTCAACCGCAACCTCAGTGCCGCCGAGATCATCGGCCAGCTGTGGCTTGCCAACCGCCTGCTCGGCGCCAACGGCGACGGCGAGCGCGTCATCAGCAACGTGGTGATGATGGGCATGGGCGAACCCCTGGCCAACTTCGACAACGTGGTGTCGGCGCTCAACCTGATGCTCGACGACAACGCCTACGGCCTGTCGCGGCGGCGGGTGACAGTCTCGACTTCCGGTATCGTTCCGGCGATGGATCGCCTGCGCGACGCCTGTCCGACGGCGCTGGCCGTGTCGCTGCACGCATCCAACGATGCCCTGCGCGACCAGCTCGTGCCGATCAACCAGAAATACCCCTTGCGTGAACTCATGGCCGCCTGCCAGCGCTATCTCGAGCGTGCGCCCCGGGATTTCATCACCTTCGAGTACGTCATGCTCGACGGGGTGAATGACTCCGACGCCCACGCCCGCGAGCTCATCGCGCTCACCCGCGACGTGCCCTGCAAGTTCAACCTGATTCCGTTCAACCCCTTCCCGAATTCCGGTTTCGATCGTTCGCCTGCGCCGCGCATCAAGCGCTTCGCCGAGATCCTCATCGCGGCCGGCATCGTCACCACCACCCGCAAGACCCGTGGTGACGACGTGGATGCCGCCTGCGGCCAGCTGGCCGGGCAGGTGAAGGACAAAACCCGTCGCACGACCCGAATCGTGCCGATTACCGGAGCCTGAATGTGATGAGACGCATCCCGTCCGCCGTCGCTGTCGTGCTTGCCGTCGTCGGCCTTGCGGGTTGTGCCGGGGGCAATTTCGGTGCGCCGGTGGCGTCGATCGAACGGCCCGTCTCCGACAAACCCGCCGTGACCGACGGGCAGCGCAAGGCCAAGGTGCACGTGGACCTGGGGCAGGCCTATTTGCAGGCAGGCCGTTACGGTGTGGCGCTCGATGAGGCCAAGGCGGCGGTGTACTACGATTCCCGCTACGCGCCGGCTTACCAGCTGATGGGGCTGGTGCACATGTATCTCGAAGAGAACGCAGTGGCTGCCGCCAATTTTGACCGCGCGCTGCAGCTCGCGCCGGGTGATCCGGAAATCATGAACAGCTACGGCTGGTTCCTGTGCTCGACGGGCAAGGAGCAGGCCGGGATCGAGCAGCTCTCCGCGGCCGCCCGCAATCCGTATTACCAGACGCCGACCCGTGCCCTGGCCAACGCCGGCCTGTGCCATCTGCGCCTCAAGAACGACGCTGCCGCCGAGGATTTCTTCCTGCGCGCAGTCGATGCCGACAACGGCAATCAGGCGGCGATCTATCATCTGGCCGCCATCACTTACCGGCGAGGCGCCTACGACGCGTCGAAGCGCTACTTGGCCGCGCTGCATCAGGGCGGTGACTCTTCCGCCGAAAGCCTCTGGCTGGCGATCCGCGTCGAGCGTCGGCTCGGCGACCGGGCTGCCGAGGCTTCGCTCGTGCAGCAGTTGCGGCGCCGGTTCCCCGGCTCTCCCGAATATCAGGCTTTCTTGCAAGGGCAGTATCAGTGACCGATCCTCAAGTTTTGCCTCAGGCCCCGGCGGGGGCGCCTGTGGATTCTTCTGCCGGCGAAACGCTGCGACGCCAGCGTGAGGCGCTGGGTCTCAGCGTCTCCGAGGTGGCGAATTCCCTCAAGCTCAATCCCAGGCAGGTTGAAGCGCTGGAGTCTGGCCGTTTCGACCAGCTCCCGGGCACTGCCTTCACGCGGGGTTTCCTGCGCAACTATGCGCGTCTGCTCAAGATCGATCCGGCGCCGCTGCTCGCTGGCCTGCAGGCATCGGTCACATCCGAGACGGTCGAACTCTCGCCAGCCTCCAACGCCCAGGGCGACATGCCTCAGGTCGGGCGTGGCCGCTTCCGCCGTTCGGTCATTCCCGGCGTGCTGGCTGCGCTCGCCCTGTTCGGCATTGTCGTCGCCGGGTGGTATTACGACACCCAGCGAAAGAAGGTTGCCGATGAACTGATAGCCAGCGCACCGGCTCCGGCCGAGGAGGCCGCCAGCACGCCCCCCGCAGGGGGTGTTCCGGCTGCCGAGGGTGACGCCGGCAAGGCGCCCGAGGTCACGCCGGCTGCTGCCGATCCGGCTGCGGGCCAAACGACGCAAACGGCGGTGCCGCTTCCTGTTCCGGTGAAGGTGGAGGAGCCTGCACCTGCGCCCGCTGCGGTGGCCGGCGGCAAGGATCGGTTGGTGTTCGATTTCGCGCAGGATGCATGGATCGAAGTGAAGGACAAAAACGGCAAGGTCGTCGTCACCAAGCTCGGCAAGGCCGGCTCGCGGGAAGAGTTCGAAGTTGCACCGCCGATGGCGGTCGTGATCGGCAATGCCCGCTCGGTCAAGCTCGAGCGCAATGGTCAGCCGGTGGATTTCGGTCTCACCGGCAAGATGACGATCGCTCGCCTCAAGTTCGAGTGACAGGACGCAAGATGGATCTACTTCTCTCTGGCCGCGCTGCAGCCCGTCGGTCAACCCGCCAGGTTCGCATCGGTAACGTGCTGGTCGGCTCCGGCGCCCCGATCGTCGTGCAGTCGATGACCAACACCGACACCGCCGACGATTTCGCCACCACCATGCAGGTGGCCCAGCTGGCCCGTGCCGGCTCCGAGATGGTGCGCGTCACCGTCAACACCGACGAAGCCGCCAAGGCCGTGCCGAAGATCCGCGAGAAGCTGCTTGCGATGAATCTCGATGTGCCGCTGGTGGGCGATTTCCATTACAACGGCCACAAGCTGCTCGCCGACAACCCGGCCTGCGCCGAGGCGCTCGACAAGCTGCGCATCAACCCGGGCAACGTGGGGCAGGGCGTCAAGCGCGACACCCAGTTTGCTTCCATCGTCGAGATGGCCTGCAAGTACGACAAGCCGGTTCGCATCGGTGTCAATTGGGGCAGCCTCGATCAATCCGTGATGGCGCGGATCATGGACGAGAACGCGAAGCGCGCCGTGCCGCGCGACGCCGGTGCGGTGATGCGCGAGGCGCTGGTCACCTCGGCGCTCGAATCCGCAGCGAAGGCCGAGGAATACGGCCTCGCCGGCAACAAGATCATCCTGTCGGCCAAGGTCAGCAGCGTGCAGGATCTCATCGCCGTCTATCGCGATCTGGCCGCCCGCTGCGATTACCCGCTGCACCTGGGCCTCACCGAGGCCGGCATGGGCTCGAAGGGCATCGTCGGCTCCTCCGCCGCGCTGGCGGTGCTGCTGCAGGAAGGCATCGGCGACACCATCCGCGTGTCCCTCACGCCCGAACCCAACGGCAGCCGCACCCAGGAAGTCATCGTCGCCCAGGAGATCCTACAGACGATGGGCCTGCGCGCCTTCACGCCGATGGTCACGGCCTGTCCGGGCTGCGGCCGCACCACGAGCACGCTGTTCCAGGAAATGGCGTCTGACGTGCAGAACTACGTGCGCGACAACATGCCGACGTGGCGCGATCAGTTCGACGGCGTCGAGAACATGACCCTCGCCGTGATGGGCTGCATCGTCAATGGCCCGGGCGAGAGCAAGCACGCCAACATCGGCATCTCGCTGCCGGGCACCGGCGAATCGCCGGCGGCGCCGGTGTTCGAGGATGGCGTCAAGACGCAGACGCTCCGCGGCGACAACATCACCAACGAATTCAAGGCCATCATCGAACGCTATGTGGCCCGCACCTATCCCCGCAAGGGCGCGGCCGTCTGATAGGCCGCAGTCAACAGAAGAACAAAAGGAATCATGAGCAAGACCCTCCAGGCCGTCCGCGGGATGAACGACATCCTGCCCGAAGAGGCCGAAACCTGGGAGCACTTCGAGGACATCGTCCGCGACTGGCTGCACAGCTACGGTTACCGCCCCATCCGCATGCCCATCGTCGAGCCGACGCCGCTGTTCAAGCGCGCCATCGGCGAAGTGACCGACATCGTCGAGAAGGAGATGTATTCCTTCGAGGATGCCCTCAACGGCGAACATCTCACCCTGCGCCCGGAAGGCACCGCCTCCTGCGTGCGCGCCGCGATCCAGCACAACCTGCTGTTCGGCCAGCCGCGCCGGCTGTACTACCACGGCCCGATGTTCCGCCACGAGCGTCCCCAGAAGGGGCGTTATCGCCAGTTCCATCAGGTGGGTGTCGAGGCGCTGGGTTTTGACGGTCCGGACATCGACGCCGAGCACATCCTGATGTGCGCCCGCCTGTGGGACGACCTCGGGCTGGAGGACGTCAAGCTCGAGATCAACTCCCTCGGTAGCAGTGAGGAACGCGCCGCCCACCGGGCCGCGCTGATCGCCTACCTCGAACAGCACAAGGACAGCCTCGACGAGGATGGCCAGCGGCGCCTCTACACCAACCCGCTGCGCATCCTCGACACCAAGAATCCGGATCTGCAGGCCATCGTCGAAGCGGCGCCCAAGCTGGCCGAGTTCCTGGGTGAAGAGTCCCTCAAGCATTTCGACGGCGTGCAGACCATCCTCAAGGATGCCGGCCTGCCTTACCGCATCAACCACCGCCTGGTGCGTGGGCTGGATTACTACAACCGTACGGTGTTCGAGTGGGTCACGACCCGCCTGGGCGCCCAGGGCACGATCTGCGCCGGCGGCCGCTACGACGGTCTGGTGGCCCAGCTCGGCGGCAAGCCCGCGCCCGCGGCCGGTTTTGCGATGGGCGTCGAACGCCTGCTGGCCCTTTGGCTGGAATGCGGCGGCGAAGCCCAGCGGCTTGTGCCGGATGTCTACCTCGTCCACGCCGGCGAGGCGGCCCAGCGGGCGGCCTTCCGAGTGGCCGAGGCGCTCCGTGGCACGGGTTTTGCTGTCACCCTGCATTGCGGTGGTGGCAGCTTCAAGTCCCAGATGAAGCGGGCCGATGCATCCGGCGCGCCGTTTGCCGTAGTGATCGGCGACGATGAAGCCGCGGCCGGCGAGGTGAGCCTCAAGCCCCTGCGTGACGGTGGCGAACAGATCCGCGTGCCCATGGACACGCTCCCCGAAACCCTGGCTGACCGCCTACTAGATTCGGAAGAAGACGATGGCTGCATTTGACCTCGAAGAGCAGGAACAGATTTCCCAGATCAAAGGCTGGTGGGAACAGTACGGCAAGCTGGTGACGGCGCTCGCGGTCGCCGCCGCGCTGGCCTCGGTAGGCTGGCAGGGTTGGAGCTGGTACAAGGGCAAGCAGGCCGCCGAGGCGTCTGCGCTCTACGATCAGCTTCAGTCGGCTGCGGCCGAGCACAACGCGCCGAAGGTCCGCGAGGTTGCCGGGGCGCTGCTCGAAAAGTACAGCGGCACGGCCTACGCTGATCTGGCGGCGCTGCTGTCGGCCAAGGTTCAGGCCGAAGCCGGTGACCTCAAGAACGCCCGCGCACCGCTCGCCTGGGCCGCCGAAAAGGCCAGTGATCCCGCCCTGCGCGATCTCGCCCGCTTGCGTCTGGCGAGCGTGATGCTCGACGACAAGGCCTACGACGAAGCGCTGGCCCAGCTCCAGGCTGCGCCGGACGAAAGCCTGGCCGCCCGGTTCGCCGATCTGAAGGGCGACATCCTGGTTGCCCAGGGCAAGAAGGAAGAAGCCCGCGCTGCTTACAAGACCGTCGTTTCCAGCCTCGAATCCGCCACCAAGGCCGAGTCGGTCACGCTCCGCGAGATCGCCCAGGCCAAGCTCGATGCGGTTGGGGGTGCCCAATGAAAGCCCGGCAGCGGGCATTGATTGTCGCCGGCGCACTGGCGCTGGGCGCGTGCAGTTCGCTTAACCCGTTCTCGGGCGGCAGCAAGCTGCCCGCCCTCACGCCCATCGCCAGTCCGGTGGCGACGAGTGAAGCCTGGCGAGTCCGGGTGGGTGATGCCAGCGTGTTCGTGCTGCAGCCGGCGATCGTCGGTGACGCCGTTTTCGCGGCCGGCGATGGCGATGTGGTGCGCATCGACAACGGCCGCGTGCGCTGGAAGACGCCCCTCAAGGTGACGATCTCCGGCGGTGTCGGCAGTGATGGCAGCCTGGTGGTCGTCGGCACGCCGAAGGGCGAAGTGATCGCCCTTGACGCCGACAGCGGGCAGGTCAAATGGCGGGTTCCGGTGAACGCCGAGGTGCTTGCTGCGCCGGCGGTCTCTAGCGGTCTGGTCGTCGTGCGCAGTGCCGACAGCCGCCTGTTCGGCCTTGATCCGGCAGATGGCCGTCAGCGCTGGGTTTACCAGCGTGCAACGCCGCCGCTGTCGCTGCGCAATTCTGCCGGCGTAGTGCTTGAAAGCAATGTGGTTCTGGCGGGTTTCCCCGGCGGCAAGCTGGCAGCGGTCAGCCCGGCCAACGGCAGCCTGATGTGGGAAGGCACGGTGGCGGTCCCCCGCGGCGCCACCGAGCTTGAACGCATGTCCGACATCACCAGCCTGCCGGTGATCGGCGCTCGCGCCACCTGCGCGGTGGCCTACCAGGGTCGCATCGCGTGTTTCGACATGAGCAACGGTTCCACCCTGTGGACCCGCGACCTTTCCAGCTCCAAGGGGCTCGATCTGGACGACAGTCAGGTCTTCGTCACCGATGAGAAGGGCGCCGTGCAGGCGCTCGACATCGGTAGCGGCGCCAGTTCCTGGAAGCAGGATCAGCTCGCCGGACGGGGCACCGGGCGTCCCCGGGTCATCAACGATTACGTGGTCGTCGGCGATGCCGAAGGCTATGTCCATCTGCTGCGCAAGGACGACGGCAGGCTGGTGGGGCGCCTTCGGCCCGCCTCCAGCCCCATCATCGCCGACCCGCAACGTGCAGGCGGCAGCGTCGTCATCCAGACGCGTGACGGCAACGTCGCAGCCGTCGGCGTTCAATAACGGAGTCGCGCGCGCGTGAAACCCACCCTAGTCCTCGTCGGACGCCCCAATGTGGGCAAGTCCACCCTGTTCAACCGCCTCACCAAGACCCGGGACGCCCTCGTGGCCGATTTCCCCGGGCTCACCCGTGATCGCCGCTATGGCCTGGGCCGCGCCGCGGAGCGGGAATTCCTCGTGGTGGATACCGCCGGTTTCGACCCGGTGGCCAAGGAAGGCATCGTCCACGAGATGGCCAAGCAGGCCGAGCAGGCGATCGCCGAAGCCGATGCGCTGCTGTTCATGGTGGATGCCCGCAGCGGTCTGACTCCCCACGACGAGCAGATTGCCGTGCGCCTGCGCCGTGCCGGCCGGCCGACCTTTCTGGTCGTTAACAAGGCCGAAGGCATGAACCGGGCGATGGTCTCCGCCGAGTTCCACCAACTGGGCCTCGGCGATCCGCTGTGCATTTCGTCGGCCCATGGCGACAACGTCACGTCGCTGATGGAGCTGATCCTCGAGAGCTTCCCGGAGGATCCGGAAGACGACGAGTCGTCCACGTCCGGCCCGCGGGTCGCCATCGTCGGTCGTCCCAATGTGGGCAAGTCCACGCTGGTGAACACCCTGATCGGCGAAGAGCGGGTGATCGCCTTCGATATGCCGGGCACCACCCGCGATGCCATCGAGGTGCCCTTCGAGCGCAATGGCCAGCACTACACGCTGATCGACACTGCCGGTCTGCGCAAGCGCGGCAAGGTCTTCGAGGCGGTCGAGAAGTTCTCGGTCATCAAGACGCTGCAGGCGGTCGAACAGGCCAACGTGGTCGTGCTGGTCCTCGACGCCAGCCAGGAAATCTCCGACCAGGACGCCCACATCGGCGGCTTTGTCGTCGAGGCGGGCAGGGCGCTGGTTGTTGCCGTCAACAAGTGGGATTCGGTGGATGATTACCGCCGTCAGCGCATCAAGGAAGACATCGAACGCAAGCTGCCTTTCCTCGGCTTTGCGCGTTTCCTCTATGTTTCGGCGCTGAAGGGGCAGGGGATTGTCCCGATGCTGAAGGCTGTCGATGGCGCCTACGCTGCCGCGATGACCAAGCTCGCCACCCCCAAGCTCACGCGCCTGCTGCTCGACGCGGTGCTCAAGCAGCAACCGCCGCGCCACGGCGGTTTCCGGCCCAAGATGCGCTACGCCCACCAAGGCGGGATGAATCCGCCGGTGATCGTCGTGCACGGCAGTGCGCTCGATCACGTGCCTCCGTCATATACTCGCTACCTTGAACGTACCTTCCAGGAAGCGTTCAGATTGCAGGGAACGCCCCTGAGGATACAATTCAGGTCGTCCCACAACCCCTACGCCAACAGGGATTGACGAACCGATTTCCACACCAACGGCGATCCTCGGTGCTGATGTGGCACTGCAGCAAGTCGCTCTATAATTATTCAAAACTACAACCATAGAGGTTCTACCATGAGCAACAAGGGGCAACTCCTTCAAGACCCATTCCTCAACGCCCTGCGGCGCGAGCACGTGCCGGTTTCGATCTACCTCGTTAATGGCATCAAGCTGCAGGGGCAGGTCGAATCCTTCGACCAGTACGTGGTCCTCCTGAAGAACACCGTCACCCAGATGGTCTACAAGCACGCCATCTCCACCGTGGTGCCGGCCCGCCCCGTCAATATCCAGCAGGAACAGAACGAGGCCGCAAGCTGAGCGGGCTGATGACCTGGCCAGTCCGCGGCCGGTACGACTCCGGGGCATGGCATGTTTGAACGACCTGCCTCGGGGACGCGGGCAATCCTCGTTCAGGTCGATTTCGGTCAGGGCGGGATAGAAGAACGACTCTCTGAAGTGTCGTTGCTGGCTGAAAGTGCCGGCGCAACCGTCGTCGGTGTCGTCCAGGGGCGGCGTCAGGCGCCTGACCCGGCTCATTTTGTCGGCAAGGGCAAGGCTGAAGAGATCGGTCAGGTGGCCCAGATGAACGATGCGGACATCGTCATCTTCAACCACGACATCACCGCCGCGCAGCAGCGCAACCTCGAGCGCAAGCTCAATTGCCGGGTTGTCGACCGCTCCGCGCTGATCCTCGACATCTTTGCCCTGCGCGCCAAGAGCCACGAGGGCAAGCTTCAGGTCGAACTCGCCCAGTTGCAGCATCTTTCCACCCGTCTCGTACGTGGCTGGACCCACCTTGAGCGCCAGAAGGGCGGCATCGGCCTGCGCGGCCCCGGCGAAAAGCAGCTCGAAACCGACCGCCGCCTGCTGGGTGAGCGCGTCAAGCTGCTGAAGGACCGCCTCGCCAAGCTCGAGCGGCAGCGTTCGGTGCGCCGGCGTGCCCGTGAGCGGCGGGATGTGCTTTCGGTTTCCCTCGTCGGCTACACCAACGCCGGCAAATCCACGCTGTTCAATGCGCTCACCAAGGCGGGCGCCTATGCCGCCGACCAGCTGTTTGCCACGCTGGATACCACCTCCAGACGGCTTTATTTGGGAGAGGCGGGGAACATCGTGCTGTCCGATACGGTCGGATTCATCCGTGATCTGCCGCATTCGCTTGTGGCCGCCTTCCACGCCACGCTTGAGGAGACGGCAAATGCCGACCTCCTGCTGCACGTGGTGGATTCGGCCAGTGAGGATCGGGAAGGACAAATCGCCGCGGTCAATTCGGTGCTGGAAGAGATCGGCGCTGGCACCCTTCCGCAGATCCAGGTCTGGAACAAGATCGACGCCACGCTGGCGAGTCCGGAGGTCCAGCAGGATGCTTGTGGTAAGATCACGCGCGTTTTGCTCAGCGCCCGCACCGGCGAAGGGCTCGAGTTGCTGCGTCAGGTTCTGACCGACGTGGCGCTGGAACACAAGGCAGCCCTGGCTGCCGCATCGGAAAGTCCGGAACCCTTTTGAGGGGGCTGGGCTTCAACCATTCCCGGAGCGGATTATTACTGTGATCTCAGGCATCCTCATGTCTCTCAACGATCCCAAATGGGGCAATCGCGGCAGCGGCGACAATCGCGGCGGCGGCGACAATCAGGGGCCACCCGACCTCGAAGAACTCTGGCGCGACTTCAACCGGCGGCTGTCCGGCATGTTCGGGCGCAGTGGCGGCCCGGGCAATGGTGGCTCCGGCGGGGACGGCGGCAATCGCCTGCCCGAGATGAATTTCCGCCAGTTTGGCGGCGGCATCGGCCTGATCGCGGCGTTTGCGGCGGTGATCTGGCTGGCCAGCGGTTTCTACATCGTCGATGCCAGCCAGCGGGGCATCGTCCTGCAGTTCGGTCGCTTCATTGAAGCAACCGAGCCGGGCCTGCGCTGGCGGCTGCCCTATCCGATCCAGACCCACGAGCTGGTGAATCTCACCGGCGTGCGTACCGTCGAGATCGGCTACCGCGGCTCCGAGCGCAATAAGGTGCTCAAGGAAGCCCTGATGCTGACGGACGACGAGAACATCGTGAACATCCAGTTCGCGGTGCAGTACATCCTGAAGGATCCGCAGCAGTACCTCTTCAACAACCGCAATGCGGATGACTCGGTGATCCAGGCTGCCGAAACCGCAGTGCGCGAGATCGTTGGCAAGAGCAAGATGGATTTCGTCCTCTACGAGGGGCGCGAGCAGGTTGCTGCCAACGCCCAGAAGCTCACCCAGGACATCCTTGACCGCTACGCCACTGGGATCCAGGTGAGCAAGGTCACGATGCAGAACGCCCAGCCGCCCGAGCAGGTTCAGTCTGCTTTCGACGACGCGGTGAAGGCCGGCCAGGATCGCGAGCGCCAGAAGAACGAAGGTCAGGCCTACGCCAACGACGTGATTCCTCGCGCCCGTGGTGCGGCTTCGCGCCTGATGGAAGAGGCTGACGCCCACAAGAACCGCGTGGTGGCCCAGGCCGAAGGCGATGCGTCGCGCTTCAAGCAGATCTACGCCGAATACGCCAAGGCGCCCGAAGTGACCCGTCAGCGGATGTACCTGGAGACCATGCAGCAGGTGTTCAGCAATTCGTCCAAGGTGCTGGTGGATACCAGAAGCAGCAGCAATCTGCTGAGTCTGCCGCTCGACAAGCTGATCCAGGCAACCGCCGCTCAGGCGCCGGCTGCTGCGGTTGGCGATACGGCGGCAGTTGCAGCGCGACCGGCCCAGATGCCGGCAGTGGTCGAAGGTGCCGCTCCGCCACGGCCCGATGCCCTTTCGGGTGAAGCGCGTACCCGCGAATCCGCCCGTAACCGTGAGCGGGGAGATCGCTGATGCGTGACCGTCTTCCATTCTTCGCAGGCGTTGGCCTGTTCGTCTTCGCGATCCTCTCGATGAGTCTGTTCACGGTGGATCAGCGCCAGCACGCGCTGGTCTTCCAGCTGGGCGAAGTGAAAGGGCAGATCAGTGAGCCCGGCCTTCACCTGAAGATCCCCCTCATCCAGAACGTGCGGTATTTCGACAAGCGCATCCTCACGCTGGATACGTCCGAGCCGGAGCGTTTCATCACGTCCGAAAAGAAGAACGTGCTGGTCGACCTGTTCGTGAAGTGGCGGATCGTCGATCCGAAGCTCTACTACATCTCGGTGGGTGGCGACGAAACCCGCGCCAAGACTCGCCTCGAGCAGACCGTCAATGCCGGCCTGCGGGAGGAGTTCGGCAAGCGCACCGTGCATGAAGTGGTGTCCGGCGAGCGGGACAAGATCATGGACGAGATGCGCAGCAAGGCGGATCTCGACGCCCGCAAGATCGGTGTCCAGATCGTCGATGTGCGCCTGAAGCGGGTCGACCTGCCGGCTGAGGTTTCCGAATCCGTCTATCGCCGGATGGAAGCCGAGCGCAAGCGGGTCGCAAACGAGCTGCGTTCCCAGGGCGGTGCCGAAGCCGAGAAGATCAAGGCCGACGCCGACAAGCAGCGTGAGGTGATCCTTGCCGAGGCTTACCGGGACGCCCAGAAGATCAAGGGCGAGGGTGATGCCAAGGCGTCGGCGATCTACGCCCAGGCTTTCGGCCAGAGCCCTGAGTTCTATGCTTTCTACCGAAGCCTTGAAGCCTACCGTGGCACCTTCAAGAGCAAGGCTGACGTGATGGTGGTCGAGCCGAATTCCGATTTCTTCAAATATCTCAAGTCGGCGGGTGGTCGCACTCCGGCGGCGTCCGATTCGGCCAAGAGTGGCAAGAACGGGAAATAATGGGGCGTTCCCTGATCCTGGCGTTTGCCTTGATGCTGGTGCTCGAGGGGGTCATCCCCTTCGTTGCCCCGGCGACCTGGCGTGAGACTTTCACCCGGCTGATCCGGCTGGCCGACGGGCAGATCCGCTTCGTCGGCCTTGGTTCGATGCTTCTCGGCCTCGTCATTTTGTTAGTTTTTTCCTGAGGCGCTTTACCCATGTTGCGTTGGGTTCTACCCGAATACATCCAGGATGCCCTGCCCGCAGAGGCGGCAAAACTGGAAGATCTGCGCCGTCGTCTCCTCGATGCGTTCCGCCTGAATGGCTACCAGCTCGTCGCACCGCCGCTGCTCGAATACCTCGAGTCGCTGCTGACGGGCGCCGGCCAGGACCTGAATCTCAAGACGCTCAAGCTCGTCGACCAGCTTTCCGGCCGGACGATGGGCGTGCGCGCCGACATCACGCCGCAGGTGGCGCGGATCGATGCCCACCTGCTCAACCGCAAGGGCGTGGCGCGACTGTGCTACTGCGGTAGTGTCGCCCATGCGATGCCTTCATGCCTGACGGCCACCCGCGAACCCCTCCAGCTGGGGGCTGAACTCTATGGCCACGCGGGCATCGAGGCGGATGCCGAAGTGATCCGGCTGCTTGCCGAGACGCTGCAGATCGCTGGTGTGGGTACGTCGCGCATTGATCTCGGGCATGTGGGGTTGTTCAAGGCGCTGGCTGGCAAGGCAGGGCTGTTGCCTCAGCAGGAAGAAGCGCTTTTCGACTGTCTGCAGGCGAAGGATCTGCCTGGTCTGCAGGATCTGCTTGGCGCTGTTCCGGCCGACCTGCGCGCGGCGCTGTTCGCCCTGCCGACCCTCTACGGCGGTGCCGAGGTGCTCGCCAAGGCACGCCAGATCATGCCGACCGATCCTGAGATCCAGGCGGCGCTGGACGATCTCGAAGAACTGGCGGCCCGACTGCAGGGCTTGCCGATCAGTTTCGATCTGGCCGATCTGCGTGGATATCACTACCACAGTGGCGTGGTATTTGCGGCCTACGGTGGCAATTCTCCGGTGGCGCTGGCGCTGGGCGGACGTTACGACAGCGTTGGCCGTGCCTTTGGTCGTGGCCGCCCGGCAACGGGTTTCAGCCTCGATCTGCGGGAGCTTGCCACCCAGGTGGCCGATCCGTTTCTGGCGGGGGCTATCCTCGCGCGGGATGGCGGAGAACAGGGTTTTGCCGAGGCGGTCGCGGGTCTGCGCGCTGCCGGCGAGAGTGTGACGATTGAATTGCCCGGCCATGAAGGCACGTGGCGTGAGGCCGGCTGTGACCGGCGTCTGGTTCTGCGGGGCGGTGCCTGGCAGGTTGAACCGCTTCAGGGAGAGTAATCAAATGGCAAAGAACGTAGTGGTTGTCGGCACCCAGTGGGGCGACGAAGGCAAGGGCAAGATTGTTGACTGGCTCACCGATCAGGCTCAGGGCGTGGTCCGCTTCCAGGGTGGTCACAACGCGGGTCACACGCTGGTCGTCGGCACCACCGAATACAAGCTCAACCTGGTGCCGTCCGGCATCGTGCGCGAGGGTGTCGAGTGTTTCATCGGCAATGGCGTGGTGCTGGATGTCCATCACCTGCTGGCTGAGGTCCGTGGCCTGGAAGAGGGCGGCATCAAGGTGCGTGAGCGCCTGAAGATCAGCCCGGGTTGTCCGCTGATCCTTGGCTATCACTCGGCGGTCGATCGTGCCCGCGAAGCCAAGAAGAGCGCCGGCGCCAAGATTGGCACCACCGGCAAGGGCATCGGCCCGACCTACGAAGACAAGGTGGCCCGTCGTGCGCTGCGCGTCTACGATCTGCTCGATCCGAAGCGCTTCGCCGAGAAGCTGGCTGAGAACCTCGAATACCACAACTTCGTGCTGACCCAGTACCTGGGCGCCGAGCCGGTCGACTTCCAGACCGAGTTCGACCAGGCCATGGCTGACGCGCAGGAAATCCTGCCGATGGTCACCGACGTGTCGGCCGACCTGTACGCCATCAACAAGAACGGCGGCAACCTGCTGTTCGAAGGTGCCCAAGGCACGCTGCTCGACATCGACCACGGCACCTACCCGTTCGTCACCTCCAGCAACTGTGTGGCCGGTCAGGCTGCGGCGGGCTCCGGCGTTGGCCCGGGTCGTCTGCATTACGTGCTGGGCATCACCAAGGCCTACTGCACCCGCGTTGGCGGTGGTCCTTTCCCGACCGAGCTGGATTTCGAGACCGAAGGCACACCGGGCTATCAGATGTCCACCGTCGGCCGCGAGTTCGGCACCGTGACGGGGCGCAAGCGTCGCTGTGGCTGGCTCGATCTGGCTGCCCTCAAGCGCTCGATCATCATCAACGGTGTTTCCGGCCTGTGCATCACCAAGCTGGACGTGCTTGATGGCCTGAAGGAACTCAAGCTGTGCGTCGGCTACATGCTCGACGGCAAGCGCATTGACCTGCTGCCGATGGGCTCCGAGGAAGTTGCTCGTTGCGAGCCGATCCTTGAAACCATGCCCGGCTGGAGCGGCACTACGTTCGGCGCCCAGACCTGGGATGCGCTGCCGCCGGAGGCTCGCGCCTACCTGCATCGTATCGAGGAAATCTGCGAAGTGTCGATCGACGTGATCTCGACCGGCCCCGAGCGGGACGAGACCATCCTCAAGCGTCACCCCTTCGGCGCCTGATCCCGCGCGTCGTCAAACCTGTCTTGCCTTGCGGCCCGGTCGGGCTGCGGGGCAGGGTAGGACACAAGACCCTGAACATCCTCCCGCAAGAATCCCAGTGGTCCGGCAAGCAGGTTTCACCGCAGGTGAGGCCGTGTCATGGTGCTGCGTTCCGGAAAAACAAAAAGCCGATCGAAAAATCGATCGGCTTTCTTGTGTATTCTGGTGCCCAGAAGAGGACTCGAACCTCCACGCCTCGCGGCACTAGTACCTGAAACTAGCGCGTCTACCAATTTCGCCATCTGGGCAGCGAAGCCGCTATTATAGACAAGTCTAATGCGAATGCAAATCCTCCGTGACCTTCACCTGCCTTTTGGCGGGGCCCCGATGAGTGTGGCCCGGGTCACGCGCGTCCAGTGCTTTGTGGTGCAGGCTGAGCGGAAGTACAAAACAAAAAGCCGATCGACAAATCGATCGGCTTTCCTGAAACTTGGTGCCCAGAAGAGGACTCGAACCTCCACGCCTCGCGGCACTAGTACCTGAAACTAGCGCGTCTACCAATTTCGCCATCTGGGCAACGAAGGCGCCATTATAGATTAGAAAGAACACGTGTCAACTTACAAGTCCAAGAACATCAAAAAACTCAGCAAGCTGCGCCGCAGCGACCCCTTCTTCGAGCGTGAAATCCAGAAGTACGATTTCCCGCTGCCCAGCCGCGAGTTCATCATCCAGATCCTCGCCGAGCAGGGCGTGCCGATGCCGTTTCCGGACGTCGCCACGGCCCTCGACATCCTTCCCGAAGAACTTGAATTCTTCGAGCGTCGCATGCGCGCCATGGAGCGCGACGGGCAGGTCATGCGCAACCGGCGCGGCGCCTACCTCTTGCCGGCCAAGGCCGATCTGCTTCGCGGTACCGTGCAGGGCCACCCGGATGGTTATGGCTTCGTCGTGACCGACGACGAGCACCCGGACATCTTCCTCGGCCCCAACGAGATGCGCGAAGTGCTCCACGGCGACCGGGTGATGGTCCGTATCGCCGGACAGGATCGACGCGGTCGCCCGGAAGGCAAGCTGGTTGAAGTGCTGGAGCGGGCCAATACCCGCATCGTTGGCCGCGTGCTGGTGGAGAACGGCGTAACCCTCGTCGTGCCCGAAAATCGCCGCATTTCGCAGGAGATCCTGCTGGCGCCGGGCAAGAGCAAGTCCAAGCCGGTGGCTGGGCAGGTGGTGGTGGTCGAGCTTGTCGAGCAGCCGACCCGCTACGCCCAGCCGGTCGGACGCATCGTCGAAACCCTCGGCAACTACGCCGATCCGGGGATGGAAATCGAGATCGCGCTGCGCAAGCACGAGTTGCCCTATGAGTTTTCGGCCGACGCCAAGGCGCAGGCGCGAAAGCTTCCCGAGAAGGTCCGCAAGCTGGACTGGAAGGGCAGGGAAGATCTCACCCAGCTCCCGCTGGTCACCATCGATGGCGAAACCGCGCGGGATTTCGACGATGCGGTTTTCTGCGAACGTCAGGGCCGCGGTTTCCGCCTGGTGGTGGCGATCGCCGACGTGTCTCACTACGTTACCGTCGGCTCGGCTCTGGATGGCGAGGCTTACGATCGGGGTAACTCGGTGTATTTCCCGCGGCGGGTGATCCCGATGTTGCCGGAGAAGCTGTCCAACGGGCTGTGCTCGCTCAATCCCCAGGTTGAGCGCCTGTGCATGGTGTGTGACATGGCGATCTCCCAGACCGGCGTCGTCAAGCAGTATCGCTTCTATCCGGCTGTGATGTTCTCCAAGGCGCGGCTCACCTACAACCAGGTGGCTGCCGCGCTGTACGACAACGATCCGGCCGCCCTCGAGGTGATCGGCGAGCTGCTGCCCCACCTGCAGAACCTCGACAAGCTCTTCCGCGTGCTCCTGAAAGCTCGTGCCAAGCGTGGCGCGATCGACTTCGAGACGCAGGAAACGAAGATGATCTTCGACGATAACGGCAAGATTGCCCAGATCGTGCCGGAGAGCCGGAACGACGCCCACCGGCTGATCGAAGAGTGCATGCTGGCCGCCAACGTCTGCGCGTCGGATTTCCTCCAGGCCAACGAGCATCCGGCGCTCTACCGGGTGCATGAAGGCCCGACGCCCGAGAAGCTCGCCAAGCTGCGGGATTTTCTGGCCGAGTTCGGCATCCAGCTGGGTGGTGGCGAGGAGCCCAAGGCTGGCGATTACGCCCGCCTCCTCGAGCAGATCCAGGGGCGCCCTGATCTGCAGCTGCTCCAGACCGTGATGCTGCGCTCCTTGCGTCAGGCGGTCTATAGCCCTGACAACGTGGGCCACTTCGGCCTGGCGTACGACGCCTACACCCACTTCACCTCGCCGATTCGCCGTTATCCGGACCTGCTCGTCCACCGGGCGATCAAGGCCGTACTCAACGGCGAGCGCTACGTGCCGGCCCAGGACGCCGGCGACTGGGAGGCCATCGGGATGCACTGCTCGATGACCGAGCGGCGCGCCGACGAGGCCGACCGGGACGTGGAAAACTGGCTCAAGTGCTACTACATGCAGGACCGGATCGGCGAGGAATTCGACGGCAGCGTTTCGGCGGTGGTACCTTTCGGCCTTTTCGTGGCCCTGGACGACGTTTTTGTCGAAGGCCTGGTGCACATTTCCGATCTCGGCAACGACTACTTCCACTACGACGATGCCCATCACAGCCTGGTGGGCGAGCGGACCGGCGAGCGTTATCGCCTGTCGGATCGGGTGCGGGTGCAGCTCGTGCGGGTGAACATGGAAGCCAGCAAGATCGACTTCCGGATCATCACCGGCCCGGCGCGCGCCACCGAGCGGGTCGGCAAAACCGCCAAGGATCAGTCTGCGAAGGCTTCGGCTCCTGCTGCTGTCGCGGCGCCCGCGCGGCGTCGGCGGGGGGGCAAGACCGAGGCCGCAAGCGCTGCGGTGCCTGCGGTTGCGATGCCCGAGGTGCCGGTTGCCAAGGCTAAGCCTGCGGCCCGCAAGCCGGCCGCAAAGCCCGCACAGCAGCCGGCCGAGCAGCCCGTAGCGCGTCCTGCCACGAAACCCGCAGCCAAGCCCAAGGCCGCCAAGCCGAAGGTCAGTCCGAGCGCCAAGCCTGCCAAGGCGGCCTCCAAGACCGCAAAGCCCCGCAAGTCAGCGACGGGCACCGCAAAGAAGAAAGCAAAACGTGTCTGATAACACCGCCAGTTCCCGCCTCATCTAGATCTTCGAGATCTACACCGATTCCAAGCGGAGCGACCCGCGCGCGCGGGATCTCGTCCGCCATGCCGAGCAGCTGGGCACCCGCCTGATCCCGACCGAAGGCGATCGCCTCGACAAGATGGTGGGCACCCGCCGCCATCAGGGCGTGGTGGCCCGCATCGACGGCCGCCGCAAGGAGCTCAAGCTCGACGACGTCCTCGATGGTCTTACCGAGCCGGCGCTGCTGCTCGTCCTCGACGGCATTCAGGATCCGCACAACCTCGGCGCCTGCCTGCGGGTGGCCGACGCGGCCGGCGCCCACGCGGTCATCGCGCCCAAGGACAAGGCGGTCGGCCTCAACGCCACCGCCGTGAAGGTGGCGAGTGGTGCGGCGGATACCGTTCCGTACATCACCGTCACCAATCTGGCCCGGGCCCTGCGCGAGATGCAGGAAGCCGGCGTTTGGGTGTTGGGCGCGGCGGGTGAATCTGAAAAATCCATCTACACCGTCGACCAGAAAGGCCCGATCGCCTGGGTGCTGGGCGCCGAAGGCGACGGCCTGCGTCGCCTGACCCGCGAAACCTGCGACGAGCTGGTGAGCATTCCGATGTACGGCACGGTGGAAAGCCTCAACGTGTCGGTGGCGAGCGGTCTGTGCCTCTTCGAGGCACGCCGTCAGCGGCAGTGAAGATCGACTACGCCGAAGTCCGCGCGCTGCTGCGTCAGAGCCGCAGCGGGGCGCTGGGCACCCACTCGGTGGCGATGCCGGGCTTTCCTTTCGTAAGCGCGGTGCCTTTCGTGGCGGATGCTTCCGGCCGGCCGGTGTTTCTCATCAGCGGGCTTGCCGAGCATACGCGCAACCTGCTGGCCGACCCGCGGGCCAGCCTGCTGGTGACCGACGGGGATGGCATCAATCTGGCTCAGGCCCGTCTGACCTTGCTGGGCCGGGTGCAGCCGGTTGATCTGGATGAGGCGTCCCGCCAGCGCTATGTGCGTTACAGCCCGGAATCCGCGCTGTATCTCGAGCTGGGGGATTTCCGTTTCTTCCGCCTGGAGCCCGACAAGGCGCGTTTCGTAGGCGGTTTTGGGCGGATGGGCTGGGTTGCCGCCGAGGCGCCTGCGGCGGTGCTTGGCCCCGATGCCGAGGCCGCTGTCGTTGCCCGGCTGGAGCGTCAGGTTCCGCCTGGGGTGGCGGTGGTGGGTATCGACAGGGAAGGGCTGGATGTGCGGATTGGTGGAGTGCTGCGCCGCCTTGCGCTGCCGCCGACCGATGGCAGCGCGGCCGCCCTGGAGTCGGCTGCCGGGGCGATCCTGCTGGGGCTGGAAGCGCCGCCCGCAGCAGTGGATTCAAACCTCGCCTGAGCTCAATCGACCCGGTTGAGCTTGTCCATGTACTGCTTGGTGAACACGCGGTCGGGCAAGTCCTTGGCCGCCATCTGCGAGTAACGCAGGGTCGATACCTCACCCTTCTTCAGGGCGTCTTCCATGATCAGCTGGGTGGGGCGCACACGGCCGCCCAGATCCTTGAACTTGTCGTAGCGGCACACCTTCAGCAGGCGGTCGGAGAGCGAATAGAACTCGGCCTTGTAGGGCCAGTTGTTGGACTGGCGAACCCAGTACAGCACCTTGGCGTAGGTCACGCCGCGGTCGACCGCGGTGAGCTCCAGCACGTGCATCTTCTCACCGTCGATGGTGTCGGTGCGGATGATCTTCGGCTCGTAGTCGCCGGCGAAGTTGGCCCGGGCCAGGTCGCCGTTGGCCACCTGGCCGGTGAGGCGCTGGGCGAGGGACAGGCGGACGGGCTGCGAGACGTTGGGCATGAAGACCCACAGGTCACGTCCGCGCATGAGCATGGCCTGGCCCTTGTCGGAAGCGGGTTCGAGGGTCTGGACGATGGTGTTCTCGTTGCCCTTGGAGAGGATGCGGTACTTGCGATCCTCGGCCGGCTCACCTGCGCTCACCGACGAGATGTCGATGATGACCTGGAAGCCATCCCGCGGGAAACGAATTTCGTCGGCCTTGGCGACGATGGCTTTGGCCTGATCCACGGCCGCATCGTCGGCCACTACCGGCGCGCCGGACAGCAGCGAGAGGGTCGCAAGCGCAGCGCCGAGGAACCGAGACCGGCAGCTCGAAGGGCTAAATTTGAAGCTCATAGTGTTATCCTTTGAAAGCAAACAACATAGACCGGTGGGGCAATGCAAACAAGCCGCGACGACAGTACGGATGGGACGTCGACGACGGACCCGAAGACGATCATCAGGATCGAAAATGTCAGCAAGATCTATCGTCTCGGTGATCAGGACGTCAATGCGCTGAGGAAGGTCACCCTCGATGTCAAGGAAGGTTACTTCATGGCCATCGCGGGGACGTCGGGGAGTGGCAAGTCCACGCTCCTCAATATTATGGGGTGTATCGATACGCCAAGCGAGGGCAGGGTGTTCATCGAGGGAAAGGATGTCTCCGGGCAGACTCCCGATGAACTCGCCAACATCCGTGCGAGGACCATCGGCTTCATCTTCCAGACCTTTAATCTGCTGCCGGTGCTTTCCGCCGAGGAAAACGTGGAATACCCACTGCTGCAGATGCCGGAAATCAGCAAGGAAGAGCGTCGCGCGCGGGTGAACGATTACCTCAAACTGGTGGGGCTGGCGAAGTACGCGCACCACCGCCCGAACCAGCTGTCGGGCGGCCAGCGTCAGCGGGTGGCGATTGCCCGGGCGCTGGTGACGCACTCCAAGGTGGTCCTGGCCGACGAGCCCACCGCCAACCTCGACAAGAACACCGGCAAGAGCATTCTTGATCTGATGCAGCGCATCAACGAGGATTGCAAGACGACATTCGTGTTTTCGACCCACGACAAGCAGGTGATGAGCCGCGCCGTCCAGCAGGTCCGGATGGAAGACGGCCAGCCCACCAAGCTCGGGCTCAAACTCAACGGCACCTGGCGCTTCGTTCCGTACCGGGCATGAGGTGCCGCAGGACGCGCGTCAGGCGCCCGTCCGGCCATTCACGTTTTACGAGGGGGAAGTAGGAAATGGACAGCTTGAAACCGAAGCTTCGCCGCAGTGCGGCCGCGTTATCGATGATGCTCTGCTGCGGCGCCGCTGTGGCGGCCGACGACGACCTGGGGCTTGATGACGTGGCGGCCGAGAGCGGCGTCAAGACTGGCGGCTTCCTCCAGTTCGATCTGGCGCGCACCTATGGCGGCCAGGATCACTGGTCGATGGCGCGTTCCCGTGCCGAGGTTTCCGCCACCGGTGGCGACAACGTAAAGTGGAAGATCTCCGGCCGGGCCGATGCCGACGCGGTGTTCGCCATTGATTCCGGTTTCTACCCGGATGCCGTGCGGCGCGACCAGCAGTATCAGTTCGACCTGCGAGAAACTTACGCCGACTTTTCGCTCGGCGACGTGGATTTCCGGTTCGGCCGCCAGCACATCGTGTGGGGTGAGATGGTCGGGCTGTTCTTTGCCGACGTGGTCTCAGCGCGGGATCTGCGCACCTTCTTCCTACCGGATTTCGAGCAGCTGCGCATTCCCCAGTGGGCGACCCGGGCCGAATACTACTTTGGTGAAACCCACGCAGAGCTGATCTGGATTCCGGTTCCGAGCTACGACAAGATAGGCAAGCCTGGCGCCGAGTTCTATCCGCTTCCGCGTGATGCCCGGGTGCTCGGCGAGGTCAAGCCCGACAACTCCCTAGGCAACACCAACTGGGGCACCCGTTTGTCGCGGATGGTCGGGGGCTGGGATCTGTCCGGTTTCTATTACCGCAGCCTGGACGTGGCGCAGACGTTTTATTTCACCGGTCTCTCGGGCGGCCAGGCCGAATTCCAGCCGCGTCACGAGCGGATCAGTCAGCTTGGCGCCACCGTGACCAAGGATTTCGGCGATTTCGTGCTGAAGGGCGAGACGGTTCATTCCCGCGGCCGCAAGTTCAATACGCAGAATCCGCTGGACGCGCCGAACGGTCTGGTCGAGCAAGACACAATTGATTACGTCGTTGGGGTGGATATTCCGGCTTTTAACGACGGGCGCGTGAATCTTCAATACTTCGCCCGCCGCATGCTCGATTACGATGCCCGCACCGGCTTCGAGCGAACCGAAGGTGGCGCCAGCGTGCTGCTCGGCACGCGCCTTGCCAAGAACTGGCAGGCCGAGGCGCTCTACGTTTCGATGCTCAACCGCAACGATTACATGTTCCGCCCCAAGCTGATCTGGTCTGCGAACAAGAGCACGCGCGTGGTTTTCGGGGTTGACGCCTTTGGCGGCGCAGCAAACGGCATCTTCGGCCGCTATGCCGATCGTGACCGGGTCTACACCGAGGCGCGTTGGTCTTTCTAACAGAAATTCCTGCCCGGAATAGGTATCATCCGCGCCGGACGGATTTCCGCAGAAATATTCAGCCATCTTGATGGCGCAGTCATGTTTCCCCTTTTTGGGGCGTCGTGACGTTTTTCTCCGGGCGGATTCACGCGCTGCCGTAATATCCGCCCGTTATCATTCAAAGGCTGAACTTTGGCCGTATCCAGGGGAAGTACCTTATGAAACGCTATTTGAAGAACGGCCTGGTGGCTTGCGCCGTCGCCGGTCTGGCAGGGTGCGCTACCACTTATCCGCCAGCGCCGGTGACCGCCGAGTCCGCCGATTATGCCTATCAGATCGGGCCCGGCGACAACGTCAATATCGTTGTCTGGCGTAACCCCGAGCTTTCGATGACGGTTCCGGTGCGTCCGGACGGCAAGATCACCACGCCCCTGGTTGAAGATCTGCCGGCTTCCGGCCGTGACGCCAGCACGCTCGCCCGCGAGATCGAGCAGGCCCTCGGCAAGTACATCCGCGATCCGGTCGTGACGGTCATCGTGACCACCTTTGTCGGTCCGTACTCCCAGCAGGTCCGGGTGGTGGGTGAGGCGGCCAAGCCCCAGACCCTGCCGTACCGCCAGAAGATGTCGCTGCTGGACGTCATGATCTCGGTTAACGGCCTGACCGACTACGCCGATGGCAATCGCGCCACGCTGCTGCGTACCTCGGAAGGCAACAAGCAGTACTCCGTCCGCCTGAAGGATCTCGTCAAGCGTGGCGATGTTTCGGCCAACATCGAAATGAAGCCGGGCGACGTTCTCATCATTCCCCAGAGCTGGTTCTGACCCGACTCTTGATTTGCCCCCCGGGATGTCCCGGGGGGATGCATTCGGAATCTCCCAATGGAAGACATACTAAGACAGTTGTCGGTGACCCTCCGCGGCATGTGGCTGTATCGCTGGTGGGGCTTGGCGGCCGCGTGGATTGTCGGTCCGATCATCGCCGCGGTTGTCTATCTGCTGCCTGACCGCTACGAATCGTCTGCCCGCGTCTATGTGGATACCCAGTCGATCCTGAAGCCGCTGATGTCCGGGCTGGCCGTCCAGCCGAACGTGGATCAGCAGATCGGCATCCTCAGCCGCACGCTGATCAGCCGTCCCAACGTCGAGAAGCTGATCCGCATGGCCGACCTCGATCTGGCCGCCAAGACCAAGGATGACCGCGAGACGCTGGTGACCAACGTCACCAAGGCGCTGCAGATCCGCGAAGCCGGCCGCGACAACCTCTACACCCTGGCCTACACCGATACCGACCCGGAGCGCGCCAAGCGCGTCGTGCAGTCGATGGTGTCGATCTTCGTGGAGTCGGGCCTCGGCGACAAGCGCAAGGATTCCGACACCGCCCGGCGCTTCATCGAAGAGCAGATCAAGGCCTACGAGCAGAAGCTGATCGAGGCCGAGAACCGCCTCAAGGAATACAAGGTCCGCAACATGGGCACCATCGGTGCCGGTGGTCAGGACTACTTCCGCAAGATGAGCGAGGTGAGCGAGCAGCTCAACCAGGCCAAGCTCGCCCTGCGTGAAGCCGAAAACTCCCGCGACGCCCTCAAGCGCCAGCTCACCGGTGAAGAGTCCGTCGCGCTGCCCGAGAAGATGTCCAGCGCCTCGCTGGCGTCGATGCCGGTGCCCGAGCTCGATGACCGTATCGAGTCGATGAAGAAGTCGCTCGATGGCCTGCTGCTCAAGTACACCGACAAGCACCCGGATGTCGTGGGTGCCCGCAAGGTGATCGAAGAACTCGAAGCCCAGAAGGCGGCCGAGCTCCAGGCGCGCCGCAAGGCTGCGGCTTCGGCGGCTTCCGGTGCAGGTGCGTCGGTGGGTTCGTCCAGCAACGTGAATCCCGTGTTCCAGCAGATGCGTCTGTCCCTGGCCGAGGCCGAGGCAAACGTGGCGTCTCTGCGGGCTCGTGTGGCCGAGTACGATTCGCGCCTCCAGGCGCTCGGTGCAGCATCCCGCACCCTGCCGCAGCTCGAGACCGAATTCACCCAGCTCAACCGAGATTACGACATCAACAAGAAAAACTACGACGCCCTCGTGGCCCGTCGTGAGTCCGCCACCATGGCGGTCGAGATGGGCGCAACGTCCGGCGTGGCCGACTTCCGCCTGATCGATCCGCCGACGGTCCCGAGCAAGCCGTCTGCCCCCAACCGCCTGCTGCTGATGCCGGCGGCGGGCCTGGCTGCGCTGCTGATCGGTGGGATTGTGTCCTTCCTGATGAGCCAGATCCGGCCGGTGTTCTCCGACACCCAGGTGCTGCGTGAGGTGACGGGGCTGGCCGTGCTCGGCGCGGTGAGCATGATTGGCGACACCGACCGCATGCGCAACCAGCGACGGAGCAAAGTCTTCTTCCTGGGTGGCGTGGGCGCCCTTGTAGGTTTGTTTGGCGCAATGACCGTCTGGCTGCTGCTGGCGCGGATGGGTTGAGAGGCGAACATGAGCATTATTGAAAAAGCAGTCGAGCGACTCGAGCAGCTGCAGAGGGCTACCTCCGCTCCGGTCGACAACGAAAGCCCGACTCCGGTGGATGACGGTCAGGCCGCGCGGGTTGCCGCTGCATCCGTCGCCTCGGCCTTTGCCGATCAGCCGAGCCGCATCGAGCCGGTGATCGCCACGCCCGAAGCGGTGGTGGCACCTGCCGAGCCCGTCGCGTCCGCTGCGCCGGCCAAGCCGACGCCGGCACCTGCCGCCAGCACCTCGAAGCACATCGAGATTGACCTGGAGCGCCTGCAGTCCATCGGAATCGTCACCCCGAACGCGCCCCGTTCCCTTATCGGCGACGAGTTCCGGATCATCAAGCGTCCGCTCCTGCGCAACGTGCAGGGCAAGGGCGCCTCGGCGATCAACAACGCCAACCTCATCATGATCACCAGCTCGCTGCCCGGTGAGGGCAAGAGCTTCAGCTCCATCAACCTGGCCATCAGCATGGCGATGGAACTGGATCACACGGTGCTCTTGATCGATGCCGACGTGTCCCGTCCTTCGGTGCTCAACATCCTCGGCCTGCCCCCCAAGAAGGGCCTGATGGACGTGCTCACCAACCCGGGCACCCAGCTGAGCGACGTCATGCTCAAGACCAACATCGAGAAGCTGAACCTGCTGCCGGCCGGCACGCCTCACCCGCGCGCCACCGAACTGCTCGCCAGCGACGTGATGAACAATCTGCTCGAAGAGCTGGCCGAGCGTTACTCCGACCGGATCATCGTGTTCGATTCGCCCCCGCTGCTGGTCACCACCGAATCCCGCGTGCTGGCCACCCACATGGGCCAGATCGTGATGGTGGTCGAGTCCAACAAGACCACCCAGGCGGCGGTCAAGCAGGCGTTGTCGACCATCGAGAGCTGCCCGGTCAAGCTGATGCTGCTGAACAAGGCGCTGCAGTCGGGCGCCGGCTCCTACGGCTACGGCTATGGTTACGGCTATGGCTACGGCTATGGTCATGCGCCGAAGGAGAACGCGTGACGACTCCCGCTTCCCGCGCAATGCCGGCGACCTCCGTGCGCCGGCTGGCGCTCCTGTGCGCAGCCCTCGGTGCCGCGGCATCGCCCGCCATCGCCCAGCAGCAGACGCGTGAGTTCGCGGTCGTTCCCTCGGTGATGGTCACCGAGACGCTCACCGACAATGCCCGTCTGTCCCGGTCTTCTGCAGCCGAGAGCGACTGGATCACCCAGGTCCGTCCGATGCTCCGCTTCGAGGCAACGGGTTATCGCGTGAAGGGTGCGATGGACGTCGGCGTCAATTCGTCCTTCTACGGCAATGGCTCGCAGCACGACAGCAACCAGCTGCTGCTCAACGGTAACGGCAAGCTCACCTGGTGGGACAACCACGGCTTCCTCGACCTGATGGCATCGGTGAGTCGCCAACCCACCTACGCCTTCCGGCCGATCGGTGGCGATACCGTCACCGGCGCGAGCAACTGGTCTGAAGTCCGCACCGTGTCGATGAGCCCCAACATCAAGGGGCGTTTCGCCAACACCGGTACCGTCGAGGCCCGTTTTACGGCCAATCAGTCCGATTCCAGCACGACCGTCCTGAACCGGCTTCAGACCAACGTCTGGTCGGTCAGCGCGACCGATCCGCGGGCGTTCGGCAATCTGGGCTGGTCGATGAGTCTCAACGACAGCCACACCTCGCGCACCAACAACCGCGACGTGGACCACCGTACGTTCCGAGCCTCCGCGTTGTGGGCGGTGGATCCCCAGGTATCGCTGCGCCTGATCGGCGGTACGGAAACCAATAACTACTCGACCGTCGACAATAAAACGACGACGATCTACGGGCTTGGAACCGACTGGACGCCGACGCCCCTCACGAAGATCTCCGGCACGATCGAGGACCGCTTCTTCGGCACCGGCTTCAACTTGACGGCAGAGCACCGGGGCCCGCAGGTGGCCTTTCAGGGTAGCTACTCGAAGGACATCACGACCACCAGCCAGAACATGACCAGCGCCGTGACGCTGCTGGATCTGGCCAAGCTGTACTGCGCCTCTGAGCCGGCGGCTACGCGGGATGCCTGTATCCGCAGGCTGACCCTGACCAGCACCGGCGCGGATGCGAGCAGCGCACTGATCGGCCTGCAGTCGGGCCTCGCCAATGGTTTCTACCTTGATCGTCGCCTGCAGCTGGGCGTCACGTTCATCGGTCGACGCAACAGCCTCTCGGTGATCGCGTTCAACTCGAACCGCACGACGATCACCGAGCGCGATTTCGCGGTGACCGAAGACATCACCACCACGTCCAATCTGCGCACCACGGGCGCCACCGTCTCGCTCCAGCACAAGATGACGCCGATCACCACGGCGACCGGCACCTACACGCTGATGCGCAGCCACACCGACTCCACGAGCGTGGGCGGTGCAAGCGACGCGCGTAATCGGATGATCACCGCGGGTGTCTCCACGCGTCTCACGCCCCGTACCACTGGTGCGCTGAATGTGCGTAACAGCCAGGGTGGAGGCATCGCGTCCTACTCCGAGAACGCCCTTTACGGGTCGCTTCTCTTCCAATTCTGAGCACGTCATGTACGAAGCCTATTTCGGTCTGCGGGGCAAGCCTTTCCAGCTCAACCCGGATCCCAGCTTTTTCTACGGCAGCCGCGGCCACCGCCGCGCGATGGCCTACCTCGAATACGGCCTGCATCAGAACGAAGGCTTCATCGTCATCACGGGTGAAGTCGGCGCCGGCAAGACCCTGCTGGTGCGCAGCCTGCTCGAGAAGCTCGACTCCAAGAAGATCGTCGCCGCCAATCTGGTGAGCACCCAGATCGACGCCGACGACATCCTGCGCCTGGTGGCGGCTTCGTTCGGTATCCCGAGCAAGCACCTCTCCAAGAGCGATCTGCTGCTGGCCATCGAGGCCTTCCTCGTCAGCACCACCGCCGCTGGCAAGCGCGCACTGCTGATCGTCGACGAAGCCCAGAACCTCACCCAGAAGGCGGTCGAGGAACTGCGGATGCTCTCCAACTTCCAGCTCGAAGACCACGCGCTGCTGCAGAGCTTCCTGGTCGGCCAGCCGGAGTTCCGGGCCATCATGCAGAGCCCCGAGATGGTCCAGCTGCGTCAGCGGGTGATCGCCTCCTACCACCTGGGGCCGCTCGATCTGCAGGAAACCCAGGCCTACGTGGAGCATCGCCTGGCCTGCGTCGGCTGGAAGGGCAACCCGGCCTTCGATCCGGAAGCCACGCGCGAAATCTACAACGTGAGCCAGGGCATTCCGCGCCGCATCAACGCCCTGTGCGACCGCATCATGCTGGCCGCCTTCCTGGGCGAACAGCGTCGGGTGGGCGTCGAACTGGTGAACCAGATCGTCTCCGAGATGCGCGAAGAGCAGGTCACCCCGACAGCGGTGGGCGCGCCCCCCGTGCCGGTCGGCAGCGCGCAGCCGGCTGCCGTGGCGCTTGATCTGCAGCGCCTCCTGGCCGATCCCGAAGCCGCGAAGCTGCTCGCCAACGCCGGTCCGTCCTTCGACATGACCCGCTTCGACGAGCGCCTGGCACTGCTGGAACGCACCCTGTCCACCACCCTCAACACCCTCAGCCAGCTGCTGAAGGCCGCACCGGCGCAACAAGAGGCCGGGGCCGAAGGTGGAGCACCGGCGAAATGACGGCGCCCATGTCCCGTGAGGGCAGTGCCATCGTCAATGCGCTCACCATCGACGTGGAGGACTACTTCCAGGTCTCCGCGTTGGCGCCGCACTTCCCGAAGGAAAGCTGGAACGACACCCCGTGCCGGGTCGAGCGAAACGTCCACCGCATCCTCGAGCTCATGCACAAGCACGAGGCCAAGGGAACCTTCTTCACGCTGGGCTGGATCGCCGAACGCTACCCCAAGCTGGTCCGCCTGATCGCCATGGAAGGCCACGAGATCGCCAGCCACGGCTATGGCCACCAGCGCGCCAGCGAGCAGACGCCGGAGGCCTTCCTGGCGGACATCCAGCTCGCCAAGGCCGTGCTCGAAGACATCGCTGGCTGTGAAGTGAAGGGCTACCGCGCGCCGAGCTTCTCCGTCGGCCTGTCCAACCCGTGGGCCCACGGCGTGATCGAAGCCGCGGGCTACACCTATAGCTCCAGCGTTTACCCGGTCAAGCACGACCACTACGGGGTGCCGGATGCGCCGCGCTTTCCGTATCCGGTCGGCAAGGCGCTGGTGGAGATCCCGATCACCACCGTCCGTCGTCTCGGCCGCAACTGGCCGGTGGGCGGCGGTGGTTATTTTCGGCTGCTGCCCTATCCGGTGTCGGCCTGGGGCATTCGCAAGGTCAATCAAGAAGACCGCCGTCCGGCGATCTTCTACTTCCATCCGTGGGAGATCGATCCGGAGCAGCCTGTCGTAAAGGAAGCGAGCGCCAAGACCCGCTTCCGGCACTACGTGAATCTGGAACACACCGAAGCCCGTCTCGCCCGCCTGCTCCAGGACTTCTCCTGGGGCCGCATGGACGAAGTCTTCCTCCCCGCACTTCAAACCTCAGTCTAGGGTTCCGGGAATGGTATCTGTTGTCAAAGTACGCCCGTTCGTGGCGGGGGATTCTGCGCGCTGGAACGAGTTCGTTTTCGCCTGCCCCGACGCCACGTTCTTCCACCGCATCGAATGGCGCGACATCATGGAGTCGGTGTTCCGTCACCGCACCCATTACCTGCTCGCCGAGCGTGACGGCCAGATCGCCGCCGTGCTGCCGCTGGTCGAGGTCAAGAGCCGCCTGTTCGGCCACGCGATGACCTCGCTGCCTTTCGCCGTCTACGGCGGCGTGGCGGGCACCGATGCCGAAGCGATCGCCGCCCTCGAAGCCACTGCCGACGAACTCGCCCGCAAGTGCGGCGTCCAGCACCTCGAATACCGCAACCTGCGCGAGCGCCACGCCGACTGGCCGCGCCAGGAGCTCTACTTCACCTTCCGCAAGGAGATCCTCCCCGACGAGGAGGCCAACATGCTGGCCATTCCGCGCAAGCAGCGGGCGATGGTGAGGAAGGGCATCAAGAACGGGCTTGTCGCCGAGATTGATCCGAATGCCGACCGCTTCTTTGCACTTTTTTCGGACAACGTGCGGCGCCATGGCACGCCGGCGCTGCCGAAACACTTCTTTGAAGTGCTGCTGAAGGTTTTCGGGCAGGATTGCGAGGTCATGACTGTCTCGTCGGCCGAAGGCAAACCTCTCTCCACCGTTCTGACCTTCTACTTCCGCGACGAAGTCCTGCCTTACTACGCCGGCGACGATCTCGCCGCGCGCGACTTTGCCGCCAACGATTTCAAATACTGGGAGCTGATGCGCCGGGCCTGCGCCAAGGGCTACCGCATCTTCGACTACGGCCGCAGCAAGCTCGGCACGGGCCCCTATAGTTTCAAGAAGAACTGGGGCTTCGAGCCGATGCCCCTCTCTTACGAATATCGCCTCTACAAGCGCGACGCCGTTCCCCAGAACAACCCGATGAACCCCAAGTACCGTGCCTTCATCGCCATGTGGCGACGCCTGCCGCTGAGCGTGGCCAACACCCTCGGGCCGCACATCGTCCGCAATCTGGGGTGACCGCCGGTGGCTGACGTCCGCACTCCGCTGCTGTATCTGGTCCATCGCATCCCTTACCCGCCCAACAAGGGCGACAAGGTCCGCTCCTTCAACATCCTGCGCCAGCTGGCCAAACGCCACCGGATCTTCCTCGGCACCTTCGTCGATCATCCGGACGATGTTCAGTACATCGACAAGCTGTCCGAGTGGTGCGAAGAGAGCCGGGTGATCCGGCTCGATCCGCGCAGCGCCAAGATCGCCAGCCTGCGTGGGCTGGTCACCGGCGAAGCCCTCAGCGTGCCGTACTACCGCAGCGCCGAGCTCGCCGCCTGGGTGAGGCAGGTGGTGGCCCGCGATGGCATCCACGAGGCCGTCGCGTTCTCGGGCCCGATGGCCCAGTACCTCGACGCGCCGGGCCTGTCCCACCGGGTGATCGACTTCTGCGATCTCGATTCCGCCAAATGGACCCAATACGCCGGCGACCACCGCTGGCCGATGTCCTGGCTGTATCGCCGCGAAGGGCGCCAGCTGCTGGCCTTCGAGCGCGCCGCCGCCGCCAAGGCCGAGGCCAGCGTATTCGTCACCGAAGCCGAGGCCGATCTGTTCCGCAAGGCCGCCCCCGAGCTCGTCGGGCGGGTCAGTGCGATGCAGAATGGGGTGGATTCCGACTACTTCTCGCCCGACAACGGTGGCGCCAACCCCTATCCGGCCGGCGGCCCGGTGATCGTCTTCACCGGCGCGATGGACTACTGGCCCAACGTGGATGCGGTGGTGTGGTTTGCCACCGAGCTGCTGCCCAAGGTGCGCGCGCAGGTGCCCGATGCCCGCTTCTGGATCGTCGGCATGAACCCGGCGCCGGCTGTCCAGGCGCTGGCGGGGGAGGGCGTCGTCGTCACCGGCACCGTGCCCGACGTGCGCCCCTATCTGGCCCATTCGGATGTGATCGTCGCGCCGCTGCGCATTGCCCGTGGCATCCAGAACAAGGTGCTCGAAGCGATGGCCATGGCGCGTCCGGTCGTGATTTCCTCGGCACCGGCCACCGGACTCGAGGCCCGCTCGGGGCATGACTGTGAGATTGCCCACAGCGGGGAGGAATTCGTTTCGCGTACTGTCGAACTACTTGCTGATGTAACATTGCGCCGCACCATGGGGCTGGCTGCCCGGGAGGCGGTACTGCGTTCCTATAGCTGGTCGGCCCACCTGGCGGCGCTCGAAAAGCTGCTGGGCGCATCCACCCATTGTTCAGGCGTTGCGCATGGTGCGCAATGACTGTTTGGATTTCATGAACGATCCCCGTCCCCTGGTGATTCACGTGGTCTACAGCTTCGACGTTGGCGGGCTGGAGAACGGGATTGTTAACCTCATCAACCGGATGCCGCCCGAGCGTTTCCGGCACATGATCGTCGCGCTCACCCGCTGCGTCCCGAGCTTCTGCGAACGCATCAAGCGCAGCGACGTCACCTTCATGTCCATCGAAAAAGGCGAAGGCCACGGGATCAAGCTGTACCCCACGCTGTACCGGCTGTTCCGCGAGCATCGCCCGGCCATCGTTCATACCCGCAACCTCGCAGCCCTCGAGATGGTGGTGCCGGCCTGGGCGGCTGGGGTGCCCGTTCGCATCCACGGAGAACACGGCTGGGATGCATCCGATCTCGAAGGCGTCAGCCGCAAGTTCCAGCTGCTGCGCAAGGCGTATTCGCCCTTCGTGTCGGGCTACGTGGCGCTCTCGAAGCGGATCGAGTCCTACCTCACCGACAAGGTGGGCGTGCGGGCCGATCGCGTGCGGCGCATCTGCAACGGTGTCGATACCGAGCGCTTCGCGCCCGTCGCCACCCGTGGCGAGATTCCCGGTTCGCCCTTCAACGATCCCGGCCTGGTGGTTTTCGGGGCCGTCGGGCGCCTGCAGGCCGTCAAGGATCACGCCAACCTGATCCGCGCGTTTGGCGTGCTCGTGCGCGGCAACCCGGATGCCGCCCGTCGTGCCCGGCTGATGATCGTCGGCGGCGGCCCGCTGCAGGCCGAACTCGCCGATCTGCTCAAGGCCGAACAGCTCGAACAGTACGTCTGGATGGCCGGCGAGCAATCCAACATCCCGCTGATGAACAGCGGCATGAACGTCTTCGTGCTGCCTTCGCTGGCCGAAGGCATCTCCAATACCCTGCTCGAGGCGATGGCCTCCGGCCTGCCGGTGGTCGCCACCCGGGTGGGCGGCAACGCCGAGCTGGTGGTCGATGGCGAAACCGGCCTGCTGGTGCCGTCCGCCGATCCGGCCGCGCTGGCCGGCGCGATGGCCGCGCTCCTCGCCGATCCGGCCCGAGCTGCGGCCTTCGGCGCTGCCGGCCGGACGCGCGTGTGCGCCCAGTTCAGTCTTGATGCAATGGTTGGCAGCTATCTTTCGCTTTACGAAACGCGCCTCTGCGCGGCCCAGCCCGGTTCCGCGGCTGCCATCCAATCCAGAAACGCCCTTCACTGAAAGAAAACAGATTCCATGTGCGGCATTGCTGGCCTTTTTGATACCCGCGGCAGTCGTGATTTCGATCGCGACCTGATGAAGCGGATGAACGACATCCAGTTCCACCGGGGGCCGGATGAGGGTGATCTTCACTTCGAGCCCGGTGTGGCCCTGGGGCATCGCCGCCTGTCGATCATCGACCTCTCCACCGGGCAGCAGCCGCTGTTCAATGAAGACGGCACTGTGGCCGTGGTGTTCAACGGCGAGATCTACAACTTCCAGGAGCTCGTGCCCGAGCTCGAAGCCCTCGGCCACCGCTTCCACACCCGCAGCGACACCGAAGTCATCGTCCATGCCTGGGAATCCTGGGGCGAGGACTGCGTGCAGCGCTTCCGCGGCATGTTCGCCTTCGCCCTGTGGGACCGCAACAAGCAGACCTTCTTCATGGCCCGCGACCGCCTTGGGGTGAAGCCGTTCTTCTACGCGATCCTCGACGACGGCACGCTGGTCTTCGGCTCCGAACTCAAGGTGCTGATGCAGCACCCGGGCCTCGATCGCCGTATCGATCCCCACGCCGTCGAAGAATATTTCGCCCTCGGCTACGTGGCCGAGCCGCGCACCATCTTCAAGGGCGCGAAGAAGCTCCAGCCCGGCGAGAGCCTGTGCATCCGCCGCGGCCAGCCGATCCCCGCGCCCAAGCTCTACTGGGACGTGCGCTTCACGCTCGACAACCCGCTGTCGCTCGAAGACGCCACCGCCGAGCTCACCGAGCGCCTGCGCGAATCCGTCCGCCTGCGCATGATCTCCGACGTGCCGCTGGGCGCGTTCCTGTCGGGCGGCGTGGATTCCAGCGCCGTGGTGGCGACCATGGCCGGCCTGTCGTCCGATCCGGTCAACACCTGCTCGATCGCCTTCGACGACCCGGCTTTCAACGAATCTGAGTTCGCCAAGATGGTGGCCGACCGCTACCAGACCCGGCACTACGTCGAGACCGTCAAATCCGACGACTTCGACCTCATCGACACCCTGGCCGCGCTCTACGACGAGCCCTACGCCGACAGCTCGGCGATCCCGACCTATCGCGTCTGCCAGTTGGCCCGCAAGCACGTCACCGTGGCCCTGTCGGGCGACGGCGGCGACGAGAGCATGGGCGGCTATCGCCGCTACCGCATGCACCTGATGGAAGAGAAGATGCGTGGCTCGATGCCCGCCGGCATCCGCCGTCCGGTGTTCGGGCTGCTCGGCCGGATGTACCCCAAGGCCGACTGGGCGCCGCGGATGTTCCGCGCCAAGACCACCTTCCAGGCTCTGGCCCGGGATTCCGTCCAGGCTTACTTCCACTCCGTGTCGATCCTCCGCGACGACATGCGGCGCAGCCTGTTCTCCAGCAAGTTCCGTGCGGAGCTCGCCGGCTACAACGCGCTGGAAGTCTTCCGCCGTCACGGCGATGCGGCCCAGACCGACGATCCGCTGGCCCTCATCCAGTACCTCGACACCAAGACCTACCTGGTCGGCGACATCAACACCAAGGTCGACCGCGCCAGCATGGCCCACTCGCTCGAAGTGCGCGAGCCGCTGATGGATCACAAGCTGGTCGAATGGCTGGCCACGCTGCCGTCCGGCCTCAAGATCAAGGGCCAGGAAGGCAAGTTCGTCTTCAAGAAGGCGATGGAGCCGATGCTGCCGCGCGACGTGCTGTATCGCCCCAAGATGGGTTTTGCGGTGCCGCTGGCCCGCTGGTTCCGCGGCCCGCTCAAGGAGCGCGTCCGCGAGGCCATCCTCGGCTCCACCCTCGCCGAAACCGGCATCTTCAACCGCGAATACCTCGAGCATCTAGTTGATGCTCACCAGTCCGGCGCCCGCGACTACAGCGCGCCCCTGTGGACCACCATGATGTTCGAAGCCTTCCTGCGTAACAGCCAAGCCGCGGCCCCGAAACCGGCCGTGGCCGTGATGAGTCAGTAAATGCGCGTCCTCCACGTTCTCGATCACTCGATCCCGCTGCACAGCGGCTACACCTTCCGCACCGCGGCCATCCTGCGCGAACAGCGCGCCCTGGGCTGGGAGACCTTCCACGTCACCTCGCCCAAGCAGGGCAAGACCGCCGCGGCCATGGAAGACGTGGATGGCCTGCGCTTCTACCGCTCGGAAGTGCCGGCTGCCGGCCCGGCCGGGATCAACGAATGGCGCCTGATCCGCGCCACTGAAGCCCGCTTGGAGCAGCTTGCCCGCGAACTGCGTCCGGATGTCATCCACGCCCATTCGCCGGTGCTCAACGCCATCCCGGCGATCCGCGTCGGCCGCAAGCTCGGCATCCCGGTCGTCTATGAAA
>JAKLLO010000291.1 GCA_023150095.1 Zoogloea sp. | reverse complement strand
AGCTTGTCGGTCGCCTCGATGCGGTCGGGCGAGAGCTGGTCGAGGCTGGCGCACTGCATGGCCACCAGCCGGATGAATTCGCGGCTCACCGTCGAGCGCGTCTCGCGCCCTTCGCGGATGTTGATCGGCGTATTGAGCGCGCCGTACTGAATGGCCGCGCGGTAGGCGACGATCGCCCGCTGCCAGACTTCCGGCGCAAGCTCCTGGTAATCGAAGGCGACCCATTTCATCTCGCCGGCGGCGGCGCGCACCGCCCGCAGCAGCACCTCGACCCGCATCGGATCGTCGGCATCGATGGTGAAATCGGCAGCAAGGCCGTTCAGGACGAGATCGTAGGCGCGCCCCAGGCTGGCGTAGAAATCCCGCCCCAGGGCCTTGTAGCGCACGCTGCGCGAACCGAACACGTTGGAAAGATACAGGCCGGAGGCCTGGCGCAGCTGGGGCTGGGCGGCTTCGTCGAGGATGGCGACGAGGCGGGCAAGCTCGGGAAGCGGGACTTCACCTTCGAAGTGGAAGGAATCCAGCCAGCGGATCAACTCGATGATGGCCGTGGGCGCGGCGCTGGTGGCGACGTCGTTCAGAATCCGGCTCAGCGTTTCCTGCTGCATGAGCGGATGGGAATGATGAGCCACGGAGCCGGTTGCCATGTGTGAGTCTCTGCGCCTATTCGAACCGATATGATCCGAAACGTTTTTTCACGATCAACCATGGTAGCACAAAGGTGTTTTTCGTCACGCTTGCCGACACTTACGCACCGGCAACCGACTCGGAATTCCCCAATATCTTCGGCAGGCCATAACCGTTAAAATTCTCCGCTTTCGATTCAGCCTCCAGCCTTCATGCGCCAGTACCTCGAACTCATGCGCCACGTGGCGGAACGCGGCCACCGCAAGGACGACCGCACCGGCACCGGCACCCTCTCGGTCTTCGGCTGGCAGATGCGCTTCGACCTTTCCGAAGGTTTCCCGCTGCTCACCACCAAGAAGCTCCACACCCGCTCGATCATCCACGAGCTGCTGTGGTTCCTGCGCGGCGAAACCAACATCCAGTACCTGAAGGACAACAAGGTCTCGATCTGGGACGAGTGGGCCGACGAGAACGGCGAGCTCGGCCCGGTGTACGGCAAGCAGTGGCGCCGCTGGGAAACCGCGGACGGGCGCAGCATCGACCAGATCGCCCAGCTCATCGAGGCGCTCAAGAAGAACCCGGACTCCCGCCGCCACATCGTGTCGGCCTGGAATCCTGGCGAAATCGAGGGCATGGCCCTGCCGCCCTGCCACGCGCTGTTCCAGTTTTACGTGGCCGGCGGCAAGCTGAGCTGCCAGCTCTACCAGCGCAGCGCCGACATCTTCCTGGGCGTGCCCTTCAACATCGCCAGCTACGCGCTCCTCACGATGATGGTGGCGCAGGTGTGCGGCTACGAACTGGGCGACTTCGTATGGACGGGCGGTGACTGCCATCTGTATGTGAACCACCTGGAGCAGACCCAGCTGCAGCTCTCCCGCGAGCCGCGAGCGCTGCCGACGATGCGGATCAACCCTGAGGTGAAGGACATCTTCGCGTTTACGATCGACGACTTCGTCCTCGAAGGCTACGACCCGCACCCCCACATTTCCGCACCGGTGGCCGTATGAGCACTTCCGCCCGGCCGCCCGAAGGAAGTGCTCACTCCTCCCCTGGGGAGGATGCCGCGCAGCGGCAGGAGGGTCGCCCAGTGAGCAAACCCGTTCTCGCCCTCGTCGCCGCCTGCGCCCGCGGGGGCGTGATCGGCATCGACAACCGCCTGCCCTGGCACCTGCCGGAAGACATGAAATTCTTCCGCGAAACCACCCGCGGCAAGCCGGTGATCATGGGCCGCAAGACCTGGGAATCGCTCCCCGACGCCTTCCGCCCGCTGCCCGGCCGGCTCAACATCGTGGTGACCCGTAACGCGGGCTACGATGCCAAAGGCGCCACCGTCGTAGGCAGTCTGCCCGACGCGGTGGCCGCCGCCGGGAACGCCGACATCGCCTTCGTGATGGGCGGCGGCGAGCTTTACCGCCAGGCCCTGCCCATCGCCGACCGGCTCTACCTCACCGAGATCGACGCGGATTTTGCCGGCGACGCTTTCTTCCCTGCGTTCAGCGAAAGCGACTGGCGTGAAGTGAAGCGCGACGCCCAGGTGGTTGCATCGGGGCTCAACGTCGCCTGGGTGACCTACGAACGCCATTGAGCCCAAGGCATCCGCCCAATGAAAAACGCCGCGAGATCCGCGGCGTTTTTCATTTTGAGGACAAGGACGCTCAGTCCTTCACGCAATCCACGTAGTAGTGGATGCGGCCATCTTTCACTTCCTTCACGAGGCCATGCACGTCGGTCTCGAAGCCCGGGAAGCGTTCGTTGAACTCGCGGGCGAACTGCAGGTAGCGCACCACGGTGCGGTTGAAGCGCTCGCCCGGAATCAGGAGCGGGATGCCCGGCGGGTACGGGGTAAGGAGCACACTGGTGACGCGGCCTTCGAGTTCGTCGATGGCGACGCGCTCGATGTTGCGGTGGGCCATCTTGGCGAAGGCGTCGGCCGGCTTCATGGCCGGGATCATGTCCGACAAATACATCTCGGTGGTCAGGCGGGCCACGTCGTTGGCGCGGTACACCGCGTGGATGTCGCGGCACAGGTCGCGCAGGCCGACGCGTTCGTAGCGCGGGTTCTTCTGGACG
>JAKLLO010000290.1 GCA_023150095.1 Zoogloea sp. | reverse complement strand
TCACCTGGGTCGATCCGCTGCCCGCCGACATCATCCGCACGCCGCCGGCCATCGGCTTCACCGTCGCCACGATGAAGTTCCAGGGTTGCGTCACCGTGCTGTATGAGCGTGGCCTCGACCTCTACGCGGTGGAGCTGCACCGCGACGGCGAGTTGATCGAACGGGTCGATGAGGTGTTCTTCGACACCCTCGGCGAGACGCTGGAACGGCTGATCGACGACGGGAGCTGGAGACGCATCCGCGTGCAGTGCCTGTCGGGTCGCAAGGCTGTCCGGCACTGACCTCCCAGCAGCTTCCCGCCCTCGCGGCGGGAAGCCTCTCTTTCTGCCTCCCTGGAGATCACACCCATGACTGTTCGATTCAAAGGCACGGAGCTGCGGCCCGTGCTTGCCGAAGCGGTGGCGAATCAATGCCGCGTCATCCTGGTCAAGGATCAGGGCGTGTACTTCCTGGCCGAGCGCGGCGAGCGTCGACCCGATGGTCGCCAGAAGACCATCGCCTATGCCGCCGGCTGCAACCCGGATGTCGATGCCTTCGACGACTGGTGGGAGCTGGCGCGTGCCGAGTTCGGCGGCGACGACTTCGGCGAGTTCTTCGATCCGCAGGAGGGCGTGTTTGCGCGCATCCTGCGCAGCGAGGACGACCTCGACGTGTCCGCCACCGCGACACACCTGTCGCTGCAGGCGGTTCCTCCCACGCCCAGCGGTAACTGACCGCCCATCCCTGGCCCCCGCTCCGGGGGCCTCTTTCTTCCCGGCAATGCGGACAGCCGCGAGTGCCGATTGCCGCTCGCCTGCGCGCCGTCCCGGCGCCACGCTTCCGGCCATGTTCCGCTGACGTCCGTCAGCAACATGCCCAGGCAGCCACGATCTTCAAGGCTGCGACGCGGTTCCGACCGCGTTGATCACCCCAGTTCGCACCGGCATCCATGCGCGAACGGCCATCGGTTCTCGATGGCGATGCCACCAAGCTGTTCCATCAACCCACGCGGGGGTTCCACACCTTCCCCGCCTTGGGTCGGGTGTGTCTCCGCCTCATTGTTCTCAGGAGATTCACCATGACCACTTCCAACGAAAAGTCCTACTTCGATCTGCACATCACCGGCCTCGGGTATCTCAGTCGCATCCGCGAAGTGAAACCCAAGAAAGGCGATTCCTTCCTGGCCTGCGACATTGCTGCGCTCAATGGTCCCAGCGACGACGTCTCGTATGTGCGCTTCGACGCGCGCGTATCGGGATCTGAAGCGCAGCACCTGGTGCGCCGTTGCATCCAGGCAGTCGATGCCGAGAAGAAGGTGATGATCGGGTTCCGATTGGGTGACCTGTGGACCGACACCTTCACCTACTCCAAGGGCAAGCGTGCCGGCGAGCAGGGGGTGAGCCTCAAGGCCCGCCTGCTGTTCGTCAGTTGGATCAAGGTCGACGGCAAGCTCGTCTACAAGGCCGAACCCAAGCCGACCGAGACCGACCAGCGCGACCCGGAAGCCCCTTTGACGTCCGCCGCGCCCGCCGCGCAGCAAGCCTCGGAGCGTTTCAAGCCCGTCGCCGATGCTTCCGACGACGCTGCCGATGCCCCCGCGTTGGCCGTTGCCGAGTCGCTCTGACCCGCAAGGCCCCATCCCCGGGGCCTTGTCTGCTCCTCGTCCCAGGAGAACTTCATGATCACCATCCCCGGCCAACTGGCCATCAAGACGATCCATGGCAGAAATGGCGACTTCAACGTCGGCCGCCTGGCGACCTCGATCGGCGAGTTCGTCGTGAAGAACGCCGAACTCGATCAGTACCGCGAGGGCAAGTACGACGGTGATTTCGTCATCGTCGAGATTCGTCCCTCCACGTACAACGCCAACGGCCGCATGGTCATCGAGATCCGCGCCCATCTGGGCGGGATGACCCTGTCCAACATCGACGCCCTGAGCCGCGACGAAGCCCGCCGGCTGAGTCCGCAGGAAGTCGATCCAATCGACGAGGAAGCGCAGGCGCCCGCGCCGGCAACGCCCCCGGCCAAGCCGAAGGCGAAGCCGCGCAGTCCGCGCGATCCCCTGGTCGATACCACGCCGTTCGGCAGCGAACCGGCTCCCGTGTCCGCTGCGGCCTCGGCCGAGGCAGACGACGCGGCGCTGTTCGGTGCCTTGTGGCCCCTGGGCGAGACCGTGAAGCTCGATGCGACCGTGGATCGTCGTGTGCTGCGTCAGCAGCGCGACCGTCTCGACAAGCTGGGCTACGAGTTCGCTCCGTTGTCCCAGGACTGGCACTTCAAAGCTGCCTGATCCATCCGCCGCCTTGCGCGGCATACCGCCACCCGCCGGGGTTCTCCCCCGACGGGGAGGGCTCCGGCCTTTTCTTCAAGGAGACCCTCATGGGCTGGACCTTCGTTCGTCAGACGCGCGATCAGTTGATCCGCGAGCTGCTCGCTCCGCAGGCGTCCGAACGCGCTTGCTGCGAAGTCATCGACCACACGCTGGACGGCGACGTTCTGTGGACCGTGGTTCGCGTCACCGCCAGGCAGGCGGGCGTCATGGGCCTCGCGGCCGGTGAGTCCGTCTGCTACATCGGCTGCCACCTGCTGGAAAGCTCGGGCGGCGATTGGGGCTACAAGTCCCTCGATGAGTCCGTGCATCCGTACTACTACTCGTGCCCGCTGCGCTATCTCGACATGGCGCCGGTGCAAAGCCCCGAGTGGCGCGAGCGGGTTCACCGCTTCCACGCGGGCCGCGCC
>JAKLLO010000053.1 GCA_023150095.1 Zoogloea sp. | reverse complement strand
AGCGCGCTGCGCGAGCGGCTGATGACCGCCCTCGATCTGCTGATGCTCACCTTGGGCGAAGGCCGGGCCGACGCCGCCTGCCAGGCCGTCGCCACCGAGGCCGCCGTGCGCCTGGGCTGCGACCGGGTGGCCATCGGCTTCGCCCGCGGCAAGGCCACCGTCCGGCTGGCCGTGCTCTCCCACACCGCCGACTTTGCCCGCAAGCTCGATCTGGCCCACGCGCTGGAAGCCGCGATGACCGAGGCCGCCGACCAGGGCCAGCCGATCCGCCTGGGTGACCACGAGGACGCGCCGGAAGCCGACGGCCTCGTGCGCCGCGACCACGCGACCCTGGCGCGCGACTACGGCAACGGGCTGATCCTGTCGGTGCCTTTCGCGATGCCCGCCCACGATGGTGGCGGCGATGGTGGCGGCGATGGTGGCGGCGATGGTGGCGGCGATGCGGCGGAGCACGGCGTGTTCACCTTCGAATGGCCCGAGGATGCGGGCGTCGACCCGCAGGCCGAGGTGCTCGCCAGCGCGACGCCGGGCGGCGGCTGATGCACCGGCTGTTCGGCCCGCGCCACGCGGCCTTCAAGCTGGGCAGCCTGGCTGGCTTGGCGGTGCTGCTGTTCGCGCTGTTCGCCACCGGAGATTTCCGGATCAGCGGCGACGCGACCCTCGAAGGCCGGGTGCGCCGGCTGATCGTCGCGCCCTTTGACGGCTTCGTCGCCTCGGCCCAGGCCCGCGCCGGGCAGGTGGTGAAGGAGGGTGACACCCTCGCCACCCTGGACGACCGGGAGCTCCAACTCGAAGCCTCCCGCTGGTCGAGCCAGCAGAACCAGTACAACCAGCAGGCCAACGACGCCGAGGCCCAGCGCAACCTCGCCCAGATCCAGATCGCCCGCGCCCAGAGCCAGCAGGCCGAGGCCCAGCGCCGGCTGTCCGAATCCATGATGGCCAAGGCTCAGGTGCGCGCGCCCTTCGCCGGGCTGATCGTCAGCGGCGATCTTTCGCAGCAGCTGGGCGGCGCGGTGCGCAAGGGTCAGAGCCTGTTCGAGATCGCGCCGCTCGACGCCTACCGCATCGTGCTGCAGGTGGCCGAGAGCGACATCGCCCACCTCAGGCTCGGGCAGCGGGGCGAGCTGGTGCTCACCGCGCTGCCCGACCAGACCATCCCCTTCAAGGTCACGCTGATCACCGCCGTCGCCCACGCCGAGGGCGGGCGCAACCTGTTCCGCGTCGAGGCCGCGCCCGAGGCCGAGGTGCCCAACCTGCGCCCGGGCATGGCCGGCATCGGCAAGGTGAGCGTCGGCGAGGAGCGCCTGGTGTGGATCTGGAGCCGCCGCTTCATCGAGTGGAGCCGGCTGCAGCTGTGGTCGTGGCTCGGCGTGTGAGGACGGCATGACCTCTGCACTGTTCTCCTCATCCTGGTATCGCGTGGCGGATCTCAAGCCGCGCCTCCGCCGGCAGGCCCGGCTCGTCCAGCACACCTACCGCGGCCAGCGCTGGTACGTGATGCAGGATCTGGCCAGCGGCCGGGTGCTGCGCTTCAATCCCTCTGCCTACCGCGTGCTGGCGCTGATGGACGGCGTGCGCACGCTGGACGAAATCTGGCGCCACGCCTGCATCAACCTGGGCGACGAGGCGCCGACCCAGGACGAGATCCTCGGCCTGCTCACCCAACTCCATCAGGCCAACGTGCTGCTCACCGACCGCAAGCCCGATCTGGGTGAGCTGGCCGAGCGCGGCGCGCGCCTCAAAAAGACGCGCCTCAAGCAATACCTGGCCAACCCGCTGTCCCTCAAGCTGCCGCTGTTCGACCCCGACCCGCTGGTGGGCGCCATCACCCGGCAGGTGCCGCCGGCCGCCTGGAAGGGCATCCTGCTGGCGTGGATGCTGCTGATTTTGCTGGGCGCGGTGTTGGTGGGCATGCACTGGGACGAGCTCACCGCCGACATCACGGCGCGGGTGTTCACCGGCGACAACATCCTGATCCTGGCGCTGCTGTATCCGCTTCTCAAGGCCTTCCACGAGTTTGGCCACGCGCTGGCGGTGAAGGCCCTGGGCGGCCACTGCCGGGAGATGGGGCTGATGTTCCTGGTCTTCATCCCGGTGCCCTACGTGGACGCCAGCGAAAGCGTGACCCTGCCCAGCAAGTGGCAGCGGATGCTCATCGGCGCCGCCGGGATGATCGCCGAGCTGGGCCTCGCCGCCATCGCCGTGTGGCTGTGGACGGGCGTGAGCGGCGGCGTGACCAAGGCCGTGCTGCATCAGGTGGTGATCCTCGCCGGCGTCACCACGCTGGTCTTCAACGCCAACCCGCTGCTGCGCTTCGACGGCTACTACATCCTCTCCGACGCGCTGGAGATTCCCAACCTCTCCCAGCGGGCCAACCGCTACGTGGGCTACCTGTGCCGGCGCTACCTGTTCCGCACCGAGGCCCAGCCGCCGCTCCACCTCACCGCCCGCGAGCCCGCGTGGCTGGTGGCGTTTGCGCTGGGCTCGGTGATCTACCGGACTATCGTCACGGTGTCGATCATCGTGCTGGTGGCGGGGCAGTTCTTTGTGTTCGGCGTGCTGCTGGCCCTGTGGGCGGCCTACGGGCTGGCGGTGCAGCCGCTGGTGAAGTTCGTGCGTTTCGTGGCCCGCGACCCGGCGCTGGAAGGCTATCGCCGCAAGGCCGGCGGGGTGAGCCTGGCGCTGGCGGCGGTGCTGGCGGGCTTCATCGCCTTCGTGCCGGTGCCCGACTGGACGATGGTCGAAGGCGTGATCTGGATGCCCGAGCAGTCGCGCATCCGCGTGCCGGCCACCTGTTTCGGAGACCGCATCCTGGCCCGGCCGGGCGAGCCGGTGGCCGCCGGCCAGCCGCTGTTCAGCTGCACCGAACCCGAGCTCGACGCCCAGCTCGCCCAGGCCGAAGCTCTGGTGCAGGAGCAGGAGGCGCGCCTCGCCCTGGCCTCCACCGCCGAGCGGGTGCAGATGCAGATGGTGCGCAGCGAGCTCGCCCACCAGCGCCAGCGGCTGGCCGATCTGGCCGCCCGGCGCGGCGATCTGGTGGTGCGCAGCTCCCACGCCGGGCGCTTCGACATGGAATCGCCGGGCGACTTCACCGGGCGCTACCTGCCCCGCGGCGAGCAGGTCGCCTACGTGCTCGACCCGGCCCGCTACACGCTGCTGACGGTGGTGCCCCAGGGGCGGGTCGATCTCGTCCGCCACCGGGCCGGCAAGGTGGAGATCCGCTCCGCCGAGAGCCTGTGGGACGTGCTCCAGGCCAAGGTCGTCCGCGAGGTGCCGGGCGCCAGCGCCGAGCTGCCCAGCATGGCCCTGGCCCTGCAGGGCGGCGGCCAGATCGGCCTTGACCCGGAGGCCAGCGCCGAAGGCAAGGCGCCCAAGGCGCTGGAGCCGCTGTTCCAGTTCGAGCTGCAGTTCACCGGCCCGGTCCAGCCGCGCTACCTGGGTGGGCGGGTGCATGTGCGCTTCTCCCACAGCCCGGCGCCGCTGGGCGAGCAGTGGTATCGCGGGCTGCGTCAGCAGTTCATGAAGCGCTTCGCGGTGTAGCCCATGTTCTCCCTCACGCTCCGCGCCGACGCCTACCCCCAGCGCCGCGACTGGCAGGACCTGCCCTGGCTCGACCGCATCGGCGAGGGGCTGCGGGTGCGCCTGCGGGCGCGGGTGGCCCTGCGCGCTGGCAGGCGGCTGGCGGTGGCCGCCCAGGTCGAGGCCGAGGAAGCCCGCCTCGACGCCCTCGACGCTGCCGCCCGCGTCGCTGCGCTCACCGATCTGCGCCGTGCGCTCCGCCGCGACGGCTTCGCCGACGACCGGCTGGTGGCCCAGGCCTTTGCCACGGTTCGGCGCGAATCCCGCCGGCTGCTGGGCAAGGCCCACTTCGGCACCCAGATCCAGGGCGCGTGGGTGCTGCTCCACGGCAACATCGCCGAGATGAACACCGGCGAGGGCAAGTCGCTCACCGCCACCCTGGCCGCCGCCACCGCCGCGCTGGCCGGGATGAAGGTGCACATCGTCACCGTCAATGATTACCTCGCCGAGCGCGACCGGGAGGAGTTCGGCCCGCTCTACGCCGCCCTCGGCCTCGCCTGCGCCTTCGTGGGCGAGACGGCCACGCCGGAAGAGAAGGCCGCGGCCTACCGGGCCGACATCGTCTATTGCAGCAACAAGACCATCGTCTTCGACTACCTGCGCGACCGGCTGGCCCTGGCCGACCGCATGCAGCCCCTGCGCCTGGCGCTGGACGGCATGCTGGGTGCGCAGCGCCGGCATCTGCTCCACGGCTTGCAGTTCGCCATCGTGGACGAGGCCGACAGCGTGTTCGTGGACGAAGCCCGAACGCCGCTCATCATCTCCGCCGCCCGCCAGAGCGTGGAGGCCGAAACCTTCTACCGGGAGGCCATCGCCCTGGCCGGGCAGCTGGTGGCCGACGCAGATTTCACTCTCGACCCCCAGCGCCATCAGGTCAGCCTCACCGAGCCCGGCCGCCAGCGCCTGCCGGCCCTCGCCGCGGTGGTCACCGCCTCGCCGGTGTGGCGCAGCGCGCTGCGCACCGAGGAAGCCTGCGTGCTGGCCCTCCAGGCCCTGCACGCCTTCCGGCGCGACATCCACTACATCGTCCGCGACGACAAGGTGATGATCGTGGACGAGCACACTGGCCGGGTGATGCCCGACCGCTCCTGGGAGCGCGGCCTGCAGCAGCTCATCGAGGTGAAGGAGGGCGTCGCCGTGTCGCCCGAGAAGGAAACCCTCGGGCGCATCAGCTACCAGATGTTCTTCCGCCGTTACCTGCGGCTGTCCGGCATGTCCGGCACCTGCCGCGAGGTCTCCGGCGAGCTGGCCGACGTGTATGGCCTGGGCGTGGTGCGCATTCCGCCCCACAAGCCGTCCCGCCGCCTGCACCTGCCGGCCCGGCTGTTTGCCACCGGCGACGCCCGCTGGCAGGCGGTGGTGGAAAGCGTCGTCGCCCACAGCCGGCAGGGCCGGCCGGTGCTGGTGGGCACGCGCTCGATCGCCGCGTCTGAGGATCTGTCGGCGCGTCTTGCCGCCGCCGGCATCGCCCATCAGGTGCTCAACGCCAAGCAGGACGAGCAGGAGGCCGCCCTGGTGGCCAGCGCCGGCGATGCGGGGCAGGTGACCATCGCCACCAACATGGCCGGCCGCGGCACCGACATCAAGCTCGACGACGCGGTGCGCACGGCCGGCGGGCTGCACGTGATCCTCACCGAACTCCACGACGCCTCGCGGGTGGACCGCCAACTGGCCGGGCGCTGCGCCCGGATGGGCGACCCCGGCTCATGGGAGGAGATCCTGTCCCTCGACGACGAGCTGGTGGCCGGGCTGTTCGCCCCGCTGCGTGCGCTGCTGGCGGCGCGCCTCGCCGGCGGTCGCCCGTCCGGCCCGTGGCACGCCCTGGCGCTCCGGCTGTACCGCCGGGCCCAGGCGCAGACCGAAAAACGCCACGCGGGTATTCGCGGATTTTTGCTGCGTGCGGACTTCAGAAGCAGGACCGCGTTGTCGTTTACGGGCGAGATGGAATAGAGGAATTCACGCTTGAACAAAAAGAAGACCCTGCTTTCCCTGGCGCTTGCGCTCATCGCCGGGGGGGCCACCGCGGCCGATCCCGTGCCGCCGGCAAGGCCCCGTGTCAACCCGGAGGTCAGCTGCCTGATCCAGCCGTCCCTCGAGATCAACGTCGGCACGCCCGTCGATGGCGTGATCGAGGCGGTCAGCGTCGACCGGGGCGACATCGTCAATCCCGGCCAGCTGCTCGCGCGGCTCAATGCCGGGGTCGAGTCGGCCTCCGTCGACACCCAGGCCGCCAAGGCCGAGTTCGGCGCGCGCAAACGCCAGCGCAACGAAGAGCTGCAGCGCAAGCAGCTGATCTCCACCCAGGAACTCGACGAGCTCGCCACCGACCAGCAGATGGCCGAGCTCGAGCTGCGCGAGCGTCGTGAACGCCTCAAGCTGCGCGCCATCCACAGCCCGATCCGCGGCGTGATCGTCGACGTCTATCGCCAGCGCGGCGATCTGGTGAAGCAGGAGAAAATCTTCCGCATCGCCCAGCTCGACCCGCTCTACATCGAAACCATCCTGCCCTCGCGCATGTTCGGCAAGGTGCGCGCCGGCCAGGTCTATGACGTGACCCCGGAGCTCACCCCGACGCCCCAGAAGGCGAAGGTCAGCCAGGTCGATCGCGTCATCGACGCCGCCAGCGGCACCTTCCGCGTCCGTCTCCTGCTCGCCAATCCCCGCTTCGACCTGCCCTCCGGTCAGCGCTGCGCCATCAACTTTTAATCGTGATGACCCGATCCATGGCCCATTTCCGCCGTCAGCCCGTTTCCACCGGCCCCCGTCGCGCCCGGCTCGGCGCAGGCACGCTCCTGCTCCTCGTTCCCGTCGTGGGCTCGCTGGCCGCGCCGCCCGCTGCCGACATCGGCGTCGTCACAGCCGGCCAGACGCGCGCCAACCAGGGCGCGCCGGCCCGGCCCCTCGGCCGGCCGGCCACCACCCCGCGCAAGCCGGACATCCGCTCGTCCATGCCCAAGGCGCAGACGTCCCTCGCGGGCCTGCGCCTGTCGATGCAGGGCTTCCGGGTCGAGGGCAACGTGAAGGTGTCGGAGGAGGGCCTCCAGCAGGCCATGGCGCCGTGGCTCGATCGCGAGCTGAGCTTCCCCGAATTTGAAAAGGCCGTGCACGCGGTGGCGGACTACCTGCGCACCAACGGCCACCCCAAGGTGCAGGTGCGCATCTCCCGGGCGATGATGAAGGAAGGCCAGATGGCCGTCGCCATCGAGGGCCTCACCCCGCGCTCGGCCGACTACGCCGAGGTGCCGGTGGTCGAGCCGCGCATCCAGGTGAATCGCTTTGAAGTGACCGGCGTGAGCCTGCTCACCGCCGACGAGGTCAAGGCCGCCGTCGAGCCCTGGGAAGGCAAGGAGCTCACCGTTGCCGAGATGCAGAAGCCGGCCGAAGCCATCGCCAGCGCGATCCGCGCCAAGGGCTACCCGCTCGCCCAGGCCTTCCTGCCGCCCCAGCGGGTGGATGGCGGTACCCTCGAGATCAAGGTGCAGGAAGGCGTGGTGGACGGCAGCGCCGGCATTGGCGGCATCGTCACCAGCGGTGCCGAAAAGCGCATCCGCCCCGAAGTCGTGGCCCGCGTGCTGGCCGAAGGCGCGCCCGCCGGGCAGCCCCTCAACGGCGAGGCGCTGGAGCAGAGCCTGCTGGTGGCCAACGACTTCCCCGGCGTGAAGAAGATCAAGGCCAACCTCGCCCCTGGCAGCCAGCCCGGCACCACCCAGGTGGAAGCCCAGGTGGAGGAGAGCCCGCTCGTCTCCGGCAGCGTGTGGGCCGACAACTACGGCAACCACTTCACCGGCACCGGCCGCCTGAGCTTTGCCGCCAACCTCAACAGCCCCACCGGCTATGGCGACCTGTGGAGCCTCACCGCCAGCCGCTCGTCGGGCATGACCAGCGGCCGCGCCGGCGTGGTGGTGCCCGTGGGCAACAAGGGCGGGCGCCTGGGCGCGTCGTACTCTGAAGTGAGCATGGATTTTGCGGGCCAGGTGATTCCGGTCAATCTGGACGGCAAGGCGCGGGTCGCGTCGCTCTTCGGCAGCTACCCGCTGCACCGCAGCGCCACCTCCAACATCTCCCTGTCGGGCAGCTACGACGCCAAGAGCCTCACCCACAACATCGAGGGCACCACCGACAGCGATCGCAAGATCGACCTGTTCACCCTCGGCCTCCTGGGCGACGGGCTGGACCGCTTCGGCGGCACTTACAGCTGGAACCTCTCCGTCGCCACCGGCAACACCGATCTCGGCGGCAACGCTGCCAACGCCCTGCGCGACAGCATCAGCGCGCGCACCGAAGGCCACTTCACCAAGACCAACTACTCCGCCGTGCGCCTCGCCCCCATCGGCGGGCCCGGCAGCCCGTGGAGCTGGTTCGCCAGCCTGAGCGGCCAGTTCGCCGGCAAGAACCTGGATTCCGCCGAGAAGTTCCAGCTCGGCGGCCCGAGCGGCGTGCGTGCCTACCCGGTCGGCGAAGCCTTCGGCGACTCCGGCTACCTGGCCAGCCTCGAAGTGCGCCGCAGCCTGGGCAGCTCCATCCTCGGCGAATCGAACGTGTTCGGCTTCTTCGACCTGGGTGGCATCACCCAGTACCACACCACCTGGGATGGCTGGAGCGCCGGCAACCGGCCCAACAGCTACACCCTCAAGGGCTTCGGCATCGGGGCCAGCCTGGTCAAGACCGACACCGCATCCCTCAAGGCGGTGGTGGCCAAGAAGATCGGCACCAACCCGAACCAGACCATCAACAACACCGACAGCGACGGGACCGACAAGTCGGCCCGGATCTGGATCATGGGCACTGTCAGCTTCTGACCGGCCGGCCAGTCACGGATACCACGATGAACGCCATCAAACTGCCCAAAGTCCGCCTCATCGCCTTCATCCTGGCGGTGACCTTCAACCCCGAGTCGGTGGTGCTGGCTGCGCCGCCTGCGGCCAACGCGCTGCCCACCGGTGCGCAGATCACCGCCGGCGCCGGCGCGATCACCCAGACCGGCAACGTGCTGAACATCCAGCAGAACACCGCGCGGATGATCACCAACTGGCAGCGCTTCGACATCGGCCAGAACGCCACGGTCAATTTCGTCCAGCCGAACAGCTCGGCGGTGGCCCTCAACCGGGTGCTGTCGGCCGATCCGTCGCAGATCCTCGGCCAGCTCAACGCCAACGGCGTGGTGGTGCTGCTCAACCCCAACGGCGTGCTGTTCGGTTCCAGCGCGCGGGTGGATGTGGGTGGCCTGATCGCCGCCGCCATGCGCATGAGCGATGCGGATTTCCTCGCCGGCAAGTACCAGTTCGGCCAGCCCACGCTGCCGGGCAAGGTGGAAAACCTCGGCACCCTCATCAGTCGTGAAGGCGGCTTCGTCACCCTGATCGGCGGCACCGTGAACAACGCCGGCCAGATCGTCACCCCCGGCGGCACCGCCGCGCTGGTGGCGGGCGACAAGGTCACCGTCAACCTGGGCCTCACCGGGCTGGTGAGCATCGACGTGGCGGCCGGCTCCGATGCTGCCCGCGTGGACAACAGCGGCCTCGTGGCGGCGGACGGCGGCAAGGTGCTGCTCACCGCCAGGAGCGCGGCGCCCATGCTCGCCTCGGCGGTCAATCAGACCGGCACCGTGCGGGCCAACAGCATCGCCAGCCGCAATGGCGAAGTGTGGATCGAAGCCAGCAGCGGCGACGTCCGGCTGGCCGGCACCACCCAGGCCGCCGGCAGCGGCGCCGGGCAGAACGGCGGGCGCATCGTCGCCACCGGCAAGAACGTGACCCTCGCCAGTGGCTCCGTCACCGACGCCAGCGGCGCGGCGGGCGGCGGGCAGGTGCTGGTGGGCGGCGGCTGGCAGGGCAAGGACGCCACCATCGTCACCGCCGGCAGCGTGACCCAGCAAGCCGGCGCGGCGATCAAGGTGGATGCCACCGCCAACGGCAGCGGCGGCACCGCCGTGCTGTGGTCGGCCGACGCCACCCACATGGACGGCACCATCAGCGCTCGCGGCGCAGGCAGCGGCAGCGGCGGCAAGGTCGAAACCTCGTCGAAGGGCGTGCTGGGCCTCGGCGGCAACGTGGACGTGGCGGCCGACAGCGGCAAGGGCGGCAACTGGCTGCTCGACCCGGCCACCCTCGACGTGACCACCACCGGCTCGGCCCTGGTGGGCAACACCAACGGCACCAACAACACGGTGTCCAACACCTCGATCCAGACGGCGCTCAACGCCGGCGGCACGACGGTCACCCTGCAGGCCGACACGCTGATCACGGTCAATGCCGACATCTCCAAGACGGCCGGCAGCGCCTCGACGCTGACCTTCAACTCGGCCAGCGGCAACATCGTCGTCAACAACCAGATCTCGTCGATCACTGGCGCCCTCAACATCAACATGGGCGCCGATACCAGCCAGAGCGGCGGCAGCGTCACCCTCAACAACGCGCTCGCCACCAACGGCGGCACGATCAACTTCTACAAGCCGGTCACCCTCGCCAACACCACGCCGATCTCCACCAAGATCACCGAGGCCAGCGCCGCCAAGTCGGGCGACGTGAACTTCTATCAGGACGTGACCCTCGCCGCCCCCGGCTATTCGGTGACCATCAACGCCCAGGGCCCCCAGAGCGGCGCCAGCTTCACCGGCCGCGGCGGCAACATCGACGTGAAGGGCAACATCGTCTCGGGCACCTACCTGGTGCAATACCCGCAGGCCCTCACGCTGGACACCACCGGCGCCGACGCCGGCACCCCCTCGGCCGGGCCGGGTTCGATCACCCTCGGCACCTCGTCGGCCAACTACGTGGGCGGCACCGGCACCACCGGCCTCAAGAGCCTGACCCTCACCGGCCCGCTCACCACCACGCTCAACGCCGGCTCGATCAACATCTTCTCCACCTCGGGCGACGTGATCACCGCGTCGTCCCTGCTGGGCACGCCGTCGATCACCCTCACCGCCGCCGACACCACCATCAACGTGAGCGGTGGCACCTACGGCAGCAACACCGGCTTCACCGATTACCTGCAGAGCACCTTCGACATCGTCAAGACGGCCGGCGACAAGACGCTGACCATCAACGCCGACCGCTCGATCAAGCTCGTCCAGCGCACCATCGACGGCACCACCACGTCCGGCAAGCTCGACGTGGCGCTCAACCCCTTCCAGTCGTCGGCCCACGGCAACAACGGCGGCGCGGTGATCCTGCAGGGCAGCGACTCGGTCGCGGCCAGCATCAAGAGCAACGGCGGCACCATCGACCTGGGCTCGGCCTCCACCGCGGCCACCGGCTTCGGCGCGGATCTGTCGGGCATCAAGGACGGCATCTACCTCGAAAACGCGGTGCTCGATTCGCGCATCGCCGGCGAGGCCAGCCAGACCGGCGCCAACATCACCCTCAACGGTAGCGCACCGACCACCACCACCGCCGGCGCGGGCGTGCGCATCAAGGGCGCGCTCACCAACCTGCGTTCGGGCACCGGCGATCTCACGATCACCGGCAGCGTGCCCGGCGGCGCCTCGTCCGGCCAGAAGGACGGCGTGGTGATCGGCGAGGACGGCAGCTCCCGCGTCACCCTCGCCACCACCACCGGCGCCATCGCCATCACCGGCGACGCCACCGGCGTGGGCACCACCCCGTCGGTCACCGGCGCCAGCCGCTACGACGGCGTGGTGATCTCGTCCGCGGCGCTCATCCAGAGCGACAGCGGCAACATCACCGTCGTCGGCAAGGGCAGCGGCGGCGACCAGAGCTACCTGGTCGAAAACCACGGCATCAAGCTCGAGAACGCCAAGACCAGCATCGTCTCCACGTCCGGCAACATCAGCCTGTACGGCAGCTCGGGCGGCAAGACCAGCGACACCGGCGGCGCCAACAGCTTCGGCATCTACTCGGCCGGCGACAGCATGTACATCGGCTCGGCGCCCACCACCGCGGTGAGCGGCGGGGTGACCGCCAGCGGCATCGTCACCCTGGCGGCCGACAGCATGCAGTTCATCAACTCGTCCAACCTGCACCTCAACGTCGCCTCCAGCGGCGAGCTGCGCGTGCACACCGAAACCGCCGGCCGCAACATCACCTTCGGCACGCCGGGCGGCGTGGACAAGCTCAACCTCTCCAGCAACTGGTTCAACGGCGCGTCCACCTCGGTGTTCCAGCCGGGCTTCACCGACATCGTGGTCGGCCACGCGGCCAGCGCCGCCTCGGCCACCGCCTCGCCGGTGGTGAGCGCCTCCACCGGCACCCTCACCGTGGCCTCGGCCACCACCCTGCGCGACCACACCATCCTCGAGATGGACGGCACCGGCGGCAACGTCAAGGTCAATGCCGCCCTCACCGTGAAGGGCAACTCCGCCGCACCCAGCGCCGACAACGCCCGCACGCTCACCGTTCACACCCAGGCCGGTGCGACCGGCGCCGGCACCCTCGACGTGAACAGCGTCCAGCTGCTTGGCAGCGGCGACAACGTGCTCACCGGCGCCAACCTGGTCAGCAAGCTCGCCGCCAGCATCGACGGCCACCTGGCTTTCAACAACGCCCAGGCCCTGGCGGTGGATACCGTCAATGCCCGCGACACCGCCGGCGCCGGCGCCAACGGCTGGCTCGGCGGCACCACGCCCAGCACCGTCGGCATCAACACCACCGGCCACGACGCCACCCTGGCCCTCACCGCCGGCGATCTCGCCATCAACAACTCGATCACCGCCACCGGCGCCACCGTCAGCCTCACCACGCCCGCCGGCAAGGTGCAGGAAGCCGGCGCCACCGGCGCGGCGAGCCCGGTCATCACCGCCGACAAGCTCTATGTGGGCGCCCGCGACAGCTCGCTGCTCAACAACAACAACGTGGTCGCCACCCTGGCTGCCAGCGTCACCGCCGGCAACCTGGAATTCCGCGACACCCGCGGGCTCGACGTGGGCCGCGTGACGGTAACCAACCGCGTCGCCCAGTCCGACGGCGCGGTGACCACCACTACCACCAACCGCGACGGCATCAGCGCCACCCAGGCCAGCACCGGCAACGTGGCCCTGCAGCTCACCGCCGGCAACCTCACGCAAAGCCAGGACATCGCCGCCACCGGCCTGCAGCTGGGTCTCACCAGCGGCTCGGCCACCCTGTCGCGCACCACCAACGACATCGGCACCTTGTCGGCCACCCTCGGTGGCAGCGGCAGCACCCTCAACGTCGCCGACCGCAACGGGCTCACCGTCGGCACCCGCACGAGCACGCTCCTCGGCAGCACCAGCGGCGTGACCACCAACAACGGCAACGTGACCCTCGCCGCCTCGGCCGACGGCGCCTCCACCAGTGGCAACCTGCAGCTCGACCAGTTCGTGAATGCCGGCACCGCGGTGGTCGATCTGTCGTCCGGCAAGGGCGCGATCACCGAGAACGCCGCCGTGCCCGCCGCCATCGTCACCGCCAGCGCGCTGCGCGTCACCGCGGTGAATACCTCGCTCCTCAACAACGCCAACCAGGTGGGCACGCTCGCCGGCAGCGTCAGCGGCGACGCCCAGGGGCTGGATTTCACCAATGGCCAGGCGCTCACCGTGGGCACGGTGCTCGGCACCAACGGGCTCGCCATCGGCAGCGCGTCCAGCCGCGGCAACCTCACCCTCGACACCACCGGCGCGGCAACGGGTACCGGCACCGTCACGCAGACCCAGGCGATCGCCACCGGCGGCCTGCTGGTGAAGAGCAACGGCGACGTGACCCTCACCAACCCGGCCAACAACGCCGCCACGCTGGCCGCCAACACCGCCGGCGGCAACCTCAGCTACGTGGATGCCGACAACCTGACCGTGGGCACCCTGGCGCCCAACGCCGGCGGCAGCGCCACCGCGGGCATCACCGCCGGCACCCCCAGCGGCGGCGCCACCGTGAAGCTCGAATCCGTGGCCGGCGCCATCAGCCAGGCCGCCGCCTCGGCCATCACCACCCAGAACCTGTACGTGGGCACCGCCAGCGGTGCGATCCTCGACAACACCACCAATGACGTGGCCACGCTGGCCGCGCGGGTGAGCGGGGCGGGCGCCTTCGTCTTTGCCGACAAGAACGACCTCACCATCGGCACCGTGGCCGACGTGGCCGGCACCCCGATGGACGGCGTGCGCACCGCCAACGGCGCCATCCGCCTGTCGGCCTCCAAGGATGCCGCCAGCACCAGCGGCAACCTGGCCCTCACCGACGACGTGATCGCCGGCGGCAGCACCACGGCCACCCTCGAAGCCGTCAAGGGCGCCGTCACCGAAACCGCCAACGTGGACATCACCGCCACCCGGCTGCTGGTGACGGCCCAGGACAGCACCACCCTCGACAACACCGGCGCCGGCGGCAAGCATCTCGTCGGCACCCTGGCCGCCAGCTTCACCGGCACCGGCGCCAGCTTCGGCTTCCGCAACGACCAGGCGCTGACCATCGGCAACGCCACCGCGCAAGATAGCGCCAGCGCCACCAACGGCATCACCACCGCTTCCGGCAACATCCGCGTGGCTACCCTCGGCAGTGGCGCGGGCGACGCGATCACCGTCATCAACAACGTCAGCGCCGGCGCCAACGGCAGCATCGACCTGCGCGCCGGCGGCACCGCGGGCGACATCGCCATCAACGGCGCCACCCTGCGCTCCACCAACGGCGCGGGCACCGGCAGCGGCAACGTGCAGCTGGTGGCCGGGCGCAACATCAGCACCAGCACCGCCAACAGCAGCGGCGCCAGCGTGACGCCCGAGATCCGCACCACCGGCAGCGTGCTGCTGCAGGCGGCCGGCACCATCGGCGCCGACGGCCAGCGCATCGAGATCCAGGAAGCCGCCACCCTCGCCAGCCGCGCCGGCGGCGACACCTGGCTGCGCAAGCTCGACAGCACCCACGCCGACCTCACCCTCGGCAGCGTCGCGGCGATCAACCCGTCCGCCACCTTCGGCGGCGCGGTAAGCAGCCTTGACGGCATCACCACCACCGCCGCCAACGGCCGCGTCGCGCTGGTGAACGAAACCGGCGCCATCACCGCCACCCGCGACGTAACCGCCAACGGCAGCGGCAGCATCGACCTGCGCACCAACGGCATCGGTCAGGCGATCACCCTCGACGGCGCGACGCTGCGCTCCACCAGCGGTCAGGTCCAGCTCATCGCCGGCGGCAACATCGCCACCACCACCAACGACGGCACCACCACCGAGATCGCCACCAGCGGCAACGCCATGCTGGTTGCCGGCGGCAGCATCGGCGCCGATGGCAAGCGCATCGAGATGGCCGGCGTGAACACCGTCGCCGCCCAGTCGGCCGGCGCCCAGTGGCTGCGCCAGACGAGTGGCGACCTGATCGTCGGCGCCGTCACCAGCCTCAAGCCCGCCGACACCAGCGGGCCGGACAAGGCCGGCCTGGTCACCCAGTCCGGCAACGCACCCATCGCGCTGGGCGTGTCCACCGGCACGCTCACCGTCAGCAGCAACGTCACGGCCCACGGCAGCGGCAGCGTCGATCTGCGCACCGACACGGCGGGCAAGGCGATCAACCTTAATGGCGCCACGGTCGGCTCCACCAGCGGGCAGATCCAGCTCATCGCCGGCGGCGACATCGCCACCAGCACCGCCGACGGCACCACGACAGAGATCAGCACCAGCGGCAACGCGCTGCTGGCGGCGGGCGGCGCCATCGGCACCGAAGGCCGGCGCATCGAGCTGGCCGGCGTGAACACCCTCGCGGCGCGCTCGACCAATGCCCAGTGGCTCAGCCACACCGGCGGCAACCTGAGCGTGGGCAGCGTCACCGGCGTCAATGCCGGCCCGGCCCTGGCTGGCCTGCAGACCACCGGCGCCGGCCGCGACATCACCCTGCGCACCCAGGGCGGCAGCCTCGCCCTCGATCAGGGCGTGCTCACCTCGGGCGCCACCATCACCCTCGAATCGGCTGGCGGCATCAGCCAGGCGGCGGCAGCGGCGGCGCGCATCGTGGGCGACAAGGCCCGCATCGTGGCGGCCGGTGGTTCGGCGCGCCTCGACAACAGCGCCAACCAGATCACCACCCTGGCCGCCCAGGCCATCGACGGCGATCTGAGCTTCGTGAATAGCCAGGCTCTCACCCTCGGCCAGGTGAACACCGGCAGCGTCTCCGGCGCCTCGGCCGGTGCCACTGCGGCTTCGGCCGGCCGTGGCGTGACGGTGCAGACCCTGGCTGGCGACATCACGGTGAGCAAGGCCGTCACCGCGGCCGACGTGGCCACGCTGGTCTCGGCCGGCGGCATCAGCCAGAGCAGCGCGGCCGACGCCACCGTCACCGCCCACGCTCTGCGCGTGCAGGCGGCGGGCGACGCCATCCTCGACAACCCGGCCAACAGCGTCGGCACCCTGGCGGCCAGCACCGGCGGGCGCACCAGCTACGTGAACGCCGGCGCGCTGGATGTCGGCAGCGTCACCACCGCCGTCGGCCCCACGGCCGCGCTGGGCACGACCGGCGGCGTCAGCAGCAACGGCGCCACCACGCTGGTCGCTACGACCGGCGCCCTCAACCTCAACAACGCCGTCGTCACCAGTGGCAGCGGCGCCGTCACCACCCTGGTGGCGGGCGGCGATGTGCGCCAGCTGGCTTCGGCCAGCGTCAGTTCCGACGCCCTGCGCGTGCAGGCGGGCGGTGCGGCGGTGCTGGAAAGCGCCGGCAACGTGGTGGGTACGCTCGCGGCCGATGCGGCTGGCGGCGACCTGACCATGGTCAACAGCCAGGCCCTCAGCGTCGGTGCCGTGACCACCACCGCTGCAGCGGCCTCCGGCACCACTGCCGGCGTGCGCACCGCGGCTGCGGGCCGCAACATCAGCCTGCAGACCCTGGCCGGCGACATCGCCATCACCAAGGCCGTCGCCACCACCGCCGATGCGGGCGGCACCGACACCGTCAGCCTTGCGGCGGCGGGCGGTATCAGCCAGACCACCGGCGCCGACGCCACCCTCAGCGCCTCGCAGCTGCGCGTGCAGACGGCCGCGGGCGGCGCGTCCCTGGCCAACGCCGGCAACGCCGTGGCCAAGGTGGCTGCCGACGTGACTGGCGGTGCCTTCAGCCTCGCCAGCAACCGCGCGCTCAATGTCGATGCGGTGACCACCCCGACCAGCCTGCTGGCCGGCAGCACCACGGGCATCACCACCCATGGCGAGTCAATCACGCTGACGACCACCGGCAGCACCAGCGACATTTCCCTGGCCACCAACCTGGCCAGCGGCGGCGCCGACATCAACGTGACCGCCGGCGGCGCGCTGGCCCAGGGCGCCGGCAACCTGACCGCCGGTGCGGGCACCATCCGCCTTGGCGCCGGCAGCGGCGTCAATCAGGTCGGCGTTGGCACCGTGCAGGCCGCCAGCCTGCTGGTGGAGGCGGGCGGCGACAGCGCGCTGCTGAACGCCGGCAACACCGTCAATACCGTGGCCGCCAGCACTGGCGGCGCCTTCTCGTACCGCAACGCGGGCAACCTGGAAGTCGGCAGCGTCAGCCGTGCGGCCGGTGCGCCGGTGGCCGGCATCGCCGCGGGCGGCAAGGTTTTCGTGGATGTGCCAGCCGACAACCTGACCCTCACCCAGCAGGTGGCGGGCACCGGTACCGGCGGTAATTCCAATGCCGTCGTCCTCAACGCCGGCAGGCGCTTCGCCAACCAGGCCACGCCGGGCAGCTCCGCCGTGGTGGCCACCGCCGGCCGCTGGCTGATCTACGACGACAACCCCACCTACGCCGACAAGGACATGAACGGCCTCGCGCGGGATTTCACCGTGCTCGCCTCGGGCTACAGCGTGTATGGCCCGGACAAGGTCACCCAGTCCGGCAACGGCTACATCACCACCGCCCGCTACCTGCCGCCCGAGCAGTTCGACCGGGTGCCTGGCGGCGCGATCAACGAAGGCCCCCAGTACAACAACCGCAACGTGTCCTCGGCCACTCCGGGCGGCGGCACGGTGCAGGACGGCGCGATCTTCGTGCAGGTCAGCCCGCCGCTGGAGCCGGTCGGCACCGTCACGCCGGTGGGGTTGTTCACCGCCGCGTCCGGCACGCCGGTGCGCCCGCTGATGGTGCCGATCCTGCTCTCCGCGGTGCGCAGCGCCCACTTCCAGACCTCGCTGGCGCCCATCGCCGGGCAGGGCGAGATCGAGAACGTGACCCTCGCCAACGGCGACCCGCTGCCGCGCTGGATCAACTTCGACACCGGCAGCAAGCGCATCTTCGGCACTCTGCCGGCGGACGCGCCGGAGCAGATTCCGCTGCTGGTGATCGTGCGTGATCCGGACGGCACCGAGCGTCGCAAGGTCGATCTGCTGATGAAGGTCAGCATGGTGGAGTGATGTTGAGGTCGTTTGCCCTGGTCCTCGCGCTGGCGGTGGTTGCACCGGCCGGCGCGGTGACCACGCCCATGCCCGACCGCTGGCAGGCCGAGCCGCCGCGGGTGCGCTCGCTGCTGGAGCGCGCCTGGGCGGCCGAGACGGGCGGCGGCAGCGAGCGCAACGAAGCCCTCGCCGCAGCGCTGTACTGCGAGGCGGCCCGCTACGGCAGCGCCGAAGCCCACTACCGCACCGGCCTGCTGCGCGCCCAGGGCAGCCGCGGCGTGCGCGACGCCGGGCTCGCAAAATCCTTCCTCGTCTTCGCCCACGAGCTGGGCCACCCCCAGGCCGGCGAGGCCCTGGCCCGCAATGCGCTGGGCGATGTGCCCCAGCAGATGCCGGCCTGCCTGACCGACGAACATCCCTACGAACACATTGCCGTGGTGCAGGAGGACAAATACGTCCAGAGCCTGCCCGCCAGGCGCCGCGACGTGGCTGCGCTGGTGGTGCGCCTCGCGCGGGAATACGACGTGGACCCGCGTCTCGCCCAGGCCATCGCCGGGGTCGAATCCAACTTCGACCGCCTCGCCCAGTCGCCCAAGAACGCCCGCGGCGTGATGCAGCTGATCCCCGAAACCGCGGCCCGCTTCAACGTGCGCGACCCCCTCGACGCCGAGGACAACATCCGCGGCGGGCTGGCCTACCTGCGCTGGCTGCACCGCTACTTCAAGGGCGACCTCGTCCGCGTGGTGGCGGCCTACAACGCCGGCGAAGGCGCGGTGCAACGCTACGGCGGCGTGCCCCCGTATTTCGAGACCCGCGCCTACGTGGGCCGCGTGCTCACCATGGCCGGCATGGGCCACATGGTGCCGGTCGGGCTGCGCAACTGAGCTGGCCGGGGGGCCTCACGCCCACCGGAGCAGGGTGCCGGGCAGGATGACCGACAGGCGCATGCGGCCGTCCCCCCGGGATGTCGAACTGAGGTGGCCGCCCAGCGCCTCGATGGCGGCGCCATCCGTTGCCCGATCCTTCAGCTCCGACCCGTCGGCGACAAGGCGCTCCACCGTTTCGGCGGTGGCGTCCAGGCCGTCGATCTGCAAGGCCACCTGTCCGCCGTCACGCCGGGCGGCGATCGTCAGCACCGGGTGTCCGCCGGGGGTGGCGGGGTGGAGGAGATTCTGGATCGCGCTGTCGAGGTTGAAGTCCGGCTGCACGGAAACCCCCTGCAGATCGGGTGCGAGCTCGAGCGTCACCTGGCCGCCTGGCTGACTGCTCTGCCAGGCCTCGGCGATGCCCTTCAGCCAGTCGCCGAGGGTCAGGAACGGTAGCGCTTCGTTCCGCGGGTTGCCGGCCAGTACCGTGAGATCGGTGAGGCTGGTCTTGCAGCGGGCGATCTGGGCCTGCATCAGCTCCAGGTCGGCGCGCAGATCGGCGTCGCTCCGGTGACGGCTGAGCAGGTCATCGACAAGAATCTGCAAGGTGCCGAGCGGGGTGCTCATCTGGTGGGCCGTGCCGGCTGCCAGGGTGCCCACGAAGATCAGCCAGCGGTTGCGGGTGTTGTCTTCCCGCACCTTCGCGAGGGTGGCGTTGCGCTGCCGGATGGCCTGCATCATCCGCGACACGAACCAGATCACCACCGTGGCCGACACCACGAACACCGTCCACATGCCGAAGTGGCTCCAGCGCTCGGCCACCCCGGCATCCAGCGCGTCGAAGGGGACATGGCAGATCCACAGGAAGGTGTAGGTGCCGATGGCTGCAATGCCATACACCCAGGCCTGGACGGGCGGCAGCACCAGCGCACCGAAGGCGGCGAAGGGGAGGAACACCGCGATCAGCGGATTGGCAGCTCCCCCCGAGTAGAAGACGTAGGCCCCCCAGCCGATCAGGTCGAAGCCCAGCTGCACCAGCGGCGCAAAGAGCGAGGTGCGGACCAGCCCCTTGGGATCGAGCAGCAGGGCCAGGTTGAGGCAGGTGTTGACGCTGAACATCACGGCCGCGACAGCCAGCAGCGGGGCGATGAACAGGGCGCCGCCCGAGATGTGCTGGCCGATGAGTGCCGCGACGATCATCGCCACGACGGACATCCAGCGCAGGGAAATCAGGCGCTGGAGGGAAAGCGTGGGGATGGGGACGATGTCATCGTACATGGGTTTGTGCATGCGTTCTGCCACCCATGTGACGTGACCGGAAGGGGGAGGAGCCCCTCCGGGGGAAGAGGGGCTCTCCGATGAGGTGGCTCATCAAATTGCAGAGCACGGCGCATCGTATCCAGTCGGGCGGGATGGCGGCAGTGACAGATGGTCGCAGCCGGCGACGCGGAGGGCGAGTTCCGCATTTACCCGATGCGCATGTCTGGAGGATGCGGCGCGTTGTCGCGCGTGACATTAGGTCACTCCTGCCGCAGCGATGGAATGGAGACACTCCGCCGGTCGTGATGCCTACAAGTCGGAATGGTTCCGAACCTGCCTGGCCGGCATTGCCCCGTCTTCAACCTTCAGTCCGCTCGCTCTCATGAACGCACGCTTCTCGCCCCTCTCCGCGGCCATTGCTGCCGCCCTTTCCTCCATGCCGGTCGCCGTGGTCCAGGCGGCCGGGCCGGTGACGCTCGACGACGTGGTCGTCACCGCCACCCGCACCGAACGTAGCGTCCGGGACGTGCCCGCCGCCGTCAGCATCATCGACAGGAAGGAGATCGAGGCCTCGCCGGCCATCACCGTGGACCAGCTGCTGCAGGGCACGCCCGGCGTCTACGCGGCGCGGATGGACATCTCCGCCCCGAACCGGATCGCCCAGACCTACGTCCGCGGCCTGCCCGGCAACGGGCGCTCGCTGGTGCTGGTGGATGGCGTGCCGATGAACGTGCTCTACGACAGCCAGGTGGATTGGTCGCAACTGAGCACCCTGGATGTGGGCCGGGTCGAGGTGGTGCGTGGTGCCGGTTCGGCCCTGTACGGCAACAGCGCCATGGGCGGCGTGGTTAACATCATCTCCCGCAACCTCGAGCCCGGCACCCACGGCCGCGCCGAGCTGGCCTTCGGGGGCCTCGACACCAAGCGCGTGGCCGGATCGGTGAGCCAGCAGTCCGGCGATTCGGGGTTTGCGCTGTCGGCCAGCTACCTCAACAGCGGCGGCTACAACATGTGGCGCCCCGACACCAGCGCCGTGCAGCTGCCGGTGTCCCAGCGGGCCGTCACCGGCTCGGAGAAGACCAACTTCGCCGGCCGCTATCAGAAGGAGATCGACGGGTCGAACCTGCTGGACATCGGCGTCTCCTACCTGCGCGACCTGAACACCGGGCTGTACAACATCGCCGACTACATTCCCCAGGACCGCGAGCAGTACCTGGGTTCGGTCCGCTACCGCCACTTCGGCGATACGTCCGAGACCTCCGTCCTGCTCTACAGCCGCTTCGGTCTCATGGCGGCCGACAGCGCCAACGCCCTCAACGCCACCAGCCCGGACGTCTCGGCGCCGGGCACGCCCGCGGCGTCGCGCATCTCCTACCGGGGAGATTTCTTCGATCGCTCGGTCGGCCTCAACGTCCAGAGCAGCCACGCGCTCAGCGCCGACCAGAAGCTCACCGTCGGCGGCGAGTACGTGAATGGCTACATGAGCATGCGCAACCGCTATCCGGCGGAGCCCGGTCGCGCCCAGGTGACCGAGGGCGACATCCGCCGCAGTGCGCTGTTTGTCCAGGATGAGATCCGCTTCGGGCCGGTGATGACCAGCCTGGCAGGCCGCTTCGACCGCTGGGAGACCAGCGGCGAGTTCCGTGACACCAAGGCCGCCTTCCCCGGCCAGGGCAGCTGGGACAAGCGATCCGAATCAGCCTTCTCGCCGAAGGCCGGCCTCGCCTGGCGCATCACCGACGCCTGGGTGCTGCGCGGCTCGGTGGGCAAGGCCTTCAACACGCCGGACATCTCCCAGCTCTATGGCAACAGCCGCCGCGGCGGCACCGTCATCGCCTACGGCAACCCCTACCTGACGCCCGAGAAGGCCCTGTCCCGCGACCTGGGGCTGGACTATTACTTCGACAACCGCGGCCACGTGAAATCCACCGTCTACTACACCACCGCGGAGGATTTCATCTACACGGTCAACCGCAGCGGCGCGCCGGCCGGCCTCAGCATCACCGACAAGCAGAACGTGGGCGAGGTGCGGGCCAAGGGGCTTGAGCTCGAGGGCCTGTGGCGGCTCACCGATGCCCTCAACCTGCAGGCCAGCTTCACCTGGAGCGACTCCACCGTCACCAGCAACCCGGCCAACACCAGCCTCGAGGGCAAGCAGCTCGTCAACGTGCCCAAACGCATGGGCTTCCTCAAGGGTGACTGGCAGATCACCGAGGGCCTCAGTACCTTTGTGGCGGTCAATCACGTGGGCGACCGCTTCTCCAACGACGCCAACACCACGCTGTACGCCGGCTACACCACCTGGGACGTGGGCATCAGCAAGGCCCTCGACAAGCAGCTGACGGTGCGTTTCAGCGGCATCAACCTCAGCGACAAGAAGTACGAAGGTATCGGTTACATGGCGCCGGGACGGGTGCTGACCGGCTCCCTCATCGCCCGTTTCTGAGCCCGCGGGGCCCCCATGAACGCGTTTTGCAAATCCGTGCCCTGTCTACTGCTCGCTGCCGGCTTCATGCTGCCTGCGCCAGCCTGGGCTCACGACGCCCACGCCGAGCCCGCCGCCCGGCCATCCGCCGCTCCGCCGGCACGCCCGGCCAGCTGGAGCCAGGCGCCGCTGATCGCCCCCGTCGGCGGTCGACCGGAGCCAGGGGCGGCGCTGGTGGCCGCCAGCGGGATCGCCACCGCCGAGCTGACCGTTCTCTCGCCGGATCAACCGGGCCAGCCCCGCAGCGTCCAGGCCGAGGGCGGGCGCTGGCGGGTCACCCCCGACGCGCCGGGCAAGGGGGGCTACTACCTCCTGCAGCTGCGTAGTACCGCCGACGCCGAGGTGCGCACCGCGATGACGGCCTGGAACTTCCAGGGCAAGGCTGCGGCCCCCACCCGCACGCTCGCCGCGATCCGGCCGGGGCTGGAGATCCTGCCCCAGGTGCTGCCCGAGCATGGCGGCATGCGCGAAGGCGAGGCCCACCGCTTTGCGGTGCGCTTCGATGGCAGGCCGCTGCCCGGCGCCGTGGTGCAGCTGGAGACCCAGCCGGGCAGCCGCAGCCGCGTGGTGGCCGGCCCCGATGGGGTGGCCACGGTGGTCTTTCCGCGGGACTTCGATCCCGCCCAGTTCGACCCCAAGGCCGGGATGGGGCGGGCGCGTCAGGCCTTCGTGCTGTCGGTCAGCCATCAGGCCGGGGCGATGCGTCACGAAAGCGCGTTCAACTTCTTCTACTACCCCGACCTGATGCGTGAGCGCGATCAGATGGCTGGCTACGCGGTGCTCGTCGCCGGGATGCTGCTGGCCACGCCGCTGCTCCGTCACCGCAAGGAGCAAAGCTGATGCTGGCCCGTCTGCGCCTGTTCGTTCCGACCCTGTCCCGCCTGCGGTTTCTGGTGCAGGTGCTCACCCTGTTCCTGACCGTGTGGGGCAGCGTGGTGGTCGGCCACTACGCCGCCGAGAAGATCTCGACGGCGCTGCCCGCCCTGTCCTGCGCCTACGACAAGGAGCACGGCAGCTATTGCGTGCTGATTCCTCTTCAGCACCAGATGCACCACCGCATCGGCGAAGCGCTCGTCAAGGCGCAGCAGGTCACCCAGCAGGTGGTGCTGCCCACCCTGGTGGCGATGGGCAGCTTCCTGCTGTTCTTCTTTGTGCTGGGCAAGGCCTTCTGCGCCTGGGTGTGCCCCCTGGGCACGATCCAGGAATGGATCAACCGCATCGGCCGGCGCTTCGACCGGCCCCTGCACACCCTCGGCGAAAAAGGCACCCGCCGTGTGCGTCCGGTGAAGTGGCTGGTGCTGCTGGGGCTGGTGTTCGTGGTGCCGGTGCTGGCGGGCATGGGGGTGGCGCCCCACGCAGCGGGCAATCCGTACTGCGACGTCTGTCCCTCGCGCATCGTCACCACGCTCCTCACCGGCAACCCCGAGGAGGTCGCCCTCAAGACCGGCAACACCCTCTCGATGGTGCTCAGCGGCATCGCCAACCTGCTCACCGGCTTCGTGCTGGTGGCCGCGCTGGCGGTGCGCCAGCCCTTCTGCCGGATCTGCCCGATGCTGGCCATGAACGCCACCTTCCGCCACCTGTCCCTGACCCGGCTGGTCAAGGTCGAGCACGCCAAGTGCGACAAGTGCGGGATCTGCACCAAGGCCTGCCCGATGGACATCCCGGAGATCCACCACGAACACGGGCTGAAGGCGTTCAACGAGGATTGCACCCTGTGCGGGCGCTGTGCCGAGTTCTGCCCGGACGATGGCGTGATCCGCATCCGCTTTGCCCGATGGAACGTGTTCTCGTCCAGCCGTGACTACTACAAGGCGCGGGTCCGCCACGACAGCCCCGAGGGCGTCGTGAAGCCCATCAGGATCGTCCGCAAGCCGCCCGACGGGGCGTCGGCATGACGCCGGACCCGGGGGTTTCCCTGGCGACGGTGTTTTTCCTCGGGGTGTCCCTGGGGCTGACCGCCTGCGCCGTCACCTGTCTGCCCTTCATCGGGACATGGGCCTTCGGGCGAGCCGGTGGCGAGCGCGAGCGGATGCGTGACACCGCGCTCTTCCTGGGCGGGCGGCTGTGCGCCTACCTGGGCCTGGGCGCCCTGGCGGCGGCGCTGGGTGGGTGGTTCGTGCGGGAGCTGGCGGGGGGCGTCGGCAATCTGGCGATCGGCCTTGCGGGGCTCCACGCCGCAGCCTGGCTGGCCTGGCCGCGCCGGGCCCACGCCGGGTGTACCCCGGCCCGCCGCCTGTCGGGCCTGTCGCCCCTTCTGATGGGGGCCAGCCTGACGCTGATCCCTTGCGCGCCCCTGGCAACGCTGCTGGCCTCCGCCGCTGCGGCCGGCAGCGTGGGTGAGGGGGCGCTGCTGGGCGGTGTCTTCGGCGCCGGCACGGTGCTCACGCCCATGCTGCTGCTGATTCCCGCGGCGTCCAGCATCGGTGCGCGCATGGTCCAGGAACAACGCTGGCTGGCGGACTGGCTGCGCCTCGGCGCGGCCCTCGTGCTGGCCATCATCGCCGCGGTGCGGATCGGGTATTTCGACCCGTCCCTGGCGCTGCCCCTGACCCTGGCCGCCGCGCTGGTCGTGCTCCTGCGGCACGTCCGCCTGCGCGGTACCGCCGCATCCCCGGGCGCGACCGGGCAGCCGGTCACCCTGCATTTCCCGCGCCATCGCTGAACCCGGCAGACAGGGGCTCACCTGCCCGGGTGATCGCCGCGCTTCGAGGTCGGGGTCGGTGCTCTCCGGCCGGGCAGGCTGCCGCTTGCTCCGGCCTTCGATGAAGGTACGGATTGCCCACGTCAGTTCGGTGGACTGCACGTCCTTTCATGCGGGCATGTGGGTCACGCCGACGCGTACCTTTCCGTCTCGCACTGACTCAAGAAAACAGGCCTCGTTGTCCGCCCATGCACATCGCGCGGATGTCCTGGGCCGCGATCGGACGGCCGACCGTAAGGTGCTGTCGGCGGAGGTCGCCCAGATGCTTGCGGGGGCCGCGCTTGAAGACGAGGCGCCGCTTTCACGCCTCACGCCGCGGGAGTTCGATGTGCTCCGGATGGTTGTGACCGGGGAGTCCATCGAGCAGATCGCCAGCCGCCTGCATCTGAGCCGGCAGACGGTGTCCAACCCTGTGTCGTCGATCCGCCAGAAGCTCGGCGTCGTCAACGATTTCAACCTGCTCCGCCTGGCCGTGCGCTATGACCTGCCCGACCTGCCCGCCGGATATTCCTTGCGCACGGTGCAGTAGTCGCGCCGCGCGGTCCGGGCCTCAGCCCAGCCAGCGCAGCAGGGTGGAGTAGAGCAGTTCGGGCACCACGGGCTTGGGCAGGAAGTCGTTCATGCCGGCATCCAGGCAGTTGGCCTTGTCCTCGCTGAAGACATTGGCGGTCATGGCGAGGATGGGCACCGACTGGCAGCCCGGCAGCTGGCGGATGTGCCGGGTGGCGGTGAGGCCGTCCATCTTCGGCATCTGCATGTCCATCAGGATGAGGTCGTAGGCATGCTGATTCACCTTGTCGATGGCCTGCTGGCCGTTGTCGGCGGTGTCGACGACCAGCCCGACGCTGGAGAGCAGCTCTTCCGCGACCATCTGGCTGATGGGTTCGTCCTCGACCAGCAGCACCGACCTGCCCCGGGCCACTTCGGCCAGGCTGGCCTCGGCCTGGGCGATGTCCGGGAGGGGGCTGGCGATGCCGCTGGGGGTGTATTTGTCGAGCCTGGCGGTGAACCAGAAGGTGCTGCCTTCGCCGGGGGTGCTGCTCACCCCCACCGTGCCGCCCATCAACTCGGCCAGCCGCTTGGTGATCGCCAGCCCGAGGCCGGTGCCGCCGTATTCGCGGGTGGTCGAGCTGTCGGCCTGCTCGAAGGAGTTGAAGATCTTGCCGAGGGCTTCGGCGGGGATGCCGATGCCGGTGTCGGTCACCTCGAAGCGGACGATGACCTGCGGGCCGTCGTCCGCCTCGACCTTCACCCCGATGGTGACGCCGCCCCGCTGGGTGAACTTGATGGCGTTGCCCACGTAGTTGAGCAGCGCCTGCTGGATGCGGGTGCCGTCGCCGATGACGCCGGGCAGCTCGCTGGGGGCTTCGACGCGCAGCTGCAGGCCCTTGCCAGTGGCGCGGTCGTTCATGATCGACGCGACGTTGGCGAGCAGCGTCGGGATCTGGATGCGCTCGGCGTCGAGGGTCAGCTTGCCGGCCTCGATCTTGGAGAGATCGAGGATGGAGTTGATGATCTCCAGCAGGTGGCTGCTGGCGGCCTCGATCTTGCCCAGCCGGTCGGCCTGCTCGGGCGTGACGCCGGTGCGGTGCATCAGGAAGGCCATCCCGGTGATCGCGTTGAGCGGGGTGCGGATCTCGTGGCTCATGTTGGCGAGGAAGGTGCTCTTCGCCACGTTGGCGGCCTCGGCCGCGTTGCGGGCGTCCTCGAGCTGCTCGGTGCGCTCCCGCACGAGGTCTTCGAGGTGCGAGCGGTGGATCTCCAGTTCGTGTTCGAGGGCCTTGGTGGCGGTCACGTCGGTCACGAAGCCGTACCAGACGATCCGGTCGTCCTCGCCCATTTCGGGCACGGCATCCACGTGCAGCCACTTGATCTGCCCGTCGGGATGGCGGATGCGGTAGTCGACGAGCCAGCGCTCCATGCTCCGGGCGGATTCGCGCAGGGAGGCGAAGAAACGGGCGCTGTCTTCGGGCACCAGCAGATCCCGGATGCTGGTGGCGTCCGATTCCACCACCTCCGGGCTGACCCCGTAGAGCTCCGTCACCGCGTCGCTGGCAAACGGAAAGGCGCCGGTGCCGTCGGGGTGCTGGTAGTACTGGAAGACCATGCCCGGGACGTGGGCGAGGATCTTGCGCACCTGCTCGGTGGCGGCAATCTTGGCGAGCAGCGCCTCCTGATCGACGATGGATTTGAGCAGACCATTGAAGGCGTTGGCGAGTTTGCCGATCTCGTCGTCCCGCTCGACCGGCAGGGGCTGGCGGGGGATCGTGCCCTGGCGCATCTCGTCGAGCAGAACTGCCGAGCGCTCCAGCGGCTTGAGCTGGCGGTGTACCCACCACCAGGCGACCATACCGGCGAAGAGGGTCAGCGCCACCGCCGACAGCAGCAGGCGCTGCTGCATCTGACGCACCACCAGGAAGGCCTCCTGGGTGGGCAGCACCGATTGCATCAGCCAGCCGGTATCGCCGATCTTCACCGATGACGACAGCTCCTCGATCCCGCGGGAACTGACCGCCACCCCAGAGCCTTCGTGACCGTTCAGGTAGCGGTCGTAGACCAGGTTCACCCCGGGGGCAGGGCCGGTGTGCATCACCCGGCGCTTGTCGGACGAGGCGATGTAGGTGCGCGCCTTGGCATCGGTGACGAGGAAATCGCCGGTGTGGCCGTACTTGGCGTTGCTGATCTGGTCGAGGAAGTTCGGTTCGGCGAGGTTGGTGACGCCCAGCAGGGCGCCGATGTAACGCCCGTCCGGGCTGCGGATCGGGATGCCAATGGTGATGACCGGCGCGCCGGTGCGCTTGCCAATCCTCGGCGGGCTGATGACGCGCCCCTGGGCGGTCTTGAGTTCGGCGATGTAGGGCAGGTCGCCATAGTGGGTGCCGGTGCGCTTGAGCCCTTCAGGCGTGCTCGCCAAGGCCGTGCCCTGGGCATCCACCACCACCACGCCCCAGTTGAAGAGCGGGTCGAGCCCGGCCTGGGACTCGATCAGGGCCTGGGCGCTGGTGCCGTGCAGCGCGCCGGCGGCGCCGAGGCGCGTGGCCACGTGGGTCAGGACGTCGCTGCGCTCGTTCACCGAGCGGTGGATCTCGGAGGCGATGAGCGAGACCGTCGAGTACTGCTGTGCCGAGATCGCCGCTTCCATGTCGGCGCGCAGGTATTTGCCGGTCACGAACATCACGATCCAGATCGACGCGACCGACACGCACAGCGCACCGGCGACCAGTCTTGTTCTCAACGACTGCCATGAAAGGCTGGTCATTACGCTCTCTCCACCTGTTTCGTCTTTATCTGCCGGCCGCGGGGGCATCGGCTTCATCTCGTCATGGGCAAGGCTTCATGCCTCGAAGCATGGGCGGAAGGGTTGTCCGTCCGGCCGCGGTGTTCCGGCGGGCAGCCCGGGACAATCGGCCTTGCGTCGGGTGCAAGGCAGTAACCATTACGGTGCGGGGGGCAAAAGGTTTAGGGGTTTCGGCGTCGGGCTGGCGGGC
>JAKLLO010000289.1 GCA_023150095.1 Zoogloea sp. | reverse complement strand
CATCATGTGCGATTTCCTGTTGCGACCGAGCGTGTAGTAGGCAATAGCTGTCTCGTTCGGCGTCTGCTTCCGGCATCGCGATCACCCACCGGATCGCTTCGGAGTGACCAGCGCAACCCATGCCGCTCAAATTTATCGCCCACCAACCCCGATGACAAGTTCTTTCCCGTGATCGTGCCGGTTAGCCCGCGACACGCCTTGCCTGTCGGGGGTATCGGAGGCATCGGATGTCGGACTGAAGTCCGACTTACAGGGACGGTGGGCTGGCGCGATGCCCCGAAAACCCTTCCACCCCCAAGCCACAACCTTCCGCGCCTCAGGTTTTTCCCGGCTGCATCCAGATAAATTGCTGGACAGCAATTTTTAAATCCCTCAACAGGCCAGGTTAATCCGGATTTTTCAGAGACCAAAGGCAAACCCGCAATTTATTAATCCCGAATCTTTCCAACTTCTTCCCGCCCCTTTCGAGGGTCAAGCCGAATCGGGCCAGACAAAAGGCGCCCCGGGATTAATTAATCCGATTTTTGCGCAGACCTGGCTCGGCACAGGCATTTTTTAATCCCTCCGAGCCATTAATTGATTATCCGGCGGATTCAAGCTGGGGCTTTTCAGGAAATAGCTGCAGCACAGCGGAATCAGTCCAGCCCGCCCGGGGTTCAGGCTGGGAGGGGCCGGGATCAAGCTGGCGGGATTTCATCCAGACCTGGAACGTTCTGCCTTCTTTCTTGCCCGATCTTGCGTCCGGCTGCGGGTTTTTCGGGTTAAATACGGGGTCTGTGGGGAGTGCGAGGGCGCGGCTGTCGGGCATGGGCAGCCGCCTCTTCCTCGCTCCCCCCAACCGGCGTAACATCCGCCCCCCGCTATCCCCACGCCAGCCCATGAATGCCGCTCCCGCCCGCGCCTGCGGAATCGACTTCGGAACCTCCAACTCCACCGTCGGCTGGCTGCGGCCCGGGGCCGAGACGCTGCTGATCCTCGAGGACGGCAAGCCCACACTGCCGTCGGCGGTGTTCTTCAATGCCGACGAGGAATCCACCCACTTCGGGCGCGATGCGCTGGCCGAGTACCTGGAAGGCTACGAGGGCCGGCTGATGCGGGCGCTCAAGAGCCTGCTGGGCAGCAAACTGATGGAGGGCAGCACCGAGGTGGGCGGCCGCGCCCTGCCCTTCAAGGATCTGCTGGCAAGCTTCATCGGCGAGCTCAAGCGCCGGGCCGAGGCCCAGGCGGGCCGTGGTTTCGAGCAGGCGGTGTTCGGCCGCCCGGTGTTCTTTGTGGATGGCGACCCGAGCGCCGACCAGCGCGCCGAGGATACGCTCGCTGCCATCGCCCGGCAGGTGGGTTTCAAGGACGTGAGCTTCCAGTTCGAGCCCATCGGCGCCGCGCGGCATTACGAAGCCGGGCTGGACCGGGAGGAGTTGGTGCTGATCGCCGACATCGGTGGCGGCACGGCGGACTTCTCGCTGGTGCGCCTGTCGCCTGAGCGGGCCCGCCACGTGGATCGCAAGGACGATCTGCTGGGCAACGCCGGCCTGCACGTGGGCGGTACGGATTTCGACCGCGCCTTGTCGCTGGAATGCGTGATGCCGCTCTTGGGCTACCGGGGCCTGATGAAGAGCGGCGCCGAGGTGCCGTCCGGGCTGTTCTTCCAGCTGGCCACCTGGCACACCATCAACTTTGCCTACACCCGCCAGGCTTTTGCCGATTTCCAGCAGATCTACCGGGACGCCGCCGCGCGCCGCGAGCTGGACCGCCTGGCCCGGCTGATCGGCCAGCGCGAAGGTCACTGGCTGGCCCTGCAGGTGGAGCAGGCGAAGATCGACCTGTCCACCGCCAGCACCACCCGGCTGCATCTGGACAGGCTGGAGGCAGGCCTCGCCCACGACATCACCGCCGAGGCCTTTTCGGCCGCCACGCGCACGCTGGTGGAGCGGGTTGCGGCCACGGTGGCCGAGCTGCTGGATCAGGCCGGCGTGGCGCGGGATCGGGTGGATACGCTGTATTTCACCGGCGGCGCGAGCGGCGTGCCGCAGCTGCGGGCGCGCATCGCCGCCGAGCTGCCGGCGGCGCGCAGCGTGGAGGGCGATCTGTTTGGCAGCATCGGCGCCGGCCTCGCGGTGGAGGCGGCCCGGCGTTACGGCTGAAGAAGGGGCTCGCTGCCCGGCCCGCCGGCTCGGGCCATCACGAAGCGCGCAAAGCGGCGCAGCAGGCTGGTCGCGGCGTGGGTTTCGGTGACGGCCGCCGTCAGCGCATCCGGATTGGCGCCGCCCTGGCGCAGGCGGCTTGAGAGCTGGGCGATGTAGCACTTCATCGCCACCGTATCGAACTCCGGGTGGAACTGCACGCCCCAGGCCGCCTCGCCAAAGCGGAAGGCGTGATGGGGCTCGAAATCGCTGGAAGCCAGGCACTGCGCGCCCGGCGGCAGGCGGCGCGCGGTCTGGCTGTGCACCACGTGGGCGGGAAAGGTCTCGGGCAGATCGGCAAACAGCGGGTCGTGCCGCGCGGCGTCGGACTTGCGGACGCAGACGGTGCCGATCTCCATGCCTTGCGGATGCCAATCGGCCTCGCCGCCCAGGGCATGGGCCAGCAGCTGGTGGCCGTAGCAGATGCCCAGCACCGGCAGGCCTTCGGCCACCCGGCCGGCGAGCCAGCGGGCGGTGGCTTCGCTCCAGGCCTCGCGGTCGGTGACCATCGATGGCGAGCCAGTGAGCACCGCGGCCGCCACCTCACCCGCCGCCGGCAGCGCCTCGCCCTTG
>JAKLLO010000052.1 GCA_023150095.1 Zoogloea sp. | reverse complement strand
ATGGCCGACACGCAGAAATCGGTCAGGATCTTGACCAGTGCGTTGACCTGATTCTTCTTGCGGACGGTGCCGACCTCGAGGAAAGCGAAACCTGCGTGCATCGCAAGCACCATGATGGCGCCGAGCAGCACGAAGAGAACATTACTGGCGTTGCTTGATTGCTCCATTTTGGGCTCCAAAATCGAAGCGAAGCACCAAGCAGGTGCTGTGCCAGCTTTGCTTTTCAAGAAAGTTCAATCAATTCATCAGCTTGACACGAAGCTTGCATCGCCTTGCTGCACTTTAATCGTGCATCGACATTTTGACTGCACCAAAAACAGGCGAGATCGTGGTGCGATGCTCCCGAAAATGGGCGTTCACCAGGCGTTTTCCACCGCGATGTGACCGGGGGCTGCCAGCCGGCTGAGACGGAAACCTCGTTCCATCAGCGCCTTGTGAGTGTCGCGCACCATGTCGGGGCTGCCGCAGATCATGAAGCGGGAATCGGCGTCGGTGAAAGGCAGGTTGAGGGCGGCTTCGAGCCCGCCGCCGCGGATGAGCTCCGGAATGCGCGCGTGGAGGGCGCCGGGCGCCATCTCGCGGGTGACGACCGGTTGATACACGAGCTTGTGGCCGTGCTCCGCCCAAAGTGGGTGCTGGCGCAGCTCGGCGATCTCGGCCTGGTAGGCCAGGTCTTCGGCGACGCGGGCGCAGTGGACGAGGATCAGCCGCTCGAAGCGCTGCCAGGTGGTCTCGTCCTGCAGGATGGAGAGATAGGGCGCGAGCCCGGTGCCGGTGCCGAGCATCCACAGGTCGCGCCCGTCCGCGAAGCGGTTGGTGGTGAAGAAGCCGTTGGCCGCCCGCTCGATCATCAGCGTGTCGCCCACGCCCAGCTTTTCGAGTTGCGAGGTGAAGGCGCCATCGGGCACCACGATGGAGTAGAACTCCAGGTGTTCGTCCCAGGTGGCGGAGGTCATCGAATACGCCCGCCACACCGGCGCACCGTTCTCCTTATATAGGCCGAGCCGCGCAAACTGCCCCGGCACGAAGCGGAAGCCCGGCTCGCGGGTCAGGCGGAACGACAGCAGCCTGGGGCTCCAGCGGTGCATCCACAGGATGGTGGCGGTGGTGCTGCGGCTGCTCGTGTCGGCAAGGTCGTCCATGGGGGGCTCCGTGGAGGGAAAGCGCGGTCCTCCATCAAAAGACCGCCTGCGGCGCCGAATCGTTCCGGCGAAAACGGGGTGGCGGTCGCCATGACTGACGCATTGCGGCAGCAGGGTGACGAGAATTGTCACTATCGGCGCTGTCTGTTCTGGCCGGTGGGGCGGATGGGGAGCGCGATGTGGTCATCACGTCCTTGATTTATATGGAATCGGTTGGGTCCATCTTTTTTTGGCACGGGCCTTGCCTATAGGAGTGCAGTCGGGTCTCTGGCCCGCTTCGAAATACCTATAATCTCTTGGAGATACGCACATGAAAAAGCAAGGCGGTTTCACTCTTATCGAACTCATGATCGTCGTGGCCATCATCGGCATCCTGGCTGCGATCGCTGTTCCCCAGTACCAGCAGTTCCAGCGCAAGGCCCGTTTCACTGAAGTGATCTCCGCCACCGGTGCCTTCAAGAGCGCTGTCGAGCTGTGCATCCAGAACAACAATAATGATCCGACCAACTGTAACGCCAACACCAGTGGTGATGGTTGGTCTATCCCGGCGAAAACCGCCTCCACGGGTCACGTGGCTTCCGTTGATGTTGCCAAGGGTGTGATTACTGCCATCGCGACGACTACTGATGGTCTCAACGGTGAAGTTGTGACTTACACTCCGGATTCGAAAACCGACACCACCAAGATTTTGTGGGTCAAGGGTGGGTCTTGCTCCACCATTTCCCCGGCAATCTGCTGATTGTCCTGAATACATCTGACCGTCGCTTGCGGTGGTCAGGCGTGGCAAGCCCGGAATGCGGAAGCATTCCGGGCTTTGTTTTTTCAGTGGGTTGCGTCGGTCTTTCTGGCTTCTCATTGACTTTTCAGGTGCAGGCTTTAGCCAATGCCCCTGATCCGGAGAAACCCCCGTGGCTGCCAGAGACTCGGAATTCCAGGATTCATCTCCCCATATGTGCCGGGCAGACATGTTTCTGCTCGGCGTGTTGCTGCTACCCGTGCTGGTGTTGCCCCAGACCTGGGCCCACCGGGTTGCGTCCGTGGGCGTGCTGCTGGCGCTGGTGTTGATTGCCGCCAGCCTGCCGTGGCTGCGCTGGCTCGGTCGTGCGCTGGCCGCGCTGTGCCTGCTGCTCGCGCCACCGGTGGCGTGGTACGGGCTGCGTTTTGGCGTGGTGCCAGGCGACGAGCTGATGCTCACCCTGCGCATGAGCGACGCGCGTAGCGCGGTCGAATTCCTGCATGACGTGGCCGGGCAGTGGACGAGCTGGGCAGTGCTCGTCCTTGAAGTGCTGGTACTGGTGGCGCTGAAAGTGCGTCGCCCGTGGCGGGTGAGTCGTCAGTGGCGCCAGGCGGGGTTGCTCGCCGGGCTGGTGTATCTGGCGTCGGGGCTCGTCCACGACAGCTTCCTGACGCGCCAGCTGTCCTTGACGCCGTGGGCGACGCCAGAACTCGTGCTGCGCACCTATCCGATCTCCCTGATCCAGCCTGTAGCGCTGCTGGCCGCGCCCCAGCCGATGGCGGCCGCGCTCGAGCCAGTGAGCGTGACCGTCGATGCCGGGCGCCGCGATCTTGCCCAGACCTACGTGCTGGTGATCGGCGAATCGGCCCGGGCGGATCGCCTCGGCCTCAACGGCTACGCGCGGGATACGACGCCCATCCTGGGCAGGTTGCCGGGCGTGGTGAGCTTTCCCCACGTGCGCTCGGTATCCGACTGCACCCTCCATGCGGTGCCGGCCTTGCTGACGATGGCCGATGCCGCTGGTATCGCCCGTCGCCGGCCCGACGAGGCGGTGCCGACCCTCTTCGATTACTTCGGTGCAGCCGGCTTCTTTACCGCCTTCGTGTCGATGCACGAGCCGGTGCTCGCCGAATCGATCGGCATCCGCGCCGACCACGCCCGTAACCTGCGCTATCTCAACCCGGATTCGCCCCTGCGCGACGACGCCCTGCTGCCCGAGCTCCGGCGTCTGTTGCTGTTGCCCAAGGCCCGCAAGTTCATCGTGCTGCAGCTCATCGGCAGCCATTTCGAGTACGAACAGCGCTATCCGGCCGATTTTGCCCTTTACCGTGGCGACGGCACACCGGAGAGCGAACGCTCCGCCCGTTACGACAACAGCCTGCGCTACACCGACTGGATCCTCTCGCGGGTCATCGAAACCCTCCGTGGCCAGGAGGGCGAGGTGGTGCTCGCCTACGCCTCCGACCACGGCGAGAACCTCTACGACGACGCCCGGATGCGCTACCAGCACTGCGGCAGCGTGACCCACTTCGACACCCAGCCCGCGACGCTCTTCTGGGCCGACCGGCTGCGCAGCCCCGGGCAGTGGCAGACGCTCACCGCCAACCGCGAGCACTACATCGGGCAGGAGATGGTCGGCGCCACCCTGCTGGATCTTGCCGGCGTGCGGGTGCCCGGCGTCGCGCTGCCCGAATCCCTGGCCGGTCCGATCCGCGCGCAGAGCGTGCGCTACGTGCTCGATGGTGGCAAGCTCACGGGCTTTTCCAGGGACGGGAGCCCGGCCCCATGACGCCACGCAAGATCGCATCCCCCAACCACGACACCCGGGCGCCCGGCGAGGCTGTCTCGCTGGTCGTCATTCACGCCATCAGCCTGCCGCCCGACCGCTTTGGCGGCAGCGGGGTCGAGGAGTTGTTCACCAACCGTCTCGACCCCGCTGCGGACCCGTACTACGCGGGCATCCATCACCTGCGGGTGTCGGCCCATTACTTCATCCGCCGCACCGGCGAGCTGATCGAGTTCGTGCCGCCCGAAGTGCGCGCCTGGCATGCCGGCATGTCGAGCTGGCGGGGGCGGGAGCGCTGCAACGATTTCTCGGTGGGCATCGAGCTGGAAGGTTGCGACACGCTGCCCTTCGAGCCGGTGCAGTACACGGTGCTTGCAAGCCTGCTGGCCGACCTGTGCGGGCGCTTTCCGGTGGAGGGCGTGACCGGCCATTCCGACATCGCGCCGGGCCGCAAGACGGACCCCGGGCCGTGGTTTTCGTGGGGGCGTCTGCGCCGTGAACTGGCCGCGCTGGGGCGTTCGGATCTCGTTGCCCGGATTGAGCCCGAAGGGGCGCTCGAGGCCGACGACGAGGCGTCGATGCGCTGGCCGTTTCCAGTCGCCGGGCGCCCTGACTGACGGTTTCGGGACGCTCCGCGAAACCCGCTCGGCGACTGGCTTTGCCCCGGCAGGGCCGTCCAGGGCCGCGCCGTTGCTGCGCTCCAGGTAATGCGTTTGGAATTGGCTTCGCGGCGCCATGAAAGCCCCCGGATTGACAAAATCCAGTCGAATCAATACAATGCGCTCTGTGTGCAATGCAGCACACATTTTTTTGAGTCGTTTTTTGTAAAACGTCGGCGCCGAAACCGCCGCATGGCCGGGCATCCCAAGCCGGTCACTGACCAGAACCCTGGTCTGGTTTCAGCGTCATTTTTGGCACGCTGCCTGGTTGCACCAGCGTGTTTGGATCAACCCCTGGCGACCTAGTCTTTCGAGTGCCGTCGGCCGGTTTTTTTGGCTGACGAGTTGAACCCGGCCCTGCTTTTCGAGGGCTGTCGGGTGATACAAGCGGAGCATCGCTTCCCGTTTTTTCAGGGGCGATCTTTCGTGCGCGCTTGCCTGACTGTGGCCACAGAAAGGAGAGCCCATGTTCGCAACTCGTATCACGAAGTACGCACGTCACGCGGCTTCATTCATGCTTCACTTCGCCCACGGCGGTTTGCTCGTCGCTGGCCTTATCGTCACTCTTTTTGTCGCCTCGCGGATCGCCAATCATGGCGTTCAGGGTCTTTCCCTCGGCAGCCTCACCGGTGGTCCTGCCACCACGGCCGCCGTCGAAGAGATCGAGCCGGAAGTCGTGGAAGTCGCCGACACCACGTCGACCAAGCTCAGCCCCGATCTGCAGCGCGTCAAGACCTACATCGCCAAGCGTTACCAGGTCTCTGCCGTTGCCGTCGAGCCGCTGCTGGCCTCGGCCCAGCAGACCGGTCGCAGTGTGGGTGTCGACCCCCTGCTGCTGGTGGCCGTGATGGCCATCGAGTCGCGGTTCAACCCCTTTGCCGAAAGCCCGATGGGTGCCCAGGGCCTGATGCAGGTCATCCCCAAGTGGCACCCGGACAAGGTGGACGTCAAGACCGACAAGGGCGCGATGTTCGATCCGGATACCAACATCCGCGTCGGCGCCCTGGTGCTCAAGGAGTACATCCAGAGCACGGGTTCGGTTGAGCGGGCCCTTCAGCAGTACAACGGATCCAGCGATCCCACCGCCCCGTATGCCAACAAGGTGATGGCGGTGAAGGCTGCGCTGAGCCAGGCCGCCCGCGGCGGCAAGTTCTTCGGCGCCTGATCCGTTGGTTTGCGGCCTGCCTTCCGGCAGGCGCGCGTCTCTCCTTTCTGCCGATACCCCTCCGCGCCCCCGCAACAGGCGCCGGAGGGTGATGTGCCCGCGGGTGCTTACAGCACCCGGCGGATGCGTTCGGCGGCTTCTACCAGCCGGGCTTCGTCGGTGGTGTAGGCAATGCGCAGGTGACGCTCTGGCGCGTTGTCCCCAAAGTCGATTCCCGGGGTGGTGGCCACGCCGGCTTCCTCGATGAGCCGCTGGGCGAGTTCCTCGCTGCTGGCGGCGATGTCCGAGATGTCGGCGTAGAGATAGAAGGCACCCTGGGGCTCCGTGGCAAAGCGGAAGCCGATGTCGCGAAGCGCAGGCAACAGCGCATTGCGGCGGTCGGCAAACGCGTGGCGACGGGCTTCCAGGATCTCCAGTGTGCCCGGCTCGAAGGCCGCCAGCGCCGCATGCTGGGCCGGCGTCGACGGCGAGATGAAGAAGTGCTGGGCGAGCTTCTCGATGTCCCGCACGTAGCCCTCGGGCACCACCATCCAGCCGAGCCGCCAGCCGGTCATCCCGAAATACTTCGAAAAGCTGTTCACCACGAACACGTCATCAGCCCGGCTGAGGGCGGTGCTCGCCTCGACGCCGTAGTTCAGGCCCTGGTAGATCTCGTCCACGATCAACACGCCACCCCGCGCGGTCACGGTGTCGCGCAGGGCGACGATCTCGTCCAGATCCAGCAGGGTGCCGGTGGGGTTGGCCGGGGAGGCCACGATCAGCCCGCGGGTGTTGGGCGTCCAGGCCGCGGCGACGTGGGCCGGCGTGGGCTGGAAGCGGGTGGTCGCATCCACCGGCAGGGCCACCGGCTTGCCTTCAAAGCTGCGCACCAGATGGCGGTTGGAGGGATAGCCCGGGTCGGGCAGCAGCCATTCGTCGCCCGGATCGGTGAGCACGCCCAGGGCCAGCATCAGTGCGCCGGACGCGCCGGGAGTGACGACGATGCGCTCGGGCGCCACGTCGGCGCCGAAGCGGTCGTGGTAGAAGCGGGCGATGGCCTCGCGGAGCGCGGTGAGGCCCAGCGCCGGCGTGTAATGCACGTGGCCGCTGGTGAGGAAGCGTCGGCCGGCCTCGACGATCGGGGCCGGGCTGGGGAAGTCTGGCTCGCCGACCTCCAGGTGGATGATGTCGCGGCCTTCGGCGGCCAGGGCGTGGGCGCGCTTGAGGATCTCCATCACGTGGAAGGGCTGGATGTCGGCCATGCGGCGGGCGATTCGGGTCATCGCGAAGTCCTGATTCTCTGGCGTTGCGGGGAATCAGCCATTGTAGGCCAGCCCCGCCCGCCGGCGCGACCCGGTGCTGCTCAGAACAGCGTGGTGAGGCGCAGCCAGCCTTCCGGCAGCAGATCGAGCACGCGGGCTTCCAGCCACTTGTCGGCGCCGGTGAGGATGGCGAGGCCGGCCAGGCCGATCAGCACGCCGAAGGCCTTCTTCATGCCGTCGCCCCGGGCAAGCACCCAGCCCCGGGCGCGGGCGAGGCTGGCCCGGGAGGCGTAGGCCACGGCCACCAGCGGCGTGGCTGCACCCAGGCCGAACACGCCTAGGATCAGCGCCCCGCGGCCGGCGCCGCCTTCGCTCGCCACCAGCGTCAGTGCCGACGCCAGCAGCGGGCCGGAGCAGGGGCTCCACACCAGCCCGAGCACGCCGCCCAGCAGCAGTGCGCCGCCGAGGGAACCGCCGTCGAGCCGGCTCGACGCGGCATTGGCCGACGAGGCCACGGGCAGCAGCAGCTGGCTGAAGCGTTCGCCCAGGGCCGGCACCAGCATCACCAGCGCGAAGGCGAGCAGCAGCACGGCGCCGAAGGTCCGCACGCTGTCGGGATCGATGCCCAGCGCCGGGCCGAGGGCGCCGACCACCAGGCCGATACCGGCAAACGAGGCTGCCATGCCGGTCCCCATCGCCAGCGGCGCCAGCCGGTTGGCCTGCATCGCACCGCCGACCACCAGCGGCAGCACCGGAAAGACACAGGGCGAGAGGGTCGTCAGGCTGCCGGCAAGGAGGCTGAGCCCCAGCTGGGGCAGGGAGAGGGCGGTGTCCATGATGGTGCCCTCACTGGGCCACGGTGGTGGCCGAACGCAGGGCGGCGCGCAGGCGGTCGGCATCGGTCTCGCCGGCCAGCCTCGCGGTTTCCTGCGTGCCGCGCCAGACGATCAAGGTGGATTGGGTGCGCACGCCGAGTTTTTGCCGGAGGCCGCGCTCGCTGTCGTAGTCGGCCACCAGCAGCGGCAGGGGCAGGCCCGCGTCCTGCCGGAAGCCGTCGAAAACCTTGGCCTGGGCGCGGCAGGTGGGGCACCACGGGGCGTGGAAATGCACGGCCACCGGCTTGCCGGCCGACTGGGCTGCAGCGAGGGCTGCGGCCGAGTAGGGCTGGATCTCCAGCGCGTGGGCGGCCAGGGGCGCCAGCAGGCAGGCGAGGGCGGTGACGAGACGGGGGCGGGGGGTGAGGCGGGTCATGGCGGGCTCCGGGTGACATGCGGGTGTGCATGTCGGATTGGTCGGAGCTGGCGCTGGATTCTTACAGCGCCTCGCCAGATTTCAGTCGGTGTCGGGCCAGCCGGTGGGGCGCTGGTGCCAGTCGAGCTGGCGCTGGCCGAGGTCGAAGCTTGCTAGGGTGGTCAGCGCGCCGCCGATCTCGGGTGCCGCGTAGTGCATCAGGCTGATGCGCTCGACGCGGAAGGGCAGCGCGGGCGCGGCAAAGGCGTCGAGCCGCGGCTGGATGTGGGCGGTCGGCCAGGTGCCGGCGTAGAGGCCCACGGTGACGTGGGGCGTGTAGGGGCCGCCGGGCTCGTCCTGGTCGCCGGCCAGGGCGCGGCGCAGGCGGTGGATGCCGCCAGTAGGGTCCATCACCGACAGGAAGGGCGCCGAGCTGAAGCTTGCCAGCCCGCCGATGGTCAGCGCGAAGGGCGTCGGTGCGCTGGCGGCCAGCGCGGCCACCTGGGCGGCGAGGCGGGCGGGGCTGTAGTCGTCCGGGTGCTCCGGGTTGGCGGTCGGAAAGCCGCACAGGGCCAGGGTGACGTGGGGCTGGCGGCGATAGCCGTCGAGGAGCAGCCCGTCCAGATGGGTTTCGGCCCCGGCTACGGCCTGGCGCACGTCGGGCAGATCCACGTCCACCGCCCACAGGGCGTAGTGGGGGCGGCCCAGGTGCCATTCGGGAAAATCCCGGCGCTCGTTGCGCAGGGTCTGCCCGGCGGCGAGGAAGGCCGCCCGGGCGTGGTCGAAGGAGTTTGTGGTCACTTGGGGCGGTCAGCGGGCCTGGCTGGCCGAGGGCAGGCGCTCGCACATCCGGTTACGCGGTTCGGGGAGCGTCTGCCCCTTGGCCTTGGCGCGCTCGGCCATCCGGGCGTGGTGCTCGCTGAGGTAGGCGAGGCATTCCTCGCGGGACTGCATGCTGCGCATCCGGTCCCGATGGGCGCTGCGCTCCTCGGGCGTCATCAGCGCCAGCCCCGGGGTGTTGCGGCGGTTGGCCCGCCAGTTGCACTGGGGCGAGCCCTGGGCCTGCCCGACGGCAGCGCACGGACGGTTGGCCGGACCGGCGCCCGGGCCCATTCCGCCACCCATTCCCGGTCCAGGCTGGGCCCAGACGAGGCTGCTCATCAACAGGCTGGCGGCGGTCAGCGCGATGCGTTGCTTGAAGGTGTTCATGCTTGGTCTCCTGAGTGGGTGGGCTGTCGGCCGCGAAGATGTGCCGGCACGAACCCATCCATCCCGAATGTTAGCCCCGCCGGGGCTCGCTCTGGTCCGATGGCCGGAGGATTTCAGTCTGCCACCGCCTCGGTGGCCAGTTTCTCGACGCAGAAGATGGCGCGTTGCAGGGCGGCGTCGTCAAGTATCGGTGGCCGCTTGATGAAGAGCCATGCCGCGTTTTTCGGGTTGATCACGCGAACCATGTCGTCGGTGATGCGGGCCTTGTTCTCGATGTACCAGCCCGGCAGCGCCAGGACGGGAAACACTGGGAAGGTTTCGCCCGTTGCGGCTTTAAGGTGGCGGGCAAGCCAGTCGGCTTGTCGCCGGGCCTGCTCGATGGGGGCGGTCTCGACCCAGCCGGGGAAGGTCAGGGTGGTGCCGTCGTAGGCGACTTTCACCGCATCGGCGCCCTGGCCGGCCGGCGGCTTGAGGCGCGATTTTGTTTCGACGGCAAAGACGCCCGCTGGCGTGATCACCACGTGGTCGATGTTGAACCCCTTCGCCACGACGTCGTGGATGATGCGGTTCCTGCCGGCGAGCACCTCCGAGAGCTCCTGCGCGGTGGCCTGCTCGGCGCGGACGCCTTGTTTCATGCGACGCAGTTCCGGAACCTTGCGAACGATGAGCCAGGTGAGGATCACCGTGGCAGACAGGCCCAGGGCCAGGTTGATCGTGTCCATGGTTTTCCAGGTCAGCCCGCTCTCCGGCACCAGGCGCTGCAGCATCACCACGCTCAGTATCCAGCCGATCATCGCGATCCACGCCATCTTGGTGACCACGTCTTCCATGTCTTCTTCCCGCCGGGCCTGGGTGCTGGCGCCGGGAAGCCGGCGCAGTTCGGAGGTCAGCGGATCGCGCCTCGGGCTTCTGTCGAGCCACCAGAACTGGATGAAGACGGCGCCCATCAGGATGAGTATCGGGATGGCGGTGAGGAGAGCGACGGCGAGGGTGATCATGACTTTCAGGCTGCGCTGGAAATGACAGGAATCTATGCCGTCGGTGCGGGCGGGGCAAGCTGCGCGTGGGGCAAGTCTTCCTTGCCGTGAAGGGGGCTGTAACCTAACCTCATAGCACGGAGACACGTTCAGTACGTCTGCAAGTCAGTCGGTCTGCGTCTCATTCTGGCCCGTCCTGGGCATCTTCCGTCGTCCGTCTCCGTGTCGATCCGATCAATCAGTGGGCCTGCGGTGCCCGGCTGGCGCGCGGGTTCGTGAAGGAGGGTGATGTCATGCGCGAATATCGTCATGTGTCCCTTGCGGGGGACGTTCGGCACATCTACCAGGAAGCGAGGGGGAGCGAGGACGGGGAGCGCTGCATGGTGGCGCCGTGCCCGGATCTGGCCGACAAGCTGAAGAAGGAGCTCACCGCGATGCGCAGCAAGGCCAAGGATTTCATGGCCTCGTTCCAGCTGCGTGCGTCCGAGCCCCGTTCGGACGGCTTCAATGACGGCCTGATCATTCCGCCGGAAGAGTTTCCGCTGGGTTCGGCGCCCAGCCGCATCCGCGGAGCGGCGGCCGAGCGGGCGCCACTGCGGGGCGCGGTGCGGGTGATCGTGGTGCTGGTGGATTTCTCGGACAAGCCGATGACCCAGACGGTTGCCCACTTCGACAAGCTGTTCTTCTCGACCGGCGCGATCCCCACCAAGAGCGTGCGCGAGTACTACGCCGACGTGACCCGCGGGCTGGTGAACATCCAGGGCCAGGTGGTGGGGCCGTTCCGCATGCCCAAGACCCTCGCCCAGTACGCCCACGGCGCATCCGGCACCGGGGCGGCGCTGCCCAATGCCCGCACGATGGCCCGGGACGCGGTGCTGGCCGCCAACGCCAGCGTCAATTTCGGGCTGTATGACAACGACGGCAACGGCTACGTGGATGCCTTCATCGTCGTGCATGCCGGCGCGGGCGCCGAGGTGACCGGCAAGTCCGGCGACATCTGGTCGCACAAGTGGACGCTGGACGGCGGCGCCATGAACGTGGATGGCACCAAGGTGTACGCCTATCTCACGGTGCCCGAGGATTCGAAGATCGGCGTGTGCTGCCACGAGCTGGGCCACCTGCTGTTCGGCTTCCCGGATCTGTACGACACCGACTACACCTCGGAAGGCATCGGCAACTGGTGCCTGATGGCGGGCGGCAGCTGGGGCGGCGGCGGCAACACGCCGGTGCATCCGTCGGCCTGGTGCAAGGCCAACCAGGGCTGGGCCAGCGTGGTCAATGTGACCAGCAACGGCAGCAAGAACATCGCCGACGTGAAGGATTCCGGCGTGGTGTACCGGATGTGGAAGAACGGGGCGGCGAGCAGCGAATACTTCCTCGTCGAGAACCGCCAGAAATCCGGCTTCGACGCGTCGCTGCCGGCTGGCGGGCTGCTGATCTGGCACGTGGATGACAGCGTGGCCGGCAACACCAACGAGGCCCACTACAAGGTGGCGCTGATGCAGGCCGACGGCCTGCGCGACATGGAACTCGACCACAACCGGGGCGATGGCGGCGATCCCTTCCCGGGCACGGCGGGCAACACCACCTTCAACAACACCTCCAACCCCAGCTCCAAGAGCTACGCCGGCGCCAACACCTGCGTGGCGGTGACCGGCATCGGCGCCTCGGCCCCGGTGATGAGCGCCAACCTGAGGGTGAAGTGCACCGTCATCAAGCCGAAGAAGGAAGTGGCGATCGACAAGAGCCTCGTGGTGGACAAGACGGCGGCGAGCGAAAAGCTGGTCGAGAAGAAGATCGAGAAGAACGCCGAAAAGCCGGTGATCGACAAGTCGGCGGCCTTCGACAAGGGTACCTCCGAGAAGCTGGTGGAGGGCAAGCTCGCCGAAAAGCCGGGGCTCGGCGCCCGGTCGGCCGACTTCGGCTCGCTGGAAGCGCGCATCGCCCAGCTGGAAGCCCTGCTGATGGGCGGCCAGGCGCCGCAGCCCTTCATCTCGCGGGAGCTGCGGCCCGATCTCTCGGGCAGCGCGTATTCGGATGAGGAGGACAACGAGGTCGATCCCACCTCGGGCGGCAGCAAGCGGCTGCTGGACCGGCCGGCCGAGTGAGGCAGCCGGCGCATGTCCACGCCTGACCGGGTGGCCCTGATCCTGGCCGGCGCCGACGACGTGACCGCCCACGTCGTCGGTGCCGGGCTGGCTGCGCGGGGGCGTCCGGTGGTGTCGGCGGGGCTGGCGGAATTGTCGGTCGCCCGCTGGCATCACGTGCCGGAAAAAGACGGCACGCTGCTCGAACTGCCGGACGGGCGCAGTCTCGACGACAGCCGGATCGGCGTGGTGCTGCATCGCCTCGATGCCGCGCTGCCACCGGCCTTCGCCCATGCGGCGCCCGAAGATCGGGACTACGCCGCCGCAGAGTTTTCGGCGCTCCTGGCCAGCTGGCTGCACGGGCTGGCGGTGCCGGTGGCCAACCTGCCGGCGGGCGAGAACGCCTGGGCGGCGTCGCTGCATCCGCTGGGCTGGCACGCGGTGGCGGCGGACCACGGGCTGGTGGCGGGGGATTTTGTGGTGGCGTCGTCGGTGCGCGGCGGTGCCTGTGCCGGGCTCGAGCGGGTGGGGGCGGGATTTCCGAAGGGCAGCGATGCGGCCGGCTGGTATCGGCCTGCCGCGGCGGTCGGGGCGCTGAGCTGGGTGTGGGTGTTCGGCCCGCGCTGCGTCGGGCTGGCGGACGCGGAGCTGGCGGCGCGCTGCGCGGCCTTCGTGACGGCGCTGGGGCTGGGTTACGCGGCGCTGGGCTTTGCCGGCGGCGTGCTGCGCGAAGTGGAGCCTCGGCCGTCGTTTGACGACGCGGCCGTGGCCGAGGCCTGCGTGGACTGGCTGGAGGCGGCGCTGTGAGCGGGCCGGTGCTGGTGTGCGGCGTGGCCAGCGAATCGCCGCTGGCAATGGCCATCGAGGCGGCTGGGCGCCTCGGCATCGACTGCCGGGTGATCGACCAGCGCTGCCTGGCCGGCCAGGACATCGAGGCCGGCGTGCGCGGCGGCAAGCTGTTTGCCCGCTGGTGGGATGGCGCCACCGAGCTGGATCTGGCCCGCTGCGGCGGTGCCTACACCCGGGTGGTGCCGGCCAGCCTGCTGCGTGATGCGCCTGCCGATCCCCACGGGGTGATGCATCACCATTATCTTGTCGATGCCCTGAACGCCTGGCTGGAGGCCGCGCCGATCCGCGTGGCCAACCGGATGGGGGCGGGCATGTCGAACGCCTCCAAGCCCTGGCAGGCGCGGCTGATCCGCGACGCGGGCTTCGCCGTGCCGCCGTCCATCGTCACCAACGACCCGGACGCGGTGCGGGCTTTCCGCCGGATCTACGGCGAGGTGGTGTTCAAGTCGGCCAGCGGCGTGCGCTCCATCGTCACCCGGCTGGGCGATGCCCACGATGTCGAGCTGGAACGCATCCGCGCGCTGCCGACGCTGTTCCAGGCCTTCGTGCCCGGGGTGAATTACCGGGTGCATGTGGTGGGCGAGGCCGTGTTCTGCACGCGGGTCGATTCCGATGCCACCGACTACCGCTACGCCAGCCGCGAGGGAACGAGCGCCGAGATGCACCCGGACAGCCTCCCCGCCGACGTGGCCCGGCGCTGCGTGGCGCTGGCGGCCGGTATGGGGCTGGCGCTTGCGGGTATCGACCTGAAGCGCCAGCCCGACGGGCAGTTCGTGTGCTTCGAGGTCAACCCGTCGCCGGCGTATAGTTGTTTCGACCGCGAATCGGCCGAAGCCGTGGCCGAGGCGCTGGTGATCCACCTTTCCGGAGGAAGCCGTCGTGGAAGTCATCGAAAACGCCACCCAGCTGAAGGCGCGCCTGCTTGACGCCGCCGACGACCCGGCGCGGCCGGGCTGGCAGCGGCTGAACGTGGAGGTGCTCCACGCCACCGCGGCCGGCGATCTGCCCAGCCTCATCGACGCGCCGGCCGGCGAGGTGCTCACCGTCCTCGTTCCGCCCACCGACCGGGGGCGCACGGACGGGCTGGCGGCCGGGGCCGCGATCGGGATGCAGCTGCGCCTGCGCGCGCCGGGGGTTCATACCCTCGTGCCGGGAACGCTCGTCGCCGAGTAGTGTCTGCCTCCTCGCCCGTCGCGGAGCGCCGTCGGCGTGCCCGCCTTGACCGCGTTTAACAATCGCATCGTGTAGCATAGGCCGCTGCTCGTATCCGGCCCGTTGCCGGGTATTTTCCCGGCTGTTTTTGTCCGGGCGCGTTCCGGAAAAGTCTCCATGTCCAGCTCTTCAAACGCCTCGTCTCCGTCTTCCTCCCCCGCATCGCCTTCCAAGAAACGTCGCCTCTGGTCCTACTTTGTGGGGCTGGCCGTGCTGGCCGCGGGCGGCTGGTACGCCACGCATCGGCCCGCGCCGGACGGCGAGGGCGGCGGCAAGCCGGCGGACGGGCGCCGCGGCGGCCCGGGTGGCCCCGGCGGACGGGGCGATCGGCCGATCCCGGTGACGCTTGAAACCATCGCCACCCGCGACGTGCGCGTGGTGGTGCCGGCGCTCGGCAGCGTGGTGCCGCGCAACCAGGTGGTGGTGCGGGCGCGGGTGGATGGCCCGCTGCTGGCGGTGAAATTTACCGAAGGCCAGCCGGTGAAGGCCGGCGAGGTGCTCGCCCTGATCGACCCGGAGCCCTTCAAGGCCGCGCTGGAGCAGGCCCGCGGCACGCTGGCCCGGGACGCTGCGCTGCTGAAGAACGCGAAGATCGACCTCGAACGCTACCGCGGCCTGCTGGCCCAGGATTCCATCGCCAAGCAGCAGGTGGATACCCAGGAAGCGCTGGTGCGCCAGTACCAGGGCACGGTGCAGGCCGATGAAGCCGCGGTGAAGAGCGCCGAGCTGCAGCTCTCCTACACCACCATCAAGGCGCCGATCGCCGGCCGCGCGGGTTTGCGCACCGTCGATCCGGGCAACATGGTCAAGGCGTCCGACACCAACGGCCTCGTCACCATCGCCCAGGTTTCGCCGATCACCGCCGTCTTTGCAGTGCCGGAAGACCGCCTGCCGGCGATCATGGCGCGGGTTCGGTCCGGCGCCGGGCTCGGTGTGGAAGCCTGGGATCGGGACATGAAGCAGCGCCTGGCCGAAGGCAAGCTGCTGGCGGTGGACAGCCTGATCGACACCACCACCGGCACCGTCAAGCTGAAGGCCGAGTTCGCCAACAAGGACGGCAGCCTGTTCCCCAACCAGTTCGTCAATGTGCGCCTGCTGCTCGATACGCTCAGCGGCGTCGTTGCGGTGCCCACGGCGGCGCTGCAGCAGGGCGCCAAGGGGCGCTTCGTGTATCGCCTGGGCGAGGGCGGCAAGGTGGCCGCGGTACCGGTCAAGCTCGGCGCCACCGATGGCGGCGTGGCGGTGGTCGAGGACGGCCTTGCTGCCGGCGACAAGGTGGTGGTGGATGGCCTCGACAAGCTGAAGGACGGCGCGATGGTGGAAGCCATCGACCCGAAGGCAGTGGATGCGCCGGGCCGCGAGAAGAAGCGCGGCAATGGCGGCGGCCGGCCGGGGCATTGATCGGATGACGCATCAATCTGTAGGGGCGACTTCAGTCGCCCTGCCCGGCATCCGGAATGCCGCGCACAATGAGTCATGGAGGGGAGGGCGACTGAAGTCGCCCCTACAAACGCTCCTGCACGGGCGCGGTGTGGCCCGGAGGCGCGCGGCATGAACCCCTCCCGTCTCTTCATCCTGCGCCCGGTGGCCACGTCGCTGCTGATGGTGGCGATCCTGCTGGCGGGCCTGGTGGCCTACCGGCTGCTGCCGATCTCGGCGCTGCCCGAGGTGGATTACCCGACCATCCAGGTCAAGACCCTGTACCCCGGCGCCAGCCCGGACGTGATGACCTCGGCCATCACCGCGCCGCTGGAGCGCCAGTTCGGCCAGATGCCGGGGCTGGACGAGATGACATCCACCAGCTCGGGCGGGGCGTCGGTCATCACCCTGCGCTTCACCCTGTCGATGGGGCTCGACGTGGCCGAGCAGCAGGTGCAGGCAGCCATCAACGCCGCGTCCAACCTGCTGCCCACCGATCTGCCGGCGCCGCCCACCTACAGCAAGGTCAATCCGGCCGACGCGCCCATCCTCACCCTGGCGGTGAGTTCGCCCAGCCTGCCCATCACCCGCATCCACGATCTGGTGGAAAGCCGCCTCGCCCAGAAGATCGCCCAGGTGCCCGGCGTGGGCCTGGTGAGCATCGCCGGCGGGCGCCGCCCGGCGGTGCGGGTGCAGGTCAACCCTACCGCCGCCGCGGCCTACGGGCTGGGGCTGGAGGACATCCGCACGGCCATCGCCAACGCCAACGTCACCCAGGCCAAGGGCAGCTTCGACGGCCCCCAGCGCGCGTCCACCATCGACGCCAACGACCAGCTGCGCTCGGCGGATGAATACGCGAAGCTCATCGTCGCCTACAAAAACGGCAACCCGATCCGCCTCTCCGACGTGGCCACCCTCGTCGATGGCGCCGAGAACCTGCGCCTCGCCGCCTGGGCCGACCGCCAGGACGCGGTGATCATCAACGTGCAGCGCCAGCCCGGCGCCAACGTGATCGAGGTGGCCGACAAGGTCACCGCGCTCTTGCCGCAGATGACCGCCAGCCTGCCCGCGTCCCTCGACGTGCGCGTCATCAACGACCGCACCACCACCATCCGCGCCTCGGTGCACGACGTGCAGATGGAGCTGGTGCTGGCCGTGGCGCTGGTGGTGATGGTGATCTTCCTGTTCCTGCGCAGCGTGCCGGCCACCATCATCCCCAGCGTGGCGGTGCCCCTGTCCATCGTCGGCACCTTCGGGGTGATGTACCTCGCCGGCTTCAGCCTCAACAACCTCACCCTGATGGCGCTCACCATCTCCACCGGCTTCGTGGTGGACGACGCCATCGTGATGATCGAGAACATTGCCCGCTACGTGGAAGAGGGCGAATCGCCGATGGAGGCCGCGCTGAAGGGCGCCCGCCAGATCGGCTTCACCATCATCTCGCTCACCTTCTCGCTGATCGCGGTGCTCATCCCGCTGCTCTTCATGGCGGATGTGGTGGGCCGGCTGTTCCGTGAGTTCGCCATCACCATGGCCATCGCCATCCTCATCTCGGCGGTGGTGTCGCTCACCCTCACGCCGATGATGTGCGCGCGGCTGCTGCACCACGTGCCCGAGGGCCAGCAGGGCTGGTTCTACAAGACGATGGGCGACTTCTTCGACCGGGTGATTGCCCGCTACGGGGTGATGCTCGACTGGGTGCTGGCCCGCCAGGGGCTCACCCTGCTGGTGGCGGTGGGCACGCTGGCGCTCACCGCGCTGCTGTATGTCTTCGTGCCCAAGGGCTTCTTTCCGGTGCAGGACACCGGCGCGATCCAGGGCATCACCGAGGCCGACCAGTCGATCTCCTTCGGCGCCATGTCCGAGCGCCAGCAGGCGGTGGCCGAGGTGGTGCTGAAAGACCCGGCGGTGGCCGGCCTGTCGTCCTTCATCGGCGTGGATGGCACCAACGCGACGCTGAACAGCGGGCGCCTGCTCATCAGCCTCAAGCCCCGCGGCGAGCGCGACGCCAGCGCCACCGAAGTCATCCGCCGCCTGCAGCCCGAACTGCAGAAGGTCGCCGGCATCACCCTCTACATGCAGCCGGTGCAGGATCTGTCCATCGAAGATCGGGTGAGCCGCACCCAGTACCAGTTTTCGATGATGGCGCCGGATGCCGCGCTGCTCTCCGAATGGGTGCCGAAGCTCCTCGAACGCATGCGCGATCTGCCCCAGCTCGCCGACGTGGCCTCGGATCTGCAGGACCGTGGCCTGCAAGCCTGGATCGAGATCGACCGGGCCAGCGCCGCCCGGCTGGGCGTGAGCACCGCCGCCATCGACAACGCCCTCTACAACGCCTACGGCCAGCGGCTGGTGTCCACCATCTTCACCCAGACCACCCAGTACCGCGTGGTGCTGGAGGTGAAGCCCGAGTTCCGCGGCACGCCGGACGCCATCGCCAAGCTCTACGTGGCCGGCACCGGCGGCGTGCAGGTGCCCTTGTCGTCGGTGGTCAAGGTGAGCGAGCGCCCGGCCACGCTGGCGGTCAATCACCTGGGCCAGTTCCCGGCGGCCACGCTGTCGTTCAACCTGGCCCCCGGCGCGGCCCTGGGCGACGCGGTGGACGCGATCCGCGCCGCCGAGGCCGGGCTGGGCATGCCGGTGAGCATCGAGACCCACTTCCAGGGCGCCGCGCTGGCCTTCCAGTCGTCCCTCACCAGCACGCTGCTGCTGATCCTCGCCGCGGTGGTCACCATGTACATCGTGCTGGGCGTGCTCTACGAGAGCTACATCCACCCGGTGACCATCCTCTCCACGCTGCCCTCGGCCGGCGTGGGCGCGCTGCTGGCGCTGCTGGTGGCGCGCACCGAGCTGGGCATCGTCGGGATCATCGGCATCGTGCTGCTCATCGGTATCGTCAAGAAGAACGCGATCATGATGATCGACTTCGCGCTGGATGCGCAGCGGAGCGACGGCCTCGGCCCTCGCGAGGCGATCTTCCAGGCCTGCCTGCTGCGCTTCCGCCCGATCCTGATGACCACCCTCGCCGCACTGCTGGGCGCGCTGCCGCTGATGCTGGGCAACGGCGTGGGCTCCGAACTCCGTCAGCCGCTGGGCATCACCCTGGTCGGTGGCCTGCTGGTGAGCCAGGTGCTCACCTTGTTCACCACGCCGGTGATCTACCTGGCCTTCGACCGCCTCGCGCGGCGGGTGAAGGGGGAGGGCGCAGCGTGAGCGGGCGGCGGGGCCCTGTAGGGGCGACTTCAGTCGCCCGACGTGGGCTGAGTTCGCGGTGCTCACGTGGGTGTCTCGAATGCTGGATTGCGTCTCGTCGGCCGGGACTCGCCCCGGCGGGCGACTTCCTTTCTTGCGTCGCCAAGAAAGGAAGCAAAGAAGGCGACCCGGCTTCACCGGGCCTGCTGCTGCGCTGCTCGGCGGCTCAGACGGGCTTTTCGGAATCACCGAGCCTTTGCTGAGAGGATTGTCGGGATTCAACCCTAGCTTGGCTTCTTTCCGGTTGCCGGGAGCCGCTCGTGCGTTCAACTGCAACGATCGCCCCCGTAAAGGCGTGGTGCCCGGTAAAAGCCCGTTCCAGACCGCCGAGCAGCACAGCGACAGGCGGGGACGTCCGGCGCGGCTGTCTGAGCCGGCGCGGCCAGCGAGTTCCGCGCCGGCCGCCTGTTGCGAGCAGCGCAGGGAAGGCGGCCGCACAAGCGGACGACCGGTCTGGCCGGGTCGCCTTCTTTGCCTACTTTCTTGGCGACGCAAGAAAGTAGGGCGCCCGCCGGGGCGGAAGCGGGGTTTCGCGGAGCATTGCTTCGCGCCGCTGGAGCCGGCCGGGTGTGCAAACCCGGCCGTGGAACGCGTCCCGGCCAATCACTGCAGGAGCGGGCACGGTTGGCCAATGCGACGCACAACATCCCAAAGTGAGTGTGGGCGACTGAAGTCGCCCCTACAGGGGTGCGGGGTGCTCCGCCGCGGCGCCGGCGCGAGGCCCACCCCATGAACCTCTCCCGCCTCTTCATCTTCCGCCCCGTCGCCACCACGCTCCTCACCCTGGCCATTGCGCTGGCGGGTTTGATCGCCTTCCGGCTGCTGCCGGTGGCGCCGCTGCCGCAGGTGGAATACCCGACCATCTCCGTCTCCGCCAGCCTGCCCGGGGCGAGCCCGGAGGTGATGGCGTCCACGGTGGCGGGGCCGCTGGAGCGCATCCTCGGGCAGATCGCCGGGGTGACGGAGATGACTTCCACCAGCACCCTCGGCTCCACGCGGGTGACGCTGCAGTTCGACCTCTCCCGCAGCATCGACGGCGCCGCCCGCGAGGTGCAGGCCGCCATCAACGCGGCGCGCAGCCAGTTGCCCACCAGCCTGCCCAGCAACCCCACCTACCGCAAGGTGAACCCGGCCGACACGCCGATCATGATCCTCGCGCTCACCTCGGCCACGATGTCCCAGGGCCAGCTCTACGACGCGGCGTCCACGGTGCTCGCCCAGCGCCTGGCGCAGGTGGATGGGGTGGGGCAGGTGAGCATCGGGGGCAGCTCGCTGCCCGCGGTGCGCGTCGAGCTCGACCCGGATCGCCTCGCCGGCAATGGGATCAACCTCGACGACGTGCGCACCGCCATCGTCGGCGCCAACGCCAACCGGCCCAAGGGCGTGCTGGAGGACGAGCGCCACGCCTGGCAGGTGGGTGCCAACGACCAGGCCCGCACCGCTGACGACTACAAGCCGCTCATCGTGTCGTGGAAGAACGGCGCCGCGGTGCGCCTCGCCGACGTGGCGCGGGTGCGCGACGGGGTCGAGAACGACCGCAACTACGGCTACGCCAACGGCCGCCCGGCGGTGCTCTTGATGATCAACCGCCAGCCCGGCGCCAACATCATCGAGACGGTTGATCGGGTCACGGCGCTGCTGCCGCGCCTGTCGGCCAGCATCTCGCCGGCCATCGACCTGACCGTGGTGATGGACCGCACGCCCACCATCCGCGGCTCGCTGAAGGAGGTGGAGCGCACCCTGATGATCTCGGTGGCGCTGGTGGTGATGGTGGTCTTCCTCTTCCTGCGCAGCGCCCGCGCCACGGTGATCCCCAGCGTGGTGGTGCCGGTGTCGCTGATCGGCACCTTTGCGGTGATGTATCTGGCTGGTTACAGCCTCGACAACCTGTCGTTGATGGCGCTCACCATCGCCACCGGCTTCGTGGTGGACGATGCCATCGTGGTGCTGGAGAACATCGCCCGCCACGTGGATGAGGGCATGTCGCCGGTGCGCGCGGCGCTCAAGGGCGCACGGGAGATCGGCTTTACGGTGGTGTCCATGAGCCTGTCGCTGATCGCCGCATTCATCCCCATCCTCGCCATGGGTGGGCTGGTGGGGCGGCTGTTCCGGGAGTTCGCGGTGACGCTGTCGGCGGCGATCCTGGTGTCGATGGTGGTGTCGCTCACCGCCACGCCGATGATGTGCGCCCGCCTGCTGCGCCCGCGCCCGCCGGAGGATGCGCCCCGCGGCCGCTTCGATCGCCTGGTTGGCGGGGCCCTCGACCGCATGGTGGCGGGCTACCGGCGTACGCTCGGCTGGGCGCTGGACCACCGCTGGCTGGTGCTGCTGGTGCTGGCGGCCACCATCGGGTTCAACGTGCATCTGTACAACACGATCCCCAAGGGCTTCTTCCCGCAGCAGGACACCGGGCGCCTGCGGGGCTTCGTCGAGGCCGACCAGGCGATCTCCTTCCAGGCCATGAAGGCCAAGATGGACAGCTTCCTCACCATCGTCGGCGCCGACCCGGCGGTGGATACCGTCACCGGCTTCACCGGCGGCAGCCAGCGCAACTACGGGTCGATGTTCATCTCCCTCAAGCCCCTGGGCGAGCGCAAGGAGAGCGCCGATGCGGTGGTGGGGCGGCTGCGCAAGAAGCTCGCCCACGTGCCCGGCGCCAACCTCTACCTGAGCCCGGTTCAGGACATCCGGATCGGCGGGCGCTCCAGCAACTCGGCCTATCAATTCACCCTGCAGTCCGACAGCCTGGACGAGCTGCGCATCTGGGAGCCGCGCATCCGCAACGCCATGAGCCGGCTCGACGAGATCGTGGATGTGTCCACCGACCAGCAGGACGCCGGCCCCCAGACCACGGTGGTGATCGACCGGGATGCCGTCGCCCGCCAGGGGCTGACCATGCGCGCCGTCACCACGGCCCTCAACGATGCCTACGGCCAGCGCCAGGTGTCCACCATCTACAACCCGCTCAACCAGTACCGGGTGGTGATGGAGGCCATGCCGAGCTACCTGCAGGGGCCGGATTCGCTCGCCCAGCTCACCCTGGTGTCGCCCACCGGCGGGCTGGTGCCCCTGTCGGCCATCGCCCGCTTCGAGAGCACGCTGGCGCCCCTGTCGGTGAGCCACCAGGGCGGCTCGGCGGCATCGACGATCAGCTTCGCGCTGCCCGAGGGCGGCTCCATCGGCACCGCCACGGCGGCGATCAACGACGCGCTGGCCAAGATCGGCGTGCCCGTGGGCATCCGCACCAGCTTCGAGGGCTCGGCCGGCGCCTTCCAGAAATCCATGAGCACCCAGCCGCTGCTGATCCTCGCGGCGCTGGTCACCATCTACATCGTGCTGGGCATCCTGTACGAAAGCCTGATCCACCCGATCACCATCCTGTCCACGCTACCCTCGGCCGGCGTGGGGGCGCTGCTGGCGCTGATGGCGGTGGACATGGAGTTCAGCCTGATCGCGATGATCGGGGTGATCCTGCTCATCGGCATCGTCAAGAAAAACGCCATCATGATGATCGACGTGGCCATCGAGCTGATGCGCCGCGAAGGCGCCAGCGCCCGCGACGCCATCCACCGGGCCTGCGTGCTGCGCTTCCGGCCGATCCTGATGACCACCCTGGCCGCGCTGTTCGGGGCGATCCCGCTGGCCATCGGCGCGGGCGACGGCGCCGAGCTGCGCCAGCCCCTGGGCATCGCCATCGTCGGCGGCCTGATTCTCAGCCAGATCCTCACGCTGTACACCACCCCGGTGGTGTTCGTGGCGCTGAACCGGTTCGCCCGGGGAACGAAGAAATACGAAACCAGCGCCGCGGCACAGCCCGCGCTGGATGGAGCACGCTGAAAATGAAAAGCAGGATTCGTCGGACCAAGCTCACCGCATTTGCCGGATTGCCTGTAGGGGCGACTTCAGTCGCCCATCACCGCCTGGCCGGGCGACATGGCAATTCGGAAGCACGGCCTGGGCGACTGAAGTCGCCCCTACGGATCGCTATCGCTGCGGCCGTGGTGCTTTCCGGCTGCACCATCGGCCCCGACTACGTCCGCCCCACCATCGACACCCCCGCCGTGTTCAAGGAAGCCGGCGACTGGAAGCCCGCCACGCCCCAGAGCCCGGCCACCGGCGACACCTGGTGGACCGCCTTCGGCGACCCGGTGCTCGACGCGCTGCAGGCGCAGGTGGAGGTGTCCAACCAGAATCTGCGCGCGTTTGAGGCCCAGTTCCGCCAGGCCCAGGCCCTGGCCGACGCGGCGCGGGCGAGCTGGTTCCCGACCATCAACGCCACCGCCGGCGCCACCCGCTCGGCCACCTCGGCGGCCACCGATTCGGCCGGCAGTGCGCCGCCGCGCAACAGCTTCAACCTCGGCGCCACCGCCAGCTGGGAGGCCGACGTGTGGGGCCGCATCGCCCGCAACGTCGAGGCCGCCGACCTGCGCGCCACCGCCAGCGAGGCCGACCTCGCCGCCGCGCGCCTGTCGGCTCACGCCAGCCTGGCCCAGAGCTATTTCCAGTTGCGCGCGGCGGATCGCCAGAAGCAACTGCTGGATGCGGCCGTGACGGCCTACGAGCGCTCCCTCAAGCTCACCCAGAACCGCTACGCCGCCGGCGTGGCCGGCAAGGCCGACGTGGCGCAGGCCGAAAGCCAGCTTCGCAGCGCCCGCGCCTCGGCGCTGGATGCGGCCCTGTCGCGCAGCCAGTACGAACACGCCATCGCGGTGCTGGTGGGCAAGGCGCCGGCGGATTTCGCCCTCGCGCCGGTGGAAGGCCCGCTGCCCACTGCCATCGTGCCGGTCACGCTGCCTTCGACTCTGCTCGAACGTCGCCCCGACATCGCCGCTGCCGAGCGCCGGGTGGCTGCCGCCAATGCCGCCATCGGCGCCGCCCAGGCCGCGCGCTTCCCGGTGCTGGGGCTCACCGCGTCGGCCGGCTTCCGCCGCTCCGACATCGCCGATCTCATCACCGCGCCCAGCCGCTACTGGTCCCTCGGCCCCACGCTGGCCGCGACGATCTTCGACGCCGGCGCCAAGAAGGCCGCCGTCGGTCAGGCCCAGGCCAGCTGGGAGCAGGCCGTCGCCACCTACCGCCAGACCGTGCTGGTGGCCTTCCAGGAAGTCGAGGACAACCTCGCCGCCGCCCGCTACCTGGATGCCGCCGCCGCCGAGCAGGCCGCCGCGGTGGCCGCAGCCGCCGAGGCCGAGACCATCGCCGAGAACCAGTACCGCGCCGGCACCGTGAGCTACCTTAACGTCGTCACCGCCCAGGCCACCCACCTGGCTGCCCGCCGCACCGCCAACGACCTCGCCGCCCGCCGGCTGGTGGCCGCGGTGCTGCTGGCGAAGAACGCCGGCGGGAGCGTGAGCGCGCCAAAAATTCCGTGACATGGCTTGCGGAGGACGTAGTGACTTGAACTTTCGTCACTTTCCTTCATCCATACTTCAGGTATGGTGCAGTGCACAATCCAGTGTCTGCACGAAGATTGAAGGAGTCCGAGCATGTTCCGAAAGCGATGGTGGAAAGGTGACAGCCCTTCGGCGCCGGGCCTGAGCCTGGCCCTGCAAGGCGGTGGTGCCCACGGCGCCTACACCTGGGGCGTACTCGACCGGCTGCTGGAAGACGGCCTGCCGCTCGAGGGCATCAGCGGCACCAGCGCCGGGGCGATGAACGCGGTGGCGCTGGCCCAGGGCTGGACTACCGGCGGGGCGGAAGGCGCCCGGGAGAGCCTCTCCGCCTTTTGGGAGGCGGTCTCCGACAGCGCGCCGCTGGAGCTCGATCTGCTCCACAGCCTCAACCCGGCCGGCAAGGGTTCGCTGCCGGGGCCGATGAGCATGATGCTGGGCCTCACCCAGCTGTTTTCGCCCTACGAGTTCAACCCCTACGAGCTTAACCCCCTGCGCGACGTGGTGCGCGCCCAGTTCGATTTCGAGCGCATCCGCCGGGATTGCCGGCTCAAGCTGTTCATCGCAGCCACCCGGGTGAAGACCGGCAAGGTGCGCCTGTTCCGCACGGATGAGCTCACCGAAGACGCCGTGCTCGCCTCCGCCTGTCTGCCCACGCTGCACCACGCGGTCGAGATCGACGGCGAGGCCTACTGGGACGGTGGCTTCACCGCCAACCCGGGGATCTACCCGCTGATCTACGAGTGTTCCACCCCGGACATCCTGCTGGTGATCCTCAACCCCCTGTCGCGGCCCGAGCCGCCGCGCACCGCCGACGAAATTGCGGCCCGCACCATGGAGCTGGGTTTCTCGACCACCTTTCTGCGCGAGATGCGGATGATCGCCCACGCCCGCAGCTACATCGACGAGAGCCGCAGCTGGATGCCTCTGGGGCGCTTCGAGCGCAAGCTGATGAGCCTGCGCTTCCACCTCATCGAGGCAGAGGAGCTGCTGGAAGCCGGCAAGGGCAGCAAGATGAACGCCGCCCGGGCGTTTCTGCACGATCTGCGCGACCTGGGCCGGGCCCGGGCCGCCCGGTGGATCCGCACCCAGCGCCGCTACGTGGGGCAGCGGGGCACGGTGGATCTGGCCGAAGTGTTCTCCTGATCTACCGAAGCCGCGCCATCACCAGCGGGCTCACCAGCAGCCACAGGGCGGTGGCCAGCAGCATCACCGCAAAGGCGGTGCGCATCTGCTTCTCGGGCAGCCGATGGGCCAGACCGACCCCGGCCGACACGGTGAGCAGCCCGCTCGCCGCCATGGGCAGGCCGATCGTCCAATCCACCTGTCCGGCGCCGCCATACACCGCCAGGGCGACCACCGAGCTGGGCGCCACCAGCGCCAGCGACAGGCTCTGGGCCACCGTCTGCTTCTGCCCGAAAAGGCCGGTGATGAGCGGCGTGGCCACCAGCCCGCCACCCACGCCCAGTAGCCCCATGCTGCTGCCGCCCGCCACGCCCACCAGCGGAAGATAGCGGGGGTCGATCTTCGGCCTCGATTCGGCCGCGCCCTTGCGGCGGGCCAGCATGCGCAGCGCCACGCCCAGCAGGAAGACGCTGAACACGGCCTTCAGGGCGGCCGGGTCGAGGGCGTTGGCGAAGTGGGCGACGCCCCAGGTGGTGGCCATCGAGATCACCCCGATGGTCAGCGCCCGGCGGGGCGGAACCGGGTGGCGCTGGTTGTAGCGCCACCAGCCCACCAGCAGGTTGGGCACCATCAGCACCAGCGCGGTGCCCTGGGCCATGGGCTGCGCCATGCCGTAGCCGATCACGAACAGCGGCACCGCGATGATGCCGCCGCCGATCCCGAACAGGCCGCCAAAGAAACCCAGGGCGGCGCCCACGGCAAGGGCGGGCAGCAGATGGACAAGCAGCATGGTCGGCGATTCCGGCAGGACGGACGGACCATGATAGTCATCCGGCCGGTCAAGTCGATGCGGGAAAACCGACAGCGCCGGCACCCTGCGCGGTTTAGTTTTCCGTCGTAATTACCGTAAATACCTCGGCTGACGTGGCGCCGGTGCGCTCCGTCCAGTCTTTTTGCGTTGCCTGCGGGCCGGCGTTTCGGTCGGGCGGGCGGTGTGGTGCATTTGAATCAGCTGGGGTGTGACCAATGAAACATCTGACGATCGGCAAGCGTCTGGCTTACGGATTCGGGTTTGTGCTGGCGCTTGGCCTGTTCGTTGCTGCGGTGGCGATCTACAACCTTGTTGGCCTGCGCGAGCAGTTCCGCGAGGTTGAAGGCCGGATCGTGGCCCGGGAGCGGCTTGTATATCGGGGCCAGGTGGAGCTCGGCAACGGCATCCACTATTTCAAGAACTCCGTGCTGCGCGGGGGCGACTACCCCACCAAGTTCGCGTCGAGCATGGACGCCATCGACCGGATCGTCGAGGACTACCGCGCCCTGGGGCCGGTGCATCCCGAGGCGATCCAGGCGCTGGACGACGTATCGGCGGGCAGCCGGAAGTATCGTGCGGCGGTCGCCCGGGTGGTCGAGCTGCGCGGCAACGGCGCCGGCGTGACCGAGATCGACAAGGCCATCAGTGGCGCCGACAAGCCCATCGGGGCCGCCTTCGGGCGGCTGCTGGAGCGTCAGCTGGCCGAGTCCAGGGCCGCCCAGCAGGCCTTCGACCGCAGCGTCGAGCAGACCCTCGAGGTGGTCGGCGTCGTCGCCCTGCTGATGGTGCTGGGGGGGGCGCTGGCCGCGTGGCTGATCAGCCGCAGCGTGAGCCGTCCGCTCGCGCAGGCCGTCGAGATCAGCCAGGCGGTGGCCAAGGGCAACCTGCCCGATCAGATCGAGGTGACCAGCAATGACGAAACCGGCCAGCTGCTCACGGCCATGAAGCGCATGGTTGACACCTTCCGCGGCTTTGCCGAAGCCCAGGCGCAGAACGCCGAACAGCACCGCCTGGGGATGATCGAGCACCGCATCGACGCGGACCGCTTCCCCGGCGTCTACGGAAAGATGGCCGGGTCGATCAACGCGCTGGTGCGCACCCACATCGCGGTGAGCCAGCGGGTGGTCGATGTGGTCGAGCACTACGCGGTGGGCGACCTGACGGTGGACATGGACCGGCTGCCCGGCCAGCAGGCGCAGATCACCGCGGCGGTGGATGGGGTCAAGGCGTCGATGCTGCGCGTGAATACCCAGATCCAGTCGCTGGTGGATGCGGCGGCGAGTGGCGACTTCCACGCCCGGGGCGACGCGGAGGCCTTCCAGCACGAGTTCCGGCGCATGGTCGAGGGGCTCAACCGGCTGATGGCGGTGAGCGACCACGGGCTCGGCGAGGTGTCGCGGGTGCTCGAGGCGCTGGCGGGTGGCGACCTCACCCAGCAGATCGACGGGGATTTCCAGGGCGCCTTTGCCCAGCTGCGGGACAGCACCAACACCACGGTGGCGCGTCTGCGCGAGGTGATCGGCGGGCTCCGGCGCAGCGCGGCGGCCATCAACACCGCGGCCCAGGAGATCGCCGCCGGCAACGCCGACCTCTCCCGGCGCACCGAGCAGCAGGCGGGCAGCATCGAGGAGACCGCCAGCTCGATGGAAGAGCTCAACAGCACCGTCCGGCAGAACGCCGAGAACGCCCAGCGCACCAGCGTGCTGGCCAGCCAGTCGAACGAAGCCGTGCGGCAGGGCGGCACGGCCGTGCAGCGGGTGGTGACGACGATGGCCGACATCCGCGACAGCTCGCGCAAGATCGCCGAGATCATCGGCGTGATCGACAGCATCGCCTTCCAGACCAACATCCTGGCCCTCAACGCGGCCGTCGAGGCGGCCCGGGCCGGCGAGCAGGGGCGCGGTTTTGCGGTGGTGGCCAACGAGGTGCGGGCGCTCGCCCAGCGCAGCGCGGTGGCGGCGCGGGAGATCAAGGAGCTGATCGCCGTGTCGGTGGACAAGGTGGAAGGCGGCGCCGCCCAGGTGGATGACGCCGGTGCCGCGATGGAAGCCGTGGTGGCCGCCTTCGGGCAGGTGGCCGAGCTGGTGACCGAGATCAGTGGCGCCAGCCGCGAACAGAGCGCCGGGATCGGCCAGGTGGCCCAGGCCATCACCAAGATGGACGAGGTGACCCAGCACAACGCGGCGCTGGTGGAGGAAGCGTCGGCCGCCGCAGAAAGCCTGGAGCAGCAGGCCCAGGGGCTGATGGAGATCGTGGACGGCTTCAAGCTGCTGCCCGGCCCGGCGGCAGGCCCGGATGCCGGGCGCCGCAATCCGCCGACGGCGCAACTGCGGCGAGCGTGACGGAACACGCTGCAGGATGGACGACGGGCCCGCAGATGCGGGCCCGTTTGCGTGGTGCGCGCCCGGGCCGCTCGGGCTACATGAAGTTGCGCGTGTGCAGCGACGCCAGCCGCCGGGCTGCGACCCCCTCGAAGCCCAGCTTGGCGAGGCGTGCCTCGCGGCCGCGGGCCATGTTCTGCAGAAGTTCCTGCACGCGGGCGTAACCCCGGGCGATGTCGGCCGGGGCGCTGCTGCCTGCGGCCAGCAGGATCAGCGCGTCGAAGACTTCCTCGTTGAGCCCCGATGTGCCGGCCAGCTGGTCGAAGCGCGCCTCGACGGCGTTGCCGAGGCGGGCCAGCAGCTCGGGTTCCAGGGCGATCTTCCGTCCCAGGTGGGCCATGCCGAAGGCCACGTGGCGGGCTTCGTCCCGGGCTGCCAGGCGGGCGATCTGGCGGGTGACCGGATCGGGCGCCTGCTCGTGCAGAAAGTTGAGCAGGCTGACGAAGGTGCCTTCGCCCAGCACCGCCAGCAGGAACTGGGCGACCGAGAAGTCCGGCTCGTCCACCAGCGTCTTCAGGGACGTCTGCCCGCCGGCGGTGGATAGCCCGGGCTGGCGGCCCTTGAGGGCGATGCGGCGGGTGAACACGTCGATGTGGCGGGCCTCGTCGGCCACCTGGATGGCGAGCAGCGCCTGCACCTCGCGGAAGTGGGGATGCAGCTGGCCCAGGAAGCGCGCCGGCACCACCAGCGCGGCGTTCTCGTTCTCGACCATGTAGGTCATGATCTGGACGACCGCGTCTTCGACCTCGTCGGGCAGCTCGAAGGGCGTGTGCCAGTCGATGGCGGTGTCGGCGTTCCACTGGGCGGCCACGGCCTCGGCGTAGAGGGTGGCGGCGCTGTCGGCCCACACGTCGGCCTGCCGGTTGAGGCGGAAGGCGAAGGCCGGGCTGCCGGCCTCGACCGTCGCACCCCGGGCGGCGAGGCCCCAGCGGGCCTCGGCCGTCGGGAGCACGGCGCCATGCGCCGCTGGGTCGATGGCGCCGGTGGCGGACGCGCCGCGCCAGCGTCCGGCCTGCACCGACCCGCGGGTGATGCGGGCCAGCGGACGGCCATCGGCCACGACGAACTCCAGCCCGTGGCCCTGGCTGCGGCACCAGCCGGCCAGCGGGCCCTGCCAGCCTTCACCGTCGCCGCGTACTTCAAGTACGCAGCCCACCGGCACCTGCCCGAGGGCGAGCTTCACCGCAAGGTGGGCGCCGGCGTCGAAACCGAGGGCCTCAATATCGATAATCGGCGGCAATGATGTTCCCCTCGGCATCGTAGAAGCCTTCGTCGTCCACCGCCCGGGCCAGGGCTGCGTAGCCGCTGGTGCGGCCCGGACGCCAGGCGCGCAGGCCCTCGAGTTCGAGCAGCGGCCGCACGGCGGGGTCGTCCCACGACATGCCCAGCAGCAGATCGGTGAAGCGGGCGATCAGATCGGCGGGCGCGCCGGGGCTGACGGTGAAGTTGCAGTGGTCGAAGAGCGCGGTGCGGGTGAGGATGCGGGTGGTGCCGCTGGGCAGCAGGCCTTCGTTGGCGAAGGCGAGGTAGTTGCCGTCGATCATCCACGCCGCGTCGATCTCGCCGGCCATCAGGGCCTGGGCGGCGTCGCGTTCGCCGCCGATGTGGTCGCCGTGCTTGCCGCCGAGCACGTCGAAGCGGCGCGCCGCGAAGTGGCGCCCCGCCACGAGGCCGGCCTTGCGCAGGTGGTCGAGGGGGATGAGGGTGGCCTGGGGCGAGTCGATGGCGCCGAAGCCCACCATCCGGCCGGAGAGGCCCGACAGATTGGTGGCGCCGTTCTGGCGGACCACCAGCACCGAGGACAGATCCTGGTCGGTGTCGCGCATCACCGGCGCGCTCACGGTGAGGCCCCGGGCACGGGCGATGCGTTCGGCGCGCACCCAGGCCAGCGGCGAGTTCCAGGCGAGGTGCAGGGTGCCGTCGAACTGGGCTTCCACCTGCCGTTCGTAGTTGGAATACAGGATGAAGTCGAACTCGAGGCCGTGCTCACGGAACCAGGCCTTGAAGCCTTCCCAGATGGTGACGACCTTGGGGGCGTAGGCGACGGCGCCCATCACGAGGGTTTGCTGTGTCATGGGGCCTCCTCAGCCGAAGACGGGCATGCCGCACACGGCCTTGCCGATGAAGTCGTAGAGCACGTCCGCGGTGGGCGCCATCACGGTGGCGGCGCGGGCGTCGCGGAAGTGGCGCTCAACGCCGTGATCCTTGCGGAAGGCGGCGCCGCCGCACACGCGCATGGCGAGGTCGGTGACTTCGGTGCCGGTCTCGGCGGCGGCGGCCTTCACTTCGAGCAGGCGCAGCATGGTGTCGGCGCGGCCTTGTTCGAGCGCGTCGAGGGTGTCGAGCAGCAGGCTGCGCACCATGTCCACCTTGATGCGGGCGCGGCCCAGGTAGGCGCGCACGGTGGGCAGGTCGGCGATGGACTGGCCCAGGTGCTCGAAGCGGGTGGCGCTCACGTGGGCGATGGCCTTGGTCAGCGCGGCCTCCATGTTGCCCAGCGAGACGGCGGCGGTCATCAGGTTGAAGTAGGGCACGACGGTGCCCATCATGATGTCGAAGCCGGCGCCGTCTGCGCCCAGGCGGGCGTCGGCGGCCACGCGCACGGCGTCGGCGGTGATCGGCGACGAGGCGTTGCCGCGCAGGCCGAGGCCTTCGAACTTGCCGACCACGGTGAGGCCCGGGGCATCGGCCGGCACCAGCCACAGGGTGCTGGCGCCCTCGGCGGATACAGGGCGCGACGACCACACGTAGGAGTCGGCCTCGCCGGCCGAGGTGATCATGCTCTTCTTGCCGTCGAGGCGGATCGCGCCGTCGGCTTCGGCGGCGGTGCCAACCGGCGCCCAGAAGTGGCTGCGGGAGCCGGTCTCGGAGAAGGCGAGGGTCGATACATGGCGGCCGGCGGCGACGGCGCGGCGTACCTCGAGGCTGCCGAAGGCTTCGATGACGGCGGTGGCGCAGTAGTGCATGCACAGCACCATGGCGGTGGACGTACAGCTCTGGGCGACCTTCTCGACCGCCAGCGCGGCGGCCCGGTGGGACAGGCCCAGGCCACCCACGTCGGTGCTGCTGACGAGCCCGAGCAGGCCCGCCTCGCCGAGGGCGTCGAAGGCGCTGCGGGGGTAGAGGCCGGCCGAATCCACTTCGGCGGCGGCGGGGGCGACGACGCGGGCAATCACGTCGTCGAATTGATTGAGGGCAGCAGCAAGCGCGGCAGCCGCGGGGCTTCCGTTGTCGTTCATCGGATCTCCATTTCGTCAGCCGCCCGGACACGGAGTTGCCCGGGCTTAGTAATGGCCCTCAGCGGGCCACGCAGATCTGGCGGGCAGTGCACAGACCACCGTTATCCGGACGAATCCGGGCCAGGGCGGGATTTTGCCGCAAAGTCGAGGCTTCAAGCGGCGGCGGCGGGAAAAACGCGAAGCGGCTCGGGGGCGTGCCCGGGCCGGGTGGTGGTTCAGAGCGGTTCGCCGAAGCCGCGTTTGCGGGTGGTGAGGGGAATGTGGAAGGGAATGACGAGCGTCGCTTCCACCGGCTCACCGTCTATCCGCAGGGGCCGGAAGCGGGCTTCGCGGATGGCGTGCAGGGCGGCTTCGTCGTGGGCCGGGCTGCCGCAGCTGTCGAGCAGCACCGCGCGACGAACCGCGCCGTCGCTGCCCACGTGAACGCGAAGCGTGGCCGCCTGGCGCACGGTGCCGCGGGGGCGCAGGTGGGGCACCTTGAGCACGAGCGGGGTGAGCGGCGGCAGCTGTTCGACGCCGACGACGGTGTCGGGCCAGGGGTAAGCGCTGGCTTCGGTGGGGGCCTGGGCCGCGAGGGTCAGGGGTGCGGCACAGACGAGGGCGGTGAGGAAGCGTCTCATGAATCGGCCTTGGTGGCGCCTGGACGCGCCGAGGTTTGACGGGCGCCCGCCATCAGGTCAGCAGATCGTCCGGCAGATCGTCGAGGGTGGCGACGCCGCACAGGGCCATGGCGATCTCGAGTTCGTCCCGCAGCAGGCGGATGACGTGGGCGACGCCCTGGGCGCCGGCGTTGGCGAGGCCATAGATGTAGGGCCGGCCGACGAGCACAGCGCTGGCACCGAGGGCCATCGCCTTGAGCACGTCGGTGCCGCGGCGGATGCCGCCATCCACCAGCATCGGCAGGTGGCCGGCGAGCACGTCGGCGATGCGCGGCAGCATCTCGGCGGTGGGCGGGGCGGCGTCGAGGGTGCGCCCGCCGTGGTTGGAGACGATGATGCCGCCCACTTGCAGGTGGGCCGCCTGGCGGGCGTCGTCCGGGTGGAGGATGCCCTTCAGGATCACCGGCAGGCGGGTTTCGGCCTGCAGCCGGGCGATGTCGTCCCAGGTGGGGGCGATGTGGAGCAGATCGTCGAAGAGGGCACTGTGGCCGGGCCGGAGGACCGGCGCCGTGCGCGGAGGCAGGGTGGCCAGGTTAACCGCCGAGATGCCCTGCGGGAGATGGAAGTCGGCCCGGCGTTCCCGGTCGCGGGCGCCGTGGCAGGGGGCGTCGACGGTGAGCACCAGGGCTTCGTAGCCGGCAGCTTCGGCGCGCTGGATGAGCTCGCGGTTGAAGCCGGCGTCGTGCTGCAGGTAGAGCTGCATCCACATCGGGCCGCGGTCGGCGTCGTCGCGCACCGCGCGGGCGACGGTTTCGAGGAGCAGGCTGGACTGGGTGCTGAGCACGAAGCCGGCTTCCTGGGCCGAGGCGGCGACCGCAGTGGCGAGCTCGCCGTCCGGGTGGGCCATGCGCTGGTAGGCCACCGGGGCGAGGAGGATCGGATGGGCGAGGGTGCGCCCCAGCAGCTCGACACGGGTGTGCCCGCCGGCCGTGGTGCGCAGCACGCGGGGCAGCAGGCGCAGGGCGTTCCAGGCGTCGCGGTTGGCGGCGATGCAGCGCTCGTCGGCTGCGCCCCCGGCAAAGTAGGCCCAGGCGTTGTCGTCCAGCACTGCGCGGGCGAGGGCTTCGTGGTCGTCGAGGGAGATGGGGGCGGGCATCGGGGCGGTTTCCGGATGGGGCGGGCTCAGGTGTCGGCCCACATGCGCAGCAGGTTGTGATAGGTGCCGGTGAGGGCGACGGCCTCGTCACTTTCGCCGTGGGTTTCGCGCAGGCGCATCAGGGTCATGTCCAGGTCGAACAGCAGGCGGCGCTGTTCGTCGCTGCGCACCATGCTCTCGATCCACAAGAAGCACGCCAGCCGGTAACCGCGCGTCACCGGGGTGACCTGGTGGATGCTGGTGCCGGGGTAGAGCACGGCGTGGCCGGCGGGCAGCTTGACGCCGCGGTTGCCGTAGGTGTCCTGCACCATCAGCTCGCCGCCGTCGTATTCGTCGGGATCGGCCAGGAACACCGTGCACGACACGTCGGTGCGCACCCGCACGCCGTCGGAGGTAAAGCGGATGGCGTTATCCACGTGCTCGCCGTAGAAGGGCGTGTCGCCGCCGTAGCGGTTGACCCGCGGGGTGAAGATCTTCTTGGGCAGGGCGGCGGTGAGCACCAGCGGGTTGCGCTCGATGGCGTCCAGCACCATGGCCCGGATGCTGCGGGCGGCCAGGCAGTCGTGGGGCAGCTGCTGGTTGAGCTTGACCGTGCGGGCCTGGGGGCCGGCGCTGTCCCGACCGTCGGCCCACGGGGCGTCGTCGAGCAGGCGACGTGCTTCGCGAACCTGGTCGGGGGTGAGGAGATCGGGGATCTGGAGAAGCATGGTCAGGCGTGGCCTCGAACAAAAAAAGGGAGCGCCGTGGCGCTCCCAAGTGGGTCAGGGATCAGAACTTCAGGTTGGCGGTGAGGTAGAAGGTGCGCCCGAAGCCCGGCACGTAGTGCCCGGTGTAGAAGGCGTCGGCGTACAGCTTGTTGGTCACGTTGTTGAGGTTGGCCTTGAGCATCAGCTTGTCGGCGATGGCCTCGTATTCGGCCATCAGGTCAGCCGTCACGTAGCCCTGGGAGTAGAAGCCCGGGTTGCGGTTGGGCGTGAGCTTGGTGCGGGCGTTGATGCCCACCCCGGCGCGCAGCTTCTCGGTGAATTGGTAGCTGTTCCACAGGGTGCCCTGGTGCTTGGGGATGAGCGACGGACGCTGGCCTTGCTGCTCGTCGTTGTTGGTGGGGCTCTTCACGTCGATCTCGGCGTCCCAGATCCAGGTGTAGGAACCAAAGATCTCCCAGCGCGGGGTGATCTTGCCGGCGACGTTGAGGTCGAGACCGGTGGCGTGGCGCTTGCCCGACAGGGTGATGATGCTGGGCACCAGCGGGTCGGTGTTGCGCTCGTTGAGCTTGACGCCGCGGAACAGGGCGAAGCGGGTGAGCATCGAGCGGTTGGCCGATTCGATGTGCCCACCGAGCTCCATGTTGATGGCCTTTTCGGGCGGCACGTCCACCGTCGAGGCGCTGTACGAGTAGGTGTCGCCGGAGGTGTTGAAGGAGGTGGCGTAGGAGAGGTGGTAGGACTCGCGCTCGCTCGGCTGGTAGAGCAGGCCCACGCGCTGGCTGGGCTTGTAGATGGCCTGCTGGTAGTGGGTGACGGCGCCGGTGGTGAGGTTGAACTGGTCGAACTGGCCCGACATGGCGTCATAGCGCATGCCGGCGAGGAACTTCCAGTGGGGGATGAATTCGATCAGATCCTGGGCGTAGACGCCGCCGGCGAAGCTCTCGAACTCGGAGGTCTTGCCGGGCACGCGCAGGCTTTCGGATACGCCCACGCCGTCATCCGGGGTGCCGACCGTGGTGTTGGGCTTGGTGATGTTGATGCCGCCCTGGGCCGCGGTGCGGGCGCCGAAGACGCGCTTCTTCTCCCAGGCGAAGTCGACCCCGGTCTGCAGCGAGTGCTTCATGCCCCAGGCTTCGAACTTGCTGGACAGATCGCTCTGGGCCAGCAGGTTTTCGTAGCTCTGCATCTTGGGCTGGAAGCCGCGGGTGAGTACCGTGGCGTCGCTGAAGGAGTCGAGCGTGGCGGCCACGCCGCCCGGCTGCGCGCTGGCGCCGGCGAGGCGCACGGTGCTGGCGCGCTGGTCGCGGGTGAAGTCGCCCTTGCGCACCTTGGTGACGAGCTCGGTGTCCTGGGAGAAGCGGTGGGTGTGCATCAGCGTGCCGTAGGTGGCGGTACCGTAGTTGCGGTCGCTGGCCATGCCGTAGTAGTTCTTCGGATCGACCGGCAGCATGGTGGTCTCGGACACCGGCGCGCCGGCGTACTTGCGGATCCACGGCAGGCCGTAGTTGATGCCGTTGTTGTTCTCGAGGCGGAACAGGCCGACCTCGAACTCGTCGCGCCCGCCGATGCCCCAGCGGTAGTCGGCGGCCACGCCCTGCTTGTCGAGGCTGGTGCCGGCGCCGTTGTTGTCGGCCTTGGTGCGCATGGCGTTGATGCGCAGGGCGGCATCGTCGTCGGTCTTGACGTTGACGTCGGCGACGACGCGGTAGTAGCTGTGGCTGCCGACGGTCACGTCGATCTGGTTCTCGTCGATCAGCTTGGCCTGTTTGTTGACCTGGTTGACCGCGCCGCCGGTGGAGCCGCGGCCGAACAGCATCGAGGCGGAGCCGCGCAGCACTTCGACGCGTTCCATGTTGAAGGTGTCGCGGTCGTAGAAGCCCGGGTCACGCATGCCGTCGATGAAGATGTCGCCGGTGGTGTTGAGGGGGAAGCCGCGCAGGCGGATGTCTTCCTCGCCGCCCTCGGCCGCCAGGAAGGTGACCCCGGAGGTCATCTTGAGGGCTTCCTTGAGGGTGTCGATCTTGCGGTCGTCCATCAGCTTTTCGGTGACGACGGTGAGCGACTGGGGAATGTCGCGCAGATCCTGCTTGCCCTTGCCGATGCGGGTGGTGGTGGTGCGCAGGCTGTCCTTGCCCTGGGGTTCGGCTTCGCCAGCGGCCTTCACGACCACCGGTTTGAGCGTCTTGACGTCGTCGGCGGTTGCCGTCGGCGTGGTCTGTGCCCAGCCGCTCATCGACGCGGCGAACATCAGCGCGCCCAGGGGCAGGGTGGCGGATGCGGTGGTGGGTGACGACTGCGGCTGGGGCGCCGGCGCAGGGCGGCGGCGGATGTTCTTATGTGCCATGTTGGCCTCCGGAGATGAAGCGCCCGGTGAGGGCGTTGGGGATTCATGACCCGAGGCTGGCTGGCTAGGAGTTGGAAGCGCGCGAGGCGACAACGGCTGGCTTGCCCGAGAGATCTGGTTACAATCTTAATGCTAATGCGAATAATTCGCAATATTGTTTGTTGCGTGGCAACAACGCGGCCCACGGGGCGTGACGCGATTTCTGTCGCGTGGTATCGGGTGCCAGGCCAGACGGACTGCGCCCCCGAAGCCGGCAGATGCGGCGCGGGGGCGCGGGTGGGATGAGCCGGGATGCGGCGAGGCCGCCGGGGCTTACCAGGTGTAGCGGACGTTCACGCCGACCATGCCGTTACGGCCCGGGGCGGGTTCGTAGTAGCGGCCGTTGCCGTCGCCGACGATCACCGAGCCCACGTAGTTGCGGTCGAACAGGTTGTCGATGCGGGCGAACTCGGTGAAGCGCCACGGGCCGGTCTTCTGCTCGGCGGTGAGGCGCAGGTTGGCGATGGCGTAGGACGGCGCCGGGGTGGCCGTGTTGGCGTCTTCCACGTAAACCTTGCTGCGATAGATGCCCTCGACGGCCGCGGCGATGCCCGGCAGGGGTTTCCATACCAGGTCGGCAAAGCCCGAGGTGCGCGGGATGCCGGGCATGGCGTTGCCGGCGCTGACCGGCGTGGTGCTGGCGAAGCCTTCGTCGTAGATGGCGCGCAGGTGCGACACGGCGAAGCGGCTGGTCAGGTTGCGTTGCCAGGCGGTGTCGAAGGCGATCTCGATGCCCTGGCGCAGGGTCTTGCCGGCGTTCTGGTAGCTGGTGCGGCCGCCGCTGGAGGCGAGCACGACGAGCTCGTCTTCGGTGCGCACCTGGAAGACCGCGACGTTGAGCCGGCTGGCATTGCCGACGAAGGCCTTCACGCCGGCTTCATAGTGGCGGCTTCTGGCCGGATCAAGGCCGAAGTTGAAGCCGGTGGTGGGGGTGGCGTAGAACATCTCGTTGAGGGTCGGCGTCTCGAAGCCACGGGCGGCGCTGGCGTAGAGGTTGACCGCCGGGTTCAGCTTGTAGACCACACCGAGCACCGGCGTGGTCTTGCTGTAGCTGCGGCTGCCGCTGTCGTCGCCATTCAGCCCGACGATGTACTGGTCGTCCACCTTGAACTTCACGTGGCTGTGGCGCAGCCCGGCGGACAGCGCCCAGTTGCCGCTGGCCCATTCGGTCTGCACGTAGGGGTCGAGGCTTTCGACGGCGTTGGTCTCCTGGCGACGCAGGCGGCCCTTCACGCCGAGGGTGGTGCCCACGAAGTTCTCGTAGCCGTAGCGCTCGTCGGTGCTGGCGTCGTAATCGATGCCGGCGGTGGTGGTGAGCTTGCCGCCGGCCATGTCGCGCACGGCGATGTAGCGGGCGCCAAAGCCGTAGAAATTGCGGTCGAAGTCGATGATGCCGCCGGAGTGGCGAACGGGCGTCTGCGCGGTGCGGGGGATCGACTGGTACTGGATCACGCTGCGTTGCCCGGCGTAGGCGGTGAGCTGGAGGAGATCGGCGCCGAAGCGGCGCTCATAGGCCACGCCGCCCTGCAGGTGATCGATGCTCTTGCGGGTGTTGTAGTCGAGGGCCGCCTGGGCGACGCCGCGGGGGTTGGACTTGTAGCCGGCCCAGTCGAGGCCCAGCGGATCATCCGCCCGCTGCCAGAAGCCATTGACGACGAAGGTGAGCTTGCTCACGTCGTCGGGTTTGGTGGTGATCTTGGCGAAGGCCTGCTCGCGGGTGGCGGCGCTGTGGTCGCGGTAGCCGTCGGTCTTGAGGCGGGTGGCGTCGAGCACGTAGCCGATGCCGTCCACCTGACCCTGGGCGCCGATTTCGGCCTTGGTGGTGCCGTAGCTGCCAGCGGCAAAGCCGCCCTCGACGCTGGGGCGGCCGGTGGGCTCGCGGGTGAACAGCTGGATGACGCCGCCGGAATGGTTGCCGTAGATCGCCGAGTAGGGGCCGCGCAGCACTTCCATGCGCTCGGCCACGTCGAGGTTGAAGGTGGCGGCCTGGCCCTGGCCGTCGGGCATGCTGGCCGGGATACCGTCGGCGATCAGCTTGACGCCGCGCACGCCGAAGGCCGAACGGGCGCCGAAGCCGCGGGTGGAGATCTGCAGATCCTGGGCGTAGTTCTGACGGTTGTTGGCGACCACGCCGGGCACCGCGACGAGGGCCTCGGAGGCGTTGATGCGCGGCTGGCCGGCGGTGATCTGGTCGCGGTCGAGGACGTCGATGGCGGCCGGCATGTCGAAGCTGGCGGCTTCCGCGCGGCTGCCGGTGACGACCACCGGGTTGAGGGTGAGCGACGCACTGTCGTCGGCGGCCTGGGCGATGCCGGCCAGGGCGGAAGCCAGGGCGAGGGCGATGGGGGCGATGGCGAAACGGGGGGGCATTCGGTGTCTCCGTGAGCGACTGTGGCTTTTTTGCGAAACATAGCCTTCCAGTGGCCGGCGCGCATCATGAAAATCGTGATTTGGGCACCTCGTAACAGACGGTGCCGGGTGGTGCTCGTTATACTTGACAGGATCCATGTTAACGACATACGCCATGCAGCCGGTCCGCCGGATCCTGATAGCAACCCGCAGCAGTGTCGCGCTTCGCGTGGCGACGCTGGGCCTGCTGCTGGGCTGGGGGGCTGCTGCATGGGCGCAGACGGCGGTGACCCTGCAGCTGCGCTGGCATCACGCCTTCCAGTTTGCCGGTTATTACGCGGCGATCGAGAAGGGCTATTACAAGGATGTCGGGCTGGTGGTGCGCCTCAAGGACGCCCGGCCCGGGCTGGACGTGGTGGACGAGGTGGTCTCCGGCCGCGCCGATTTCGGCGTGGGCAACAGCGGCCTCCTGATCGACCGCCTGGCGGGCAAGCCGGTGGTGGTGGTGGCGACGATCTTCCAGCATTCGCCGCTGGTGCTGCTGGCCCGGCGGGAGCAGGCGGTGCCGTCCGTCCATGACCTGATCGGCAAGCGGGTGATGCTGGAACCCGGCGCCGACGAGCTGCTGGCCTACCTGCGCAAGGAGCGCATCCCGGTCGAACGGCTCAAGTTCGTGGAGCACACCTTCAACCCGCAGTCGCTCATCAACGGCGACGTGGACGCCATCAGCGCCTATTCGTCGAACGAGCCGTATTTCCTCGAGGCGGCGGGGATCGACTATCAGGTCTACACGCCCCGTTCGGCCGGGATCGACTTCTACGGCGACAACCTGTTCACCACCGAGAGCCTGCTCCGCCGCAGCCCCGAGACCGTCCAGGCCTTTCGTGAGGCGAGCCTGCGTGGCTGGCGCTACGCCCTCGACCACCCGGACGAGATCGCCCGGCTGATCCATACCCGCTACGAGAACACCCTGCCCCTCGAGTTCTTCCTGTTCGAGGCACGTCAGACGATCCCGCTGGTCCGGCCCGATCTGGTGGACGTGGGTTACATGAGCGTTGGGCGCTGGAAGCACATCGCCGAGGTGTACGCCGATATCGGCATGCTGCCCTCGGGCTTCGACTTCAAGGGGTTTCTCTACGAACCCGTCCGCGATGACCTCGACGGACTGCGCACCTACCTCGGTGCGGCGTTGGGTGTCATCGGGCTGATCACCCTGGTGGCGGTCTACATCCACCACATCAACCGGCGCCTGCACCGCAGCGTGGCCGAAACCCGCCGGGCGGCCGAACGCCTGGAGGCCAGCGAAGAAAAATACCGGCTCCTCACCGAGACCATGAAAGACGTGGTGTGGACGGTCGACACCGACTCCCTGCGCTTCATCTACGTGAGCCCGTCAATCGAGCGTCTGCGCGGCTACACCGCCGACGAGGTCCTCGCGATGCCCTTCGACGCCACATTCCTGTCCCGCGACGCCGACGAGATGCGTGCCCTGGTGCGTCAGCGGGCGCGCAGCTTCCTCGACAACCCCGACGCCCAGCCGCGCTTCTACACCGACGAGGTGGAGCAGCCCCGCAAGGACGGCAGCACCGTGTGGATCGAGGTGGTCACCACCTACTGCCGCAACACCCGCACCGGCAAGATCGAGCTGCACGGGGTGAGCCGCGACATCTCCGAGCGCCGGGCCAGCCAGGCGCGCATCGCCTACATGGCCGAGCACGACATGCTCACCGACCTGCCCAACCGCACCCTGGTCACCGATCGTCTCCGCCAGGCCCTGTCGGCCGCCCGCCGCAACCGCCACCGGGTGGCCCTGCTGTACATCGACCTGGACCGCTTCAAGCCGGTGAACGACGCCTACGGCCACGCGGTGGGCGACCAGCTCCTGCGCGAGGCGGCGGTGCGGATGCGCATGTGCGTGCGCGAATCCGACACCGTCGGGCGCTTTGGTGGCGACGAGTTCGTGGTGCTCCTGCCCCATATCGACTCCATCCACGACGCCGAGCTGGTGGCCGAGAAGATCCGCGTGGCCCTCGCCGAATCATTCCAGATCGAGGGCTTGCGGCTCGATGTGTCGTCCAGCATCGGCATCGCCGTCTATCCCGAGCACGGCGCCGACGACGTGAGCCTGCTGCTCCACGCCGATGGCGCCATGTACGCCGCCAAGCACGGCGGTCGCAACCGGGTGACGGTGTTCGGCGAAGACTGAGACGCCCGTCGCAAACCCTTACAGATTCTTACTGCCTTGCCGTTCTTGCGCTTCTACAGTGGGCGAGGTGGCTGGCAATGCCTGTGTGGCTTCCGGCCGATTCTTGCCCGATGTGCAATAAAAACGAACAGGAAATCCACGCATGTCTTCCATGAAGCGAATCTTGAGCGCGGCGGTGCTCGCCGCGGCCGCGCAGGGCGCAATGGCCACCGATGTCGGCGTGTCGATCGGCATTGGCGATCCCAACTTCTACGGGCGCATCGACATCGGCAACTTTCCCCGGCCGGTGCTGATGTACCCCAAGCCGATGGTCATCCGCCCGGCGCCGTACGCCGCCGCGCCCCTCTACCTGCGCGTGCCGCCCGGCCACGCCCGCGACTGGCGACGTTACTGCGGGCGCTACGATGCCTGCGGCGTGCCGGTCTATTTCGTGCAGGACGGCTGGTACCGCAACGTCTATGCCCCGCGCTACCGCGCCGAATACGGCCGCCATTACGACCGTCGCGACGACCGCCGGGACGAGCGCTTCGATGACCGCCGGGATCGCCGCGACGACCGCTTCGACGACCGCCGCGACCGTCGGGAAGATCGTCGCGACGACCGGCGCGCCGAGCGTTTCGACGAGCGGGGTGGGCCGGGGCACGGCCACGGGCATGGCCGCGGCCGTGACTGAGCAGGCCTGTCCCTGATCAAGGCGCGGGTGGGCGGCGCGGGATAGCGTTGGGGCTCCGGTCGTCAGGGCCGAACCTCTTCTCCCGCTGCGCCCATGAAACTCGCCACCCAACCCCTCTGGCTCGTCGGCTTCCGGCCGTTCTTCCTCCTCGCCTGCCTCGCCGGCCTTGCGCTGCCGATGCTGTGGGCGCTCGTCTTCACCGGCCATCTGGCCCTGCCGGCGCCGCCGGTCGCGCCGGTGCAGTGGCACGCCCACGAGATGTTCTTCGGCTTTGGCTGGGCGGTGATGGGCGGCTTCCTGCTCACCGCCACCAAGAACTGGGTGCAGGTGCGCGGCTATCACGGCGCCTCGCTGGTGGTGCTGGTGGCGGCGTGGATCTTCGAGCGGATCGGCATGGCCTTTGGCGGCGGCTGGCCGGCGTGGCTGTTCTGGGCGTCGAACCTGGCCTTCCTCGGCACCATCGTCGGCATGCTGCTCGTCACGCTGCTGCGCCATCGCCAGCAGGACAGCTTCCGCGACAACTACTTCTTCCTCCTCATCCTGCCCACCTTCCTCGCCGCCAAGCTGCTGGTGCAGAGTGCGGACCACTTCCACGCCGGCGCGGTGATGGCCGTCGGGCTGTTCCGGGTGGCGTTTCTGGTGATGCTGGAGCGCACGCTCACCCAGTTCATGAAGGGCGTGTTCCAGGCCGAGATCCTGCGCAATCCGCGGCTGGATGGCGCGATCAAGTTCTCGGCGCTGGCGCTGGTCTTCCAGCCCTGGCTGCCGGTGTGGCTGGCCGGCGGGCTGCTGCTTGTCTGCGCGGTGCTGCTGCTCGTGCGCTTCACGCGCTGGAAGCCTGGCCTGGCGATGACCCGCATCGACCTGGCGGTGATGTACCTGGGTTACCTCTCCATCGCGCTGCAGCTGCTGGTCGAGCTGGCCGGGCTCGTCGGCGCGCACGCGTGGACCGGCAGCGTGTCGATCCATCTGTTTACCTTCGGGGTGATGGGGCTGATCATCCCGCCGATGCTGGTGCGCATCTCCAAGGGCCACACCGGCCGCAAGGTGGCCTTCGACGCCGGCGACAAGCTGCTGATCTGGATCATGCTGGCCGGGCTGGTGGTGCGCGTGGTGCTGCCCCAGCTGGCGCCCGGCGCCTACACCGCGTGGGTGCATCTGGCGGCGACCTGCTGGTTCCTGTGCTTCGCGATCCTCGGCGGGCGGATGCTGCCGCGGCTCATCAGCCCGCGCATCGACGGCAAGGAGCATTGAGTCCCGGGGCGTGATGGTCTAACTTGTCATAATCCGGTCCGCATTTGCGGTGGCGGGCAGACGAGGAGAGGATCATGCGTTTCCCCAATCTGGGCGGTTGGCTGGGCGCCGCCGCATTTGCGCTATCCCCCGTCGTTGCAGCGATGACGCCCCCGGGCGCCGAGGATCAGGCCTGCCGTCCGGTGGTGCCCCACGATGCGGATGCCGGCATCGCGATCACCCTGGCCGGCGGCGGCACCAAGGCCTCGTCGTTCGCCATGGGCGTGCTGGCGGCGTCGGTGAGCAGCCCGCTCGAACTGAGCCGCGATCCCACCCGCTTCGACAACTCGCTGTTCTGGCAGGCGGATGCGGTGTCGTCGGTGTCCGGCGGGAGCTACGCCGCGTTCTACGCCTACTCGCGGCTGATCCGCAACCGGCCGGAGAGCGGTGAGCCAAAGCCCGCCGACAAGAATCTGCAGCGCTATTTTCGCGACTGCATCCCGGCCGGCCTGCTGTCGCGTTTTTCGCCCGGGTTGATCGCCGCCGAGGCTGCCCGGCGCGGCATGCCCGAACAGGATCTGTTCTGCCCGGCGCCGGTCGGGGCGGGCAGCCGCGCCGACCCCGAAGCCCTGGCGGCCGCCCGCGCCTACTGGAACGGTGACGGGCTGCGGCGCGACACCCTTCACCAGCAGTTCGTCCGCTGCCACGCCGACATCCTCACCTGGCAGCGCTGCGAGTTTGGCAACTCCGTCGGCGCCCGCGTCCGCAGCTACACCACCTACGGCGCGCTGGTGAGCGTGTCGCTGCTGTCGCTGCCGATGGCGTGGGTGGCCAACACGGTTTTCGACTGGCCGATCAATCTCTCGCCGTCGCGCATCGTCTATCGCGAAGGCATCGGCATCAGCTACGGCCTGGAACCCCTCGACGCCCGCGCCCTGGAGCGTGACATCGGCGAGGCGGCGCAGGTGGGCGCGGTGAGGCACTTCGTGATCGACCAGGGCGCCGACCGGGGCAAGACCAGCTTCGCCAGCCACACGCCCCGCGACAGCGCCGAAGCCGGGCTGCTTGATCGCGGCGACGACCTCCGGATCCGTCCCGACCCGGCGCGGCTGACCTTTGCCGGGCTCGCCAGCCTGTACGCCGACGGCCGCCAGTCGCCACCGCGCTGGGTGATCAATGCCACCGCGGCGCCCAGCCGCTCGATCCTCGGCTGGACCGGCCGCAACGACACCAACTTCGACCGCGACATCTTCCGCATGACCGCCGACCAGCAATGCGCCGGCGGCGTGGGGGCGATCAACGTGGACCTGGCCTTGCCCGATCTCGAGAACCAGGACCGGAGCCTGCAGAAGGGGCGTCGCAATGCCTCGCTGCTCACGGCGGTCAATGCCTCGGCCGCGTTCTTCGACGCCAACCAGCGGGTTTATGGCCAGCCGATCCGCTTCAGCGCGGCGCTGGCGCAGCACGTCCTCAACCTAAACTGGGGGCTCGACCTGCGCAACCTCGACGAGGCGGGCGAGGCCAAGACCAGCGAAGCCCGGCGGGCCATCCACCTGGCCTTGCCGGCGCCGCTCTACCTGGGCGAATCCTATGCCGCATACGTGACCGACCGCGATCCGGTTTACGTGCGCCTGGTGGATGGCGGCTCGTCCGACAACCTGGGCGCCTACGCCCCCATCGTCGAGGGCGTGAAGGACGTGATCGTCTCCGATCACGCCGAGGACAAGGGCGGTTCGATGGGCGACCTGTGCCTGCTGCGCAACGAGCTGCTGATCCGCAAGGGCCTGCACCTGCACGTGCCGGGCCTCGCCGGCTGGCCGCGCGGTTGTTACGACGAGCTGGTGCTGCGCCGCTCCAGCCGCCGCATGGCCGGCACCACCCAGGCCGCCCGCGATGCCCACGCGGCGCTGGAGACGGTGGGCGACGCGATGGACGCCCACGCCGAGCCGCGGGTGCGTTCGTACCCGATCTGGGGCTGGCCCTATCCCTTCCTGGCCGGCTGCGTGAGCCGCGACGCCGACCCCGACAGCTGTCTGCGCGCCCCCCGGACCCGCCTGTGGATCATCAAGCCGGCCTTCGACTACCCCGACTGGCGGCAGCGCCAGACCACCGAGCGCAGTGCGGACGACCGGGTGCTGACCCGCTGCGGCGAGGACGACGCGCTGCCCTGCGAATCCTCGGCCTTTCTGGCCCGCCTGCTGGCCGGCAAGGGGGCGATCGACGACAACCTCCTCACGCCGATCTTCCCGCAGGATTCCACCGTGTCGATGACCATCAACTCCTACGCCGATCTGGTGGGCGCCTACCGCGAGCTGGGCCGCCACTACACCGCGATCGCCACCCGCGAGCTCGATCAGGTGCGCGCCGAAGGGGCGGGCAGCCCGCGCTTTGCCGCGCTGCTGTGCCATCAGGCGGCCCACCCGATCCCGGCCGCGATGGCCGACAAGACCCTGGGCCTGTCGCTGCCCGACTACGAGTTCGCCCTTGAAAAATGGACCCGCGCCGAGCGGGACGCCGCCCGCTATCGCCACGATCTGCCGCTCGCCGCCTGTTCGACCTTCGGCCTGCCGCCCTTTGCGCCGCTCACGGTGGGCGACCGGGTGCCCCGCGTTTATTGAGGTCCGGCCTGTCGTCGATCAAGGCGAGCCCAGGCGGGCGACGCTAGCCTGAATCGCCGCGCCGGTTTCCGGCCGGCGATTCCCGTCATCAGTGGAGCGTCGCAATGCCTTACCCGCAGTTCTTCGATCTCGTTCCCCGTCTGCGCCTGCGCGATCCGCTGGCCGAATTTCTCGGTGCCTTCGACGGCGGCCTCGTCGAATACGGCTACCTGGACGCCGTCAAACTGGCCGGACATTCGTGCCCCACGGTGGCGAGCGCCTACTGGCTCACCCGCCAGGCGCTGATGGCGCTGTACGGCGACGCCGTGCCCGAGCGCGGCGCGGTGAAGGCGAGCTTCCGCGAGGGGCGCAGCGAAGGCGTCACCGGCGTGATCGCCAACGTGGTGTCGATGCTCACCGGCGGCACCACCGACAGCGGCTTCAAGGGCCTCGCCGGGCGTTTCGATCGCCGCAACCTGATGGCCTTCGATGTCAGCCAGCCCCTCGACCTGCGCTTCACCCGGGTTGATACCGGCTTGTCGGTGGACGCCGCGGCCCATCTGCGCCACGTGCCGGCCGATCCCCGGATGGCGCCGCTCATGCAGCGCTGCCTGTCGGGCGTGGCCAGCCCGGACGAGGCACAGGACTTCCGCACCCTGTGGCAGGCCCGGGTGCGTAGCGTGCTGCTGGATCACGGCGACGATCCGGCGGTGTTCGTGATCCGCCGGGCCGACTGAAGGAGCCTGCGATGAGCGACCATCCCCGCGCCCCGCAGGCGCCGGCCACGCCGGACGTGTCCGCCTCGCCGGACATCCCGGCCCAATCCTCGCCGCCGTGCTACGCGGCAGAGTTTCCCGGCTACTTCGGCGAGACCGCCGAGGGGCCCGATCCCGAAACCATCGAACGCCTCAACGCGCTGCTCGAAGCCGAGCGGGCCGGCGCCCGGGTGCTGGCCATCCTGCGCGACGGGCTGGACAGCCGCAGCCCCGTCCGCGCGGTGCTCGAGCGCCTGCAGAAGGACGAGGGCGCCAACGCGGTGGCGCTCTACAAGACCATCCAGCGCCTGGGCGGCGTGGCGTCCCACGACACCGGCGCCTTCGTGCAGAAGACGCTGGCCATCGACGGCCTCGCCGCGCGGCTGCAGTTTGTGAATAAGGGCCAGGCCTGGGTGGTGCGCAAGATCGAGGAGGTGCTGCCGCGGGTGCCGGATGAAGTGGCCCGGGCGATGCTCGACGACATGCGCCAATCCCACATCGACAACATCGCCGCCTGCGGGGCGCTGCTCCTGGAAGGCCTCGACAACTAAGCGACCACGTTGCCCGCTACGCCGCCGGCTGGCCCGGCACCAGCCCGACTACCTGCTCGCGCAGCCAGCTGACCGCCGGGTCCACGTGGTTGCGCGGGTGCCAGGCCATGCGCAGGCCAAAGCCGCCGTCGTCGAAGGGCAGCTCGAACATGTCGAGCACGTTGGCGAAGCGGCTCATCAGCATCGACGGCAGGGTGCACACGT